>CAKKRL010000001.1 GCA_919902655.1 Thermodesulfovibrionia bacterium
TATCAAGATAGAATTTCAGCTTATGGAACCACTCCTCGCCGAATCTTTTTACGCCTAAAAACCGTGTAAGCATTCCTGCAATTAGGGGAATGCCGAGGTATAAAAGCACGCTTTCGCCGACAACCCATACATCAAAATCAACATCGCCTAAAAGTAGTTTGGCATAAACAGGAATCAATATCATCTGAATAATCGAGTTAATCGCAACAAGAATTATCGCCAGAGGCCCATTGCCTGCCGAAAGATAGGTAAAGACGATGACCATTGCTATGCATGGGGCGAGTCCGTAAAGGACAAGCCCTGTGTAAAGGTCTGGCTCACCGCTCAGGAATATTTTTGCGAGAAGGAGCATAAAGAACGGGGCGATAGCATAGTTGAAAAAGGCCACAATAAGAAGCTGCTTTGGCGATCGCGTCGCCTTTCCCAAATCCTCGAACTTTATATTTGCCATCGCAGGATACATCATCATGAAAAGTCCTACGACAATGCCGAGCGCAAGGGTATTTCCAATGCTGAACTCATATGTGCCGTGAAATATTGATTTAATGGCATCAATAGGCGGTGTGAGTGAAAAATTCGAAATCCCATACCACTTGCCGATTGCAATGCCGACAATCATGCTGACAATTACAAATACAGGCAATAGCCTGAAGTTGTGAAGTTTTTCAAGAAACCTTCTGAGCACTATTTTACCTCCCGCAGCATCTTTTCTTGTCTTTAACGGGGATGGTTTCTGTCTTTGTCTTTTTGGTCCTGAGAAAATTTTCCAGCCTTTTTGGGTCTTCAGCTGCGTCATCCCCAGGGATTTTTTCCATACCCTCAATTATGTGGTTGATGTTATTGCCGGTATATTCCTAACTATCGTGACTATCTATTTTGGAGAAAGGCTCTATAAAAGATAGGAAAGGAGGAATACGCCGATAACCAATGAAATGGAAGTATCAGGTATCCTGTTATTCCATATCCCTGTGAATCACTTTCGGCCTCATATTATTCTGATTCTTTATATGACTTGATATTTCTTCCGCAATAGCAGGTGACCTGTGCCTTCCGCCTGTACATCCAATCCCTATCGTAAGATAGGTCCTTCCCTCTTTGATATACTGTGGTATAAGGAAATCAATTAATCCCTTAAGATGGGCAAGGAACTTCCCTGTTTCCTCATTCTGAAGGACAAACCCGGAAACAGAAGTATCCGTGCCTTTCAGCGGCTTGAGTTCCGGGATAAAATTAGGATTAGGCAGGAACCTTACATCAAAGAGCAGGTCGAGGTTTTGTGGGACACCGAATTTATATCCAAAAGAAATAATCGAAAGATTAAGTGGCTGGGTCTCTTCCATTGTGCCGTATGCAGAGATTATCGTATGTCTAAGCTGATGGGGTGTAAGGGTGGAGGTATCAATTATCCTGTCCGAGGCATCCCTTACAGGAGAGAGAAGTGCCTTCTCTTCCTCTATTGCCCTTGGAAGGTCCCCTTCCCTGTAGAGTGAGAACATCGGGTGGGGACGTCTCGTCTCTTTGTATCTCCTGATAATAACACCTTCCTCAGCATCAAGGAATAATATCTCCACTTTATATTTCCTTTTAAGGTCTGAAAATATCTGATAGGCATCCGTGAGGAATTCCTTTTCCCTCACATCCACGCCTATACCTACACCTTTTATATTTTTTCTCTCTTTAAGGGTCGATAGGAGAGGATCTATCAGGGTAAGGGGTAGATTGTCTATACAGAAAT
Organism: Thermodesulfovibrionia bacterium; assembly: GCA_919902655.1. Classification (GTDB taxonomy): domain Bacteria; phylum Nitrospirota; class Thermodesulfovibrionia; order JACRGW01; family JACRGW01; genus CAKKRL01. The sequence goes on from CAKKRL010000001.1 coordinate 1,736, forward strand.
ATCCTCCGTCTTCAAGTGCCCTGAGGGCAACAGTCTTCCCCGCACCTGAAAGCCCGCTCAGTATAATTACCTTATCCATCTTTTAATTTGTATGCACAATTCTCAGTTATGACCTCTTAGAACATCTTATTCCCAGATATTATTTAAATATCTCTTTGAAAAATTGATTCATATCCTCCCATGAACGTTTGTCTGCCTTTTCATTGTATGCAGCGCCTTTGGAATTGTCGCTGCCTGCGTCCGGATTTGTAAAGCTGTGTACAGCGCCCCCGTAAATCACCATATTCCAGTCAACACCAGCCTTTCGCATCTCGTCCTGAAATGCTGCAACCTGTCCTGCCGGGACAAATGGGTCATCGCCGCCGTGCAAAGCCAATACCTTACCCTTTATATTCTTTGCATCATTGGGATTCAGCGAATCAAGCCCGCCATGAAAACTTACAATACCTGCCACATCAGCGCCGCTTCGCGCAAGCTCCAATACAGTAGTCCCTCCAAAGCAGTAGCCTATGGCAGCAGTGCGCTTGGTATCTGCAAGTTTATGGTTTTTCAAAACATCAAGTCCTGCCTTAGCTCTGGAGCGCATGAGCTTGCGGTCTGTCCTGTATTTCCTTGATTCTGCTACTGCCTCATCGCTGTTCTTCGGTCTTATGCCTTTTCCATATATATCTGCTGCAAATGCTACATACCCGAGTTTTGCAAGCTGTTCTGCTCGCTTTTTGACATAGGGATTAACCCCCATCCACTCATGCACAATCAAAACACCTGGCCTCTTACCTTTCACTGCATTATCATAAGCAAGATAACCCTCAAGAACAACATCGCCCTGCTTGTATTCCACTACCTCTGTGCGCACCTCAGCCTGCACTGTTACTGCAAAAAATAGAACAGCAATTATTGAAACTAAGTATTTCATAACAACCTCCTTTTTGATTTATGTCTCACCAAGTTCAGGTCTGTTTCCCCTGATTTATTTTCATCTCATAAATCCTGTACTTCTTGTATAGCCTTGCACCAAATATCTCTGCTGCCCTGTGTACAAGGATATTATCCTCGAGTATCCATGAAACCTCAGCCCTTTTATACCCCTTCCTCTTTGTCGCCTTCCATGCCTCAAGATAAAAAAGGGCATCGATCCCCTTCTTCCTGTGTTCTTTAAGTATCCCGAAGATTAGGAGACGAATATCTCTTATTTTCCTGGAATACCAGAGGGCCTTTATTATCCCTGAAAGTCCTAATCTGCCATTTAACCTCTTAAAGACCTGATTATAATCAGGAAGTGCAAGGAAAAATCCTGCAGGTCTACCATCAACCTCGGCTATCAGTGCAAGGTCAGGCACGATCAGGGTCTTCATCCTCTTCGCCATCCAGTCGATCTCATTCTCGGTCATCGGGATGAAACCCCAGTTCTTCTCCCAGGCAGAATTATAGACACTTTTAAAGGTCTCTAATTCTTTATCGAATCTTTTCATCACTGCAGGCCTTACAACCGCTCCATGGGCCTTTGCAATCACAGCAGCCTTTATAATTCTCGGTGGTAACTCATCAGGCACATCTATTATATAAGCGAATAGGTCCTTTACCTTTTTAAGGCCATACCTATCCATAAGCTCAAGGTAATAAGGAGGGTTATATGGCATCATCAGGAGCGGACTTGATTCAAAGCCTTCTATAAGGAAACCGCATTCCTCGTTTGTAGAGAAGTTCATCGGCCCCCTCATTATCTCCATTCCTTTATCTTTAAGCCATTCCCCAGCCTTATCGAGAAGGGCCCGTGCAACATCATAATCATTGATGGATTCGAAAAATCCGAAGAACCCTGCCTTCTCATTATGGAATTCTATATGTTTATGGTTGACAATAGCGGCAATCCTTCCTGCAGGTATGCCATCCTTTTTTACTATAAAGAAGGTTACATCAGCATGTTCGAAGAAGGGATTCTTTCTGGAGAAATGGGATTTCAGATCGGATATCAGCGGAGGAACCCAGTAAGGGTCTTTTTTATAAAGCTTGAAGGGAAGGTTGATAAAGTCCTTAAGGTCTTTCTCATCGTCAATGCTTTCAATTTTTATATTCATAAATCAAAAATAAAAAATCAAAATGCAAAATGACAGATAAAAATTCAAAAGTGGTTTAAGAAATGAAATCCCATGAAGCAGCTATTTTTGGATTTTGATATGTATTTTTGACTTTTTATCTTTGATTTTTGATTTTATATGATCCCGAGCTTCTTGCCAACTTTTTTGAACGCCTCGAGAACCCTGTCAAGTTGTTCTTCTGTATGGGTAGCCATGAAGCTTGTCCTTATCAGAGCCTTTCCATTAGGGACGGCCGGACTTACAGCCACATTCGCGAATACCCCCTCTTCATGTAGCCCCCTTCCCATCAGAAAGGCCTTCTGATCTTCACCAACTATTACAGGTATGATAGGAGTTTCACTTGGACCTGTATCGAAACCTAAGTTCCCGAATCCTTTCTTCATCTTTCTTGTATTCTCCCAGAGTCTCGATCTCCTCTCTGGCTCCGCTATTATGATATCAATGGCAGCGCTTACAGCAGCTACAGAAGCAGGTGGGGGACTTGCGCTAAAAATCAATGGACGTGAGATATGCTTGACATAGTGAATAACCTCTTCGCTTGCAGCAATAAAACCTCCGATAGAGGCAAGTGATTTGCTGTATGTTCCCATGATTATATCAACCTTATCCTCAAGGTCAAAATGTTCAGCAGTTCCTCTACCATTTTTACCGAGGACCCCTATGCCATGTGCATCATCTACCATTACACCAGCCCCATATCTTTCTGCAAGATTCACTATTTCGGGAAGGTTAGCTATATCTCCTTCCATGCTGAAGACACCATCTACAACGATAAGCTTACCAATTTCACCGTTTTGTTTTAAAATCCTATCGAGGTCCTCCATATCATTATGGCGATATTTCTTTGACTCACCAAAAGATAGCCTGCAACCATCAATGATACTTGCATGATCCATCTTATCTATAATTACGATATCACCCTTCCCTACTATGGCAGAGATCGCACCAAGATTGGTCTGGAACCCTGTGGAGAATATAAGGGCTGATTCTTTATTCATAAAACAGGCGAGCTTAACTTCTAAATCTTCATGGATATCGAGGGTTCCATTAAGGAAACGGGAGCCCGCACAGCCAGTACCATATTTCTTTATCGCCTCTATAGCTGCCTCCTTCACCTTAGGATGGTTTGTAAGGCCGAGATAGTTATTAGAGCCTATCATTACCATCTTACGGCCTCCAACTATCACCTCCGGGTCCTGGGCAGACTCTATTCTGCGGAAATAAAGATAGACCCCGGCGGCCATAACCTCCTTGGCTGTAGTAAACTTAGCGCATTTTTGAAAGATATCCATAGTCATGTTTTCTTATAGCCAGCAATGATCCTTGTACCAGTCAGCTGTCCTTTTTATGCCGTCATCAAGAAAAACTCTTGGACTAAAACCAAAATCCCTTACAGCCCTTTGGTTATTGCATATCCAGTATTTCTGTACTGCCTCTTTAATCTTTTCTCTATTGATAAGTGGCGGCTTTCCTGTAATCTTATATAATACCTCCGAGATTAAGGCTATTATGTATAACAACGATTCTGGTATTCTTATTTTCAAAGGCCTCACACCCAGGGATTCTGCGATCTTCCCGGTTACGGTATCAATAGAATAAATCTTACCATCTGAAAGATAATATATGCCCTCTCCACTTTCTCCTGCAGAGATAATACCCTCAACAAGGTCATCCACATAGAGGAGACTAAGAAACCTTTCCCCTCCCCAGAGCGGTATTATACCTCTTTTTATTGATTTAAAAAAGAAATAAATATCTCTGTCCCTCGGGCCGTAAACCGCTGGAGGTCTTATTATAACAATTCTTAAATAATCTTTGTTTTTCAAGACCGCATTCTCTCCTGCAAGTTTGCTCCTCCCGTAATCTGATACAGGATTAGGCGGACTATTCTCATCAAGCGGGATTCCATCAGGACTCGGACCTGACGCAGCTAAGCTGCTTAAGTAAACAAATTTTTTAAGACCGGGGTTTTCCTCTGCAGCACCATTAACGATGTTCTCAGTACCCAGTGAGTTCTCTCTGAAATATACCTCTCTGCTTATTGCCTTTGTTACACCTGCGAGGTGGTAGATATAATCATACCCCTTAATCAACCCCTTGAGTGTCTCCTTCTCAGCACAATCGCCGTATATAAGTTTCACCTTAAGACCCTCAATCCATCTTAAGGTGCTTGTCTGCCTTACAAGGCATGTAACATCATAACCCTTTTTAAGAAGCGCCTCCACAAGATGGCTCCCTATAAAACCTGTCCCCCCTGTCACCAAGGCCCTCATCTTTGTCCATAAATTCCCCCCTCACCACCCTCTCCCCCAAGGGGAGAGGATTGCCTATGACTCATAGAGAGGTGAGGGGACTAATTCTGTTTAAATCAGGTGATGATAACAGGGAATATCTTTTCTGTCAAGGATGGTATAGAGATTAGCTATGTAAATGAGGGATGGCTTATAAGCCATCCCTCATTCGGAATAGAAAGATATACTTCTTTTTAGAACATGTAAGTGATGTAAACCCCTCCTACATGGGCTTCATAGCCATCATAAGTGGCATCGGTAAAGAGGAATCTTGTGCTGTTCTCAGCTGATAAACCTGCCATATAAGTTTTCATATCATCCCAGGTAAAATCATCCAAGTCATACTTCTCATACATGTATCTGAGACCGGCCTTCAGGTTTTTAGCAAGGTTATAGCTCAGGTCTATCTTGAACTCATGGAGCCGATTCACAACATTTGGCCAGTCCTGTGCCTCAGCATTGGCAAGTTTTACCTTCCCGTTTGGATTGTAATTATCGAAATCCATCTTGCTATGGGAGAAATTATAATTTGTGTCGAGTATTAGCCTATCTGGAACGATCTGGATCGTCAAACCGATCCCTACCGTATCTGTCTTTTCTTTGATATTGGTATTCCAGTAGTTGAAGGGATTGAAATTATTGGAAGTAAATACATCATCCAGTGTACCGGCTGCGTTAAAGGCATCATCCTTTGCACCTGACTGTATTTCGCTCCTGCGGTATTCATTCCCATAGTTGGCATAGATTGTAAGCACATTGGATGGAGCATAGGCTACATCAAAAGTGCCTGTAACAGCTTTCGATCTTTTAAGTCCGAACCTTTCGTCTTCAGCATATTTATCATTCAGGTACTGACCTGAAATACCGAGTGTAAGAGAATCTATAGGTGCGATCTGGAACCTTAAATCGGCCTTGTCCCTGTTGCGTTCTGCCCAGTCGTAATTTACAAGTCCGACCGCTTCTGGGTTCTCTAATGTATTGCCGGTTTTGTATCCATCAACTGTCCTGTGTGCATACCTGTAGCTCCCCTTTAAGCTGGCTATTTTTGAAAGTTTGTATATTAACCCGCCACCTATGTTTGACTCTTTTGTTGAATCAATCCGTAGTTTCTCCCTGTCCCATATCTCCCATCCACCTTCAAGCTGTAGCGTAAGTGGTTTTATAACGTGATAATCTGCAGAAAGGTCTATATTCTGTCTGGTGTAGGAAAGCGGTTCATTTTCCACAGGAGCTCCCTTGTCGTTCCTTATTTTCCTCCAGTATGATTCTCCAAAGGCTGCATATCCGGGGAAATGGATCTGATCGGAATTATTATCATAGTTATAGTAACGATATTTTGCAGTCAGTCTAAGCGGCTCTATGGGTTTACTTGTGAGAACATAGTTCTGTGCAAGCGTCCTCACATCGCCGCCAAGGTCTCCCTTCGGAAGGTTTGCAGTATTCGTTACATCGAATCCGGCTACAGAGCTGATGGCACTGTTCATTGTATAAGGGACAAAGGGTTCCTCCTGTATTATCCAGCCGTAACTGATATTGGCTGAAAATCTACTGCGAAGGGGAAGATCTACTGCCGCAGAAACACTGAAGTCATGGGATTTGCTGTCAGGCATAAGTGAGAGCTGACCTGTTGCAAAACGTCCCCTGTTGAATGGGTCTCCAGCACCTCCCGTAGAGCTTGTTGCTGAGGCATCGGATATTCTGAAGGGATTGTCCCACCTGAGGGATGAGTATTCGTTGTCGAAATTGGTGAGCGTATATTCAAGATCTGCCAGCCATTTCTTTTTGTAAACTCCGGCACCTATCGAAAAGGTGGTTGTTCTATAATCAATAGGCTCTGCAAGCTCTACCCCGCCAATGAAGAACATATCTCCGGTATGGGCAAGGCCAGAAGCCCCCTGGGCATAACGTTCATAGGAGCCGGCAGAGGTCACCCTTGTCCCGCTCCTTTTTTCGTTGGTCACCTTCGCCCAGGCCTTTGTATTATCTGTAATATTAAAGTCGAGAACAAAACCGGTTTTATCTCTTTTTAGCTTAAAGGCCGTTGTGTCTGTAGCCACGTAGAGGCTGTTTACTATTCCCCTGGCAATCGTATCTTCACCGGTTGTATCACTGAGGGGATTTCCTCCCCTTTCCTGTCTTGTCTGTTCAACCCCCTGCAGGTCTGTCTGTATCTGGTCTGCGATAAGAAGTCTTCCTGTGCCAGCCCCGGAGAATAATAATTTCCTCGTGCTGAAGTTATGGGGAATGCGATCGAAGAGGAATTTGAGGTTATATCCACCATGCCTTCCCAGATTCAATCTGTAAAACTCATTATCCTGTAAAGGATTCTTGATCTTCAGATCCAGGTAATAAGGGCTCTCATTGCCGATAACACCCAGCCTGATCTCATTAAAGATAAAACCATTCCTCACATCTCTGTATTCGTTAAATTTCTCGACAGATCCATCGACATCCCTCTGCTGGACAGCAACATCAGCCCCTCCTATTATAACAGCCTTACCACCCATAACATCCGTTTCTGCCAGCGCTGTCACAGCAAAAACAGGAAAGAGCGATATAATCAAAGATAGTCCTATATATTTAAAACTTACTCTTTTCATTTTTCCACCTCCTTTAAGTCTAACTCTTTCCATTAACGTTGCAATACAGCGCCTGATGGGCTGTTAGAACCGTGTATCATCGGATGGCAATTAAGACATGCCCTGTTAAACAGATAGACAGAGTTTGTACCCAAAGCCCCTGACTGGTGTCTGCCCTGCATGTGGCACTGCTGGCATAATCTCGGCACCTTTGTCACAAGCATCTTGTCATTGGAAGATCCATGGGCAGTATGGCAGGTAAGGCAATCCTCCTTAACCGGGGAGTGTTCCCAGAGTAGTGGCGCTCTTTTTTCGGCATGGCATTCATAGCATTTATCATTCACAGACTTAGCATTTATTAACTTCTCTGCCCTTGCACCATGGGGGTTATGACAGGATGAGCAGGCCATCTTACCTTCACCTGAAGGCGAAGAGGAATCCCTCAAAGGATGTTTTGAGCGTTTGAACATTGAAGAACGGACATCGTAATGGCAGGTGAAACAGACATCTTTTTCATCTGCTTTCTTTAAAAGCCTTTCCTTGTTTGAGTGAATACCGTGACAGGAAGTGCAACCGAGTTCGTTACTCGAATGGACACTACCCTTCCAGAACATCTGCCCTTTATCCTTGCTGTGGCACTCGAGACATTTTGTAGAAACCGTTTCGGAATTTAGATTTGCGGGGTTGATGATAGCTGATTTATCGCCTGTATCCACGTGTTTCCCTGCCGGGCCGTGACAGGACTCACAGCCTGCATCCTTTACTCCATAAAATCCGGCCTTACTGTGGATATTAGTAGAGAAGGTCTTTGCCAGATCTCCGTGGCATGCTTTGCATTTGTCACTACCCACATAACTGGCACTATCGATAGAGAAGGCAACTCCAGCTATTACGAACAAGAGACAGCCGACCATGATAGTAAATATAAGCAACCTTTTTTGTATTCCATTTTTGCCTTTCAATTTATACCTCCTTTCTGATCTGAACTTATGATTTAAAAAGGACTAAATTCAGTAAAAATATATCACCTCCTTCTACAGAAAAATATAGTAGTGATGTGAGGTTATTCAAGAGAAATAATATTTAACAAAGTAGGGATATTTGTGAAGAATAATTCACAGGCAAAGAGCTGTCAAAAAAGTCGGTAGTCGGTAGTCAAGAAGTCGGATTAAAAGACTGAAGAGTGCCAAATGGTAACTGACGACTATTTATTAGAGAGGTAATTCTCTAATATCTTGAGACAGTCCAAGGTCTTCTCTCCTTCTTTTGTGAGGAAGTATAACTTGTCTTTATCCTGTTCTATGATACCAGACTCTTTAAGCATCTTCAGATGGAAGACTACCTTTGTGTGGTCTTCTATTCCGAGTTCTCTCGTGATTTCCATAAAATGCATACCTGTTCTTAAGGATAGCAATCGTATAATATTCCTTCTTATATAATTGGACAGAGAACTTAATGTGAAGTCAAGGTCTAATTTCATAATTCCTTCCTCAAACCTTGCCTCTTCAAGCACCCTTCTTATTGTGGTAAGGAGTTCATCTATTTTGAATGGTTTCGAAATATAGTCACTTGCCCCTTTCTTTATAGCATCTACCGCATTCTCAACTGTCGCAAAAGCCGTTATCATAATCACCCTCGTCTTAGGTTTTATCCGCCTGAGTTCTGAAAGCACATCCACTCCGCTCATCTTTGGCATCATTAAATCAATAAGGGCGATATCGAAGTCTGAAGATACAGCCTTCTCTATTGCCTCCTTACCAGAACCCGCTTCTTCAGTATGATATCCTTCACCCTTAAGTATCTCAGAGAGGTTATTCCTTAGCTCTGCGTCATCATCTACTATGAGAATCTTTTTCATAATTTTCCATTACCGGAAGTTTGACTGTTACTGTTGTCCCTTTTCCGATAGCGCTTGATATTTCTATACTGCCATTATGTTGATTGATTATACCATGACATATCGAAAGCCCAAGTCCCGTCCCCCTTCCTATCTCCTTTGTTGTGAAAAAGGGATCGAATACTCTTGGTAAGTTCTCCTCAGAGATCCCATCACCTGTATCAGATATTTCTACTTTAACCTCGCTGTTGCTATGGTATGTAGAAATAGAGATACTTCCTCCATTTGGCATAGATTCAACAGAGTTATTCAGGATATTTATAAAGACCTGCTCCATCTTCCCAAAGTCACCCATTACATCAGGCATATCCGAAAGGTTCTGATCGATTTTTACATCATTTAGTTTAAATCTCAGCAGTGTAAGGGTACCTGTTATCACATCATTGATATTCAAGGGAATGAATTCAGATTCTCTCTGGCGTGAAAACTGCAGCAATTCCTTCGCAATGGCAGATGCCCTGTCCAGATTTCTTTCAATTGCCTGAAGTTTCTGTATAGTCTCTCTGTCGGAAGTGTTATTTTCGAATTTGTTCTTCAGGATCTGGATATTAAGAGATACATTTGTGAGCGGGTTATTAATCTCGTGTGCAATTCCTGATGCGAGATGTCCAAGAGAAGCAAGTTTATCGGATTGTGCAAGTCGTCTTAATTGTTCTTCCAGCTTCTTTCTCGTCTCTATATCAAAGATATTAAGGGCCTTAATGATAAAACAGGCAATCAGGATAGCTGTTATACTCCGTAATACCTCCACGCGGATTGTGAGATATGGCATTACTGATAGTGAAGGAAATATCCCTACAAATACGCCATAGAATGCAAAAGCAATTCCTGCATAAAAGAGTTTATTTGAAACAGGAGGGCTTAAGTTTTTTACCTCATAGGAATACATTATAAGCCCATAGGCAGTTATAAACCCTCCAGCAAGGCCAAAGGTATTTCTCGCAAGCAGGTCTGCCTTTTCAAAAAACTGGATATTCATATTAAATCCATATCTCCATAAATATATGATCCAGACAAGGAAAAGAATTACAGGAAGTACCCTTAACCACTTTGTGCGATTACTATTAACCGGACGTACAAGTGATAAGCCAAATTGCAACAGGAATATGAATGAGAGGACAACAACGAATACTGTTATTAACTTTACCAGTAATATTTCAAAGAAAGATATATATTGACCCTGCAGGATCAGATAGAGTTCAAGCCATTCATGGGCTCCGTGAGAAAATCCGAACCCTGCCAGAAGCCATAGGCTATCTGCAAGTTTTAACTCACTTCCTTTCATGTCTTTTACAGCAATGGATACTCCTAAAAAGAAGAAGGCAAGACCATACAAGAAATAAAGCAGGCAGAAAGAGGGAATATTTGCAAAAAGATTAAGTCCAAACATAAATTATAAAAATCCTCTGATCATATCGGCAATCTCTACAATATTATATGGCTTCTGGATAAAACCCTTCGCACCATTGTCGAGCATCCCCCTCGCCTGGGGGTCAATACCATATCCTGAAGAAATAAGTACTTTAACATCAGGATCTATCTCTTTTAACATCTCAAAGGTCTCTTTACCTCCCATCTTCGGCATGATCAGATCAAGAATAACAAGGTCAATCTTACCTTTTTCTGCCTTATAGATCTCTATCGCCTCCTTACCATCAGCCGCCTCAAGGACATCATAGCCAAGACCCTCCAGGGCCTCCATCGAAAGGCCCCTTATAAACTCCTCATCATCAACAACAAGGACTCTACCCCTCCCGTATGGGATTTCTTTAACCTCTTCATCCTCCCTTTCTGGTTTCTTCTCAACTGCAGGGAGGTATATCGTAAAGGTTGAGCCTCTTCCGATCTCACTATCAACAGATATAAAGCCATCGTGGTTTTTCACAACACCGTATACCATTGCAAGGCCCATCCCTGTACCCCTGCCTATCCCTTTTGTTGTAAAGAATGGTTCAAAGATATGTTTCATTGTCTCCTCATCCATCCCCATGCCTGTATCTACAACTTTAATTAAAACATATTTCCCGGGAATTATCGTTGAATAAGAATCATCCCCTTCTTTGATCTCCTTATTTAAAGTCTCGATTCGGAGAATCCCTCCGGCAGGCATTGCATCCCTCACATTTATGCATAGATTGAGGACAACATGTTCTATCTGTCCCTTATCTCCCTCAACAGTCCAGAGTTTATTGTCGAGGTCTATTTTTATCTCGATTGCCCTGTCAAAGGTCCTTGATATGATCTGCAGTACATTGTATATAATGTCATTAAGATCAAGAGGCTCTTCAAAATATTTTCCCTTTCTGGCAAAACCAAGAAGTTGTTTGGTAAGGTTTGCTGCCCTCTCAGCAGAACGTTCTATTACTTCAAGGGGTTTATAAATCGGGTCATCCTCTTTTATCTTCATCTTAAGTAGTGATGCATAACCGAGTATTCCCTGGAGCATGTTGTTAAAGTCATGCGCAATGCCTCCTGCAAGTGTCCCTATCGCCTCCATCTTCTGCGTCTGAAACAACTCCTCCCTGATTCTTGCCTCCTCTTTTTCCTTCTCCTGCATTTCGAATTCTGTTGCAACCATCTGGCCTATTGTCTGGAAGACCTTTATATCGGTCTCTGTAAATTCTCTCTGCCTGCCAAAGGCATTTACCACACCCACTACATCACCCTTTCTATCAAACACTGCAATGCCTATGTAAGAATCCGCCTTTATAATAGTTAAAGGTTCCGATTGCGGGAATTTCTTATAAGCATCATTTTCAATTACATATATATGTTTTTTAGTTACAACACCTTCACAGGGTGTGCCCTCAAGGGAAATAATAATACTCTTCTTCAACTCACCACCATAATACATCGCAACAACATGCACATTCTCCTTGTCAGGAGTTATCTTCCCTATGAGCGAGTTCAGGCCATACATCCTGCCTATCGCCATTGCCACTTCATCAAAGAAGTCCTCTCCCCTTCTTGAGGCAGCAATGTGATAGATGTTATTAAGCATCCTCGTCTCTTTCTCCAGAGCCTCTAACATCTTCCTGATGTTATCACTCAGGAATTCAAACTCATATATCCCTCTATATTCAGGTTTTTCGCCCTTCTGTATGGTTTTTATTATCTTCCTGACCGGATTTCTTGTGTATCTGTTCAGGAAATAGAAGGATAATATTACAGACATAAAGAGTATAAGTCCTGTTATGCCGTAAGCAGATCTGACTTTCTCTGTCAGGGCAGCATATTCTTCTTCGTCCTTTATCAAAATCATATGCCATCTCCATGGTTCGAAATGTATATGATTCGCATAATATTTTTTCCCTTCATATTCTAAAGAAGTAATGGTATGTTCTCTGACTGTCTCTTCCGCCATCTCTGAAAGTTCCGGTGGAATATCTAATGTTAATTGTATTTCCTTCCCGCCCTCTTTTATAGAACCCTTCAGGTTATTTTCTTTCATAAACTCTTCTATCATTCCAATAGTTATTCCCTTTCCTATTCTCATGGCCTTTTCATCATTTGAAAGACCTGTCCTTAAGAGTTCGTTCAGGTTCTTATCGCAGATATTGTATATGTCGTGTGATAAGTTCCGGAGACCTTCCTTTATATGCCTGTCTGCAAAATCTGAGACAGAACTCAGGACAAATATGTAGAGGCCGAGTCCTGAAAAAAGTACTATCAGAAATACCGGTGCAATAATCCTGAAGGCAAGGCTGTTTATTATTCCGGACTTGTAGTCCTTCATCTGAATATTGGTTTTCCTGTCCTGATCTCCTCAGGCCAGACTACCTCTTTTTTCCCCTTCTGCCACTGTATTACAAGACTGAAATGTTTTATCTGCATCCCTGTCCTGTCAACGCCATACCTGCCTATTATGCTCATTGTATCCATCGAGTATAACATCTCCCTTATCTTCTCTCTGTCAAGACTACCTGCCCTTTTTATGGCCTCTTCAAGTATCTGCCCTGCAGCATAAGCCTGTGCTGCATGATGTGCAGGCTCTTTTTTATATGTCTTTTTAAACGTCTCAAAAAATTCCTTACAGCCCGGAGCAAGCAATCCTCCATAATGCTCCCAGTGGGAATGGGAGAATGTATATTCTGCATCAGACTTCAGCCTCTCATAGAATGCAGGCATTGAGGGAGCAACGGATGCAAAATATGCCTTCGGGTACCATTTAATCCTTTTTAAAGAAACTCTCATATTTACGGCCTCATCGAAATGTCCGCAGACAATAATAACCTGGGCCTTAAATTCCTTTGCCTTCTTGGCAATTTCATCGAGGTTCTCAGTACCTTTTTTAAAACCCTCGTAGAGAACAACCTTGAGTCCGAACCTCTCTGCCCATCTCTTTGTGCCATCTGCGACATCCTTCGAGAAAGAGTCATCTGCATGGACGATGGCAATATTATCCAGACCGTTCATAACAAGCATCTCAAGGAAACCCTCCGCGACCTTACTTGCCGGCAAAAAGACACCGAAGACATACCTGTAGCCTTTCTGCCAGAGCCTGTTTGCAGTCGCTCCGGATGTGAGTAAGGGATAACCGTATTTCTCTGTTACGGGAAGTACCTCTTCTGTTATCTCACTGGAATATGGCCCGAAGACAAGGTCAACCTTATCTTCCAATACCATACGCTCATATAACTCCTTCGCATTCTGCGGGTTACTCTTATCATCGTTGACAATAACCTGTACCTTCCTCCCGAGGATCCCTCCCCTGTCGTTCACATCCTTCTCCCAGAGCCTGAACCCTTTCATTTGCATATCTGACATCTCGGAATATTTCCCTGTAAGCCCGAGAGAAAGCCCTATCTTTATCGGCTCAGAGGCAATGGTTGGCTGTATTATAAGGAACAGAAGTAAAAATAAGATTAAGATCCTAATTATCATAATCCTTATTAATCATCAGAGAACCTTTTCAAGACCCTCTTTATTATCCCTGTAGTTGATGCACCTCTTATATAGGGAATCGCATAAACCCTTCCGCCCGAACCTTCAACGATATCACTCCCAACAATATCCTTCTTCTTCCAGTCTCCCCCCTTAACGAGGATACCAGGCCTGAGCATCTCGATCAGTTCATAGGGTGTATCTTCATTAAAGAATGTTACATAATCAACGCAACCAAGTGATGCAAGCACCTCTGCCCTCTCTCCCTGTGGAGTAATAGGCCTTTCCCTCCCCTTTATCCTTTTTATAGAAGAATCTGTATTGATAGCCACGACAAGGATATCACCAAATCCCCTGGCCTTCTCAAGGTATCTCACATGGCCTATATGGACAAGGTCGAAACACCCGTTTGTGAAGACGATCTTCTTGCCTTTCCTCCTGAGAATATCTAATATCTTTTTTAATATTTTTCTTTCTTTTATCTTGTCTTTGCTTTTCAACATATTACTCCCCCAGATCCGTCTTTATCTTGAAGAGCCTCATTATGTTCTGAAGTGTGAGTATCCCCAGGAGACGTCCATCCTTTATAACCACGACCTTGCTCACGCTATCCTTTAGCATCCGGTTAAGGACATAGACAGCCTCTTCTTCAGGTCTTGCAACAAGAGACTCCCCTATGGGTATCATGGCCTCACCCACCCTTGTTACATCCCATTTCTCGCTGGGTATATCCTTCACATTCTTTATAGATATAAGTCCTGCGACCCTCTCTCCGTCCATAACAGGATAACTGCTAAAATGGTATTTCAGGAAATAATCATTTATAAGATGTTTTAGAAATATATCTCCATCTACACTTACTATCTCTTTTGTCATGATATCAGATATCTTCACCCCTGTGAGGAACTGTCTTAACAGTAGCTGCTGGTAGCTCGACTTCGATGCCTGATCGAGAAAGAACCCTATGAAGACCATCCAGATGCCGCTCAGGAACCTGCCTGAAAAGGCCTGGAATACACCGAAGAATATAAGGATATAGGCAAACCCCTGGCCGAAACGGCTCGCAGTCTTTGTTGCGGACTTAATATCACCGGACCTCTTCCAGAGTATGGCCCTGAGAAGCCTCCCTCCGTCAAGAGGAAACCCCGGGACAAGGTTAAAAATGGCAAGGGCAAAATTTATAAATGAGAGGTATCTTAAAGTGGAAAGTATCTCTATCCCCATCCATGACCCGAAAAAGGTTTCAATAAGTAAAAATAAAAAGCCTATGACGATACTCGTTATAGGACCGGCCGCAGCTATCTTCAGTTCTGCCATTGCTGTCTTTGGCTCCCCTGTGAGTTCTGCCACTCCGCCAAAGATAAATAAGTTTATCCCCCTTATCTCTATCCCGTTCCTGATTGCCACATAGGAATGTGCGAGTTCATGGATCAGGACAGAGCCAAATAAAATAAGTGCAGTAAAAAAGGCAGGAATCCAGTATAGCAAAGGGTTCTCGCTCTTATATTCCCCGGGGAAATAGGCAGTAGCAAGGGAGATCGTAACTATTCCGAAGATAATAAACCAGGAATAATGAATCCTTATCTGGATCCCGATAATCCTGCCGATACGGATGGATTCATTCATTACTTATTACCCATGCAGGTCTTGATGAAACTCGATATGAGCCTTCTCGTAAAGAAATCACCTGTCTCTTTCTCAGGGTGCCACTGAACCCCGATCAGGAAAGTGTAATCCTCCATTTCTATCGCCTCTATTATACCATCCTCTGATTGTGCTGAAACAGAAAGATTTCTTCCTGTCTCCTTTATCGCCTGGTGATGTCTGCTTATAACATCGATCGCCTCTGCCCCGTCCATAATGTTACGAAGCCTGCTATCAGGGAATATCTTTACAGAATGGTTCTTCCTGTGGTCTCTCGATTTAGGAACCTGTTTTTTGATATCCTGATAGAGGCTGCCTCCAAAGGCAATATTAATTAATTGCATACCATAACAGATTCCGAGGATAGGCCTCCTCTTTTTCATCACCTCTTTTAGAAGGGATAACTCAAAATCGGTCCTGTCATGGGGTGTAAGAGACAGTTTTGTTATTGCCTCCTCTCCGAAATACGAAGGGTGTATATCTCCGCCACCGCTGAGGATCAGGCCATCAATAATCTGGGCAACTGCCCTTGTAGAATCTTCACTGTGTGAGATAGGTAATGCAAGAGACGTTCCTCCTGCCCTGTCTATTACATCGAGATAATTTTTATTTATATACTGGTAAAGGCCATTTTCTGTGTCCCTTATATCCATTGTTACACCTATCAGGGGCCTCTTATCCATTCCTTAAAACCCTCCCTGGCAGAACATCTTTAACCCTTCCATCTTCCACCACAGTCATCCCGTTAATAAGAACATAACTTATCCCATCAGGGAAATGGAAAGGGACCTCAAAGGTAGCCCTGTCATTTATTTTTTCCGGATCAAAAATAACAATATCAGCATAATAGCCCTCTTTTATCAACCCCCTCTTTTTAATTCCAAATCTTTTTGCAGGAAACCCTGTCATTTTATTTATAGACTCTTCTAATTTTAAGACACCATCTTCTCTTGTAAATTTTCCGAGGACCCTCGGAAATGTCCCGAACCCCCTCGGATGCGGTTTACCCTTTGCGGTTATACCGTTATCAGAACGTGCAGAGCTGTCCGAGCCTATCATAGTATAAGGTTTCTTGAGTATCCTTTTAAGATTCTCATCATTCATAGAAAAGAATATGGCAGAAACCCTCAACCTTTCCTCTGATAAGATATTGAAAAGTGTACCTACAGGGTCTTTATTTATCTGGCTTGAGATGTAAGAAAGGCTTTTACCTTCCATCCATTTATTTTTCTGTGAGGATACAGACGACACATTTACACTTTCCCAGTACTCTTTCTCAGGATGTTTGATTAGTATTTCTTTCTTTATGCTCTCCTTAACCTTTAAACTTTCTAACCTTTCTAACTCTTTCTGCATACCTCCCTCATATGTCCATGATGGGAGAATTGCATCGAGGTCTGTGCTCGAGGCTGTATAAGGGTATCTGTCACAGGTAATATCTATACCTTTATTCCTCGCACCATCTATGAGATCAAAGAGTGCATCTATCTTACCCCAGTTCTTTTCACCGCTTGTCTTCAGATGGGAGATGTGCACAGGAACCCCTGCCTCTTTACCGATCCGTATAGTCTCTTCGACAGACTCCAGGAGTTTATCCCCTTCACTCCTCATGTGACTCGTATAGATTCCGTTGTATTTTGAGACGACCTTTGAGAGATTAATAATCTCTCCAATAGCGGCATAAACTCCGGGTGGATAACACAGCCCTGTGGATAAACCTATTGCACCATCCCTCAGGGCATCTTCTAACAACACATCCATCTTTTGCATTTCTTCTTTAGAAGGATGCCTGTCGTTATAACCGATTACCGATGCCCTTATATTCCCATGACCTGCCAATGTAGCGAAGTTAAGTCCGAGGCCTTTGCTTTCGAGGATCGAGAAGTATTCGCCAAAAGTAGCCCACCTCTTTTTTATACCGAGTTCTTCAAAGTCCCCCTCCCTCTGCTCCCTTGATTCCCCGATAAGAGGCGCAGCAGAAAGACCACAGTTTCCATTTATCTCTGTAGTCACACCCTGCATAACCTTGCTCTCCCCCCTCGGATTTGCTAACAGGGTAAATTCTGAATGGGAATGGGGATCGATGAATCCCGGGGAAATCACTAAACCCTTGGCATTGATTACCTTCTCAGCAAGGCTCTCATTTAAATTTCCAATGGCCTCAATCTTATCCCCTTTGATCCCTATATCAATCACCCTTCCCTCACTACCGGAACCATCGATCAGGAGTCCATCTTTAATCGCTAAGTCAAGAACACCCACAGACCTAATCTTACACAAACCTGTATTCATGTCAAGGATTTTGCCCTCTTGAATAATTTGTTGAATTCTAAAAAACATAAGTGTATTATCCAGTGGTATTTTGGATGAAAGACAAAGATATACACAAAATAATCAGGATACTTCAAAAAGAGGCAAGAACATGGGATATCCCTGCAGTCGGCCTTGTTGCTGAAAGGACAGGGGACCCCTTCAGGGTTCTTATCTCCTGCATCCTGAGTCTCAGGACAAAAGACAGGACTACCGAGAAGGCAAATGACAGGCTCTTCTCCCTCGTATTAACCCCTGAGGAAATAGCACGCCTCCCGGTCAAAAAGATAGAGAAGGCGATATTCCCTGTAGGTTTCTACAGAACAAAGGCAAAGACTATAAAGAGACTTTCTAAAACACTCATTAGTAAATATAACTCAAAGATACCTGATGACCTTGATGAACTCCTTAAATTAAAGGGTGTTGGAAGAAAGACCGCAAATCTCGTGATAACACTCGGCTATGGCAAACCCGGAATCTGCGTAGATACCCATGTCAACAGGATAACGAACAGGTGGGGTTATGTGAAAACAAGGAATCCCCTTGAGACCGAGATGGCTCTCAGGGAAAAACTACCGAAAAAATACTGGATCGATATAAACAACCTCCTCGTCCTCTACGGCCAGAACCTCTGCAAACCCATCTCACCTTTATGCAGCAGGTGCAGGCTATTTAAATATTGTGAGAGGGTGGGAGTAGGGAAGAGCAGGTAAAAATAAATATTACCCAGGATTGATATAATCTGAAGTCCCTTCTGCTCCCTCTGCCTCTATCAACCTCTTCGCCCCGATAAACCTCTTCCTGTAGTAAGTCTCATCGAGGCTGTCTATCCTTACCTTCCGATTTTTTATTGAGGCGTGTATGAAATAGTTATCACCTATATATATGCCTACATGTGAGGGATAAGATGAATAGTTTTTGAAGAATACGAGATCGCCATGGGAAATCTCATCCCTTTCCACCTCTCTGCCCACCTTGTACTGTTCCCTCGCAGTCCTCGGGAGATCGATGCCAACTGATTTGTATACCTTCTGGACAAATCCAGAGCAGTCAAAGGCCCTTGTAGTCGTCCCGCCGAGACGGTATGGCACTCCGAGATAATCCCTTGCATTTGAGAGGACTGTACCTACAGCCCCCATGTCCTCCAGCTCAATCCCGTAATTCCTTTCTCCGGACTCCGAACTCAGAACCTCCCCTTGCGAAGATATCTCTGCCCGTCCCCTCTCCCACCCTTCTCTATTGAGGGAAGAGTCCTGGACTTGTTTCGATAGTGGTAAGGGGTATTTTTTTCCGAAGGATCCTGTGGACAGGACAAGCCTCTGTCCTATTTTTATCTTATTACTCCTGAGACCATTCAGTTCCATGAGTTCGTTCACACTCATCCGGTTAGATTTTGCTATCCTGTAAAGTGTCTCCCCTTTTTTTACGGTATGGAATGAGATATTTTTTGTTGATTTCTTATGGTTGTTTACCTGTCTCTTCTGTTTCACTGACGCCCAGGAGTTATCCATAAAAAAGAAAGTAGTTACAAGTAAGATTATAAAAATACCTATTCTTAAGAACCCCTTATGCAAGATTTAATCTCCTTCATGTATTTCTTCTTCTAAAACACCTTGCTCCGGACCTTCCAATCCCTCCAGGGGAAGCTCCGGCACACCCTGATCAGCGATGACCTCTGTCTCTTTAAACTCCTTTAATGTCGGAAGTTCTGAGAGTTCTTTAAGACCGAAGTACTGAAGGAATTCCTTTGTAGTCCCGTACATAAGTGGTCTGCCGGGGATATCCCTTCTTCCGATAATCCTTATCAGCCTCCTCTCCAGGAGGTTCTTAAGAATCCCTTCGATATTTACACCCCTTATCACCTCAATCTCCGATCTTATGAGAGGTTGCTTGTAGGCTATGATAGCAAGGGTCTCAACGGCAGCCTTTGAAAGCCTTGATGATAGCCTTACAAGATTAAATTTCTTGACCCATGGGGCGAATTCGGTCTTTGTAAGTATCTGATACCCCCCGGCGATCTCCGCTATCTGGAGTCCCCCCTTTCTATCATCATATTCCCTTTTCAGTTCCTTAAAAAAATCCTTTATTTTCTCAGAAGCCACACCATCAAGCAGACCTTTTATCTTATCAGGTTCTAAAGGCTCCTCGGAAAGGAATAGGAAGGTCTCAAGGATAGATTTAATCTCTCTGTCATCCATGGCTTAAAAAATTCTGGTTACAGGTAATGACTGGCCGAAGTATATCAGAAAAGGCTGATGATGGCAAATATTTTTTGACAGTTGACTCAGTAACAGATATGGTATATCTTATTATCTATGCTTAAGGAATTAAGCATCAGGGATTTCGCCATCATCGATAAACTTGAAGTTATATTTACCACAGGCCTTAATGTCCTTACAGGAGAGACCGGTGCAGGGAAATCGATCCTTGTGGATGCAATAGAACTCGTCCTTGGAGAGAGGGCAACTTCCGATGCAGTAAGGAAGGGCGCAAAAGAGTCTATCATAGAGGTAATATTCGAAACCGATAAAAGGTCTCCTGTAATTAAAAATCTTGGTACAGACGATGAGGATATTATTATCCGGAGGATCATAAATTCATCAGGTAAAAGCCGCGCCTTTATAAATGAAACCCCTGTGACCCTCTCTGCGCTGTCAGAAATAAGTAAGGCCCTGCTTGATATCCATGGACAACACGAACACCAGTCCCTCCTTTCAGAAGAGAGACAGATGGGTTTTATCGATAGTTTCGGAGACCTCAGGGAAGAAAGGGATAGAGTTGAAAAACTATACCACAGGCTGAAATCATTGAGAGAAGAACTCTATCTCCTCGAGACCGGGGAAAGGGAAAGGTCTCAGAAGGAGGACATTCTGAGGTTCCAGAAGGCAGAGATCGAAGGAGCAGGACTGAAGATGGGAGAAGATCAGGATCTCGAGCAAAAAAGGGTGATACTCTCCAATTCCGAAAGGCTGTCGTCCTTAGCAGGAGAGGCATACGAAAAACTTTACTCAGGAGATTACCCTGTTTTAGAAAATCTCTCAAAGGTCCTTAATTCCCTGAAGGAGATTAATCAACTGGACCCTGTATTCACCGAGACCCTCGATAGATTTGGGGGCAGCATACTTCAGATAGAGGATGTGGCAAAGACACTGAGGGATTACAGGGAAAAGGTAGAGAGTAATCCTGAGATGCTTGATGAGATTGAAGAGAGGTTGGACCAGATCTCGAGACTTAAGAAGAAATACGGTTCTACTATCGGAGAAATATTAGAGTTCGGTCGTAATGTAGAATCTGAGATTAAAGGGATAGAGGGACGAACCGGCAGGATAGAAGAGGTCAAAAAAGAGATCGGGATTACAAGACAGGAACTTACCGGGGAATCAAAAAAGTTATCAGAAAAGAGGACAAAGGCCTCAAAAGAGATAATTAAAAGGATAACGGCTGAACTATCACAGCTTGGAATGGGAGGACTTACATTTCTTATAAGACTCTATCAGGAAAAGGGAGACGATACATCTGATGGGTTCAGGGTTTTTGCAAACGGAATAGACAGGATAGAGTTCCTCATATCGAATCCAGGTGAAGACCCGAGGCCTCTCTCAAAGATAGCATCCGGAGGAGAGCTTTCAAGAGTAATGCTCAGTTTAAAGGCAATCCTTGCAGGCCGGGATGATACGCCTACGCTGATCTTTGATGAGGTAGATGCAGGGATCGGCGGAAAGACGGCCGATTTTGTCGGAAGAAGACTTAAACTAATATCGAAGGACAGACAGGTTTTATGTATAACCCATCTTCCACATATAGCGAGCCTTGCAGATAGGCATTACCTTGTAGAGAAGAAGATTGTTGAAGGAAGGACCGTAGCAAGGGTAAAAATACTTAACGGAAAAGAAAGGATCGAAGAGGTAGCAAGGATGCTCGGTGGAAAGACAGTTACAGGCACATCAATAAAATATGCAGAGGAGATGGTAAAGGCAGGGTTCGAAAAACCGTGAACAGTGAACCGTGAACACTAAAAAACATACTACTGGCAGGATAATTATCTTAAGTGAAAGGTGCAAGGGATGTGGCCTCTGCATCCCTGCATGCCCTAAAGGACTTATAGTAATCGGGAATGATTTCAACGAGCAGGGCTTTCACCCTGCCGTTTTCATATCCGAAAACGATTGTACAGGCTGTACCCTCTGCGCTGTGAGCTGTCCTGATCTTGCGATAGAGGTATACAAACAAGTCGGGAGTCATGAGTCATGAGTCAAGAGTCAAAAGGAAATAATAAAATCCTGATGAAAGGAAATGAGGCACTTGCAGAGGCGGCCATCCAGGCAGGGTGCAGGTTCTATGCAGGCTATCCAATAACACCTCAGAACGAAATCCCTGAGTATATGGCGAGGAGGATGCCAGAGGTTGGAGGCATATTCATCCAGGCAGAGAGTGAGATATCTGCTATAAACATGGTCTATGGTGCATCTGCAGCAGGTGCCCGGGCAATGACCTCATCGAGCAGTCCCGGTATAAGCCTCAAGCAGGAGGGTATATCCTTCCTTGCAGGTGCCGAGCTCCCAGCGGTTATCGCAAATATTCAGAGGGGCGGGCCGGGACTCGGAAGTATCGCCGCATCACAGGCCGACTATTTCCAGGCCACAAAAGGCGGAGGGCATGGAGATTACAGGCTCCTTGTATATGCACCGTCAAGCGTCCAGGAGATGACAGACCTTACAATAAAGGCATTCGATAAGGCCGATGAATACAGGAATCCTGTAATGATACTCGGAGACGGTATCATCGGCCAGATGATGGAACCTGCCCTCATAAAAAAAGACAGGATACATAACCTCCCGAAGAAGGACTGGGCACTCACGGGTTGCAAGGGGAGAGGGCCGAATGTCATCAAAACCCTCCATATGGAAGAAGGCGTACTCGAGGAATTAAACCTGAGGCTGAAGGAAAAGTACGAAAGGATGAAGAGAAATGAAGTTATGTACGAATCACACTTTACCGAAGACGCAGAAATCATTGTTGTTGCCTTTGGTATCGCTGCCAGGATATCAAGTTCAGCTATAACAATGGCAAGAAAGGAAGGGCTTAAGGCAGGTCTCTTCAGGCCCATAACCCTTTTCCCTTTCCCTGAGAAAGAACTCCGGAGGCTTGCTGATCACAAAAGAAAATTCTTAACAGTAGAGATGAACCTCGGTCAGATGGTCGAAGATGTAAGACTCTCTATTGAAGGAAAGAGTGTGGTTGAATTCTATGGCAGATCCGGGGGTGCTGTCCCCACACCCGAGGAGATACTCGGGGTGATAAAGAAATCAATTTAATTATTATTACTTAAAAATGAAAAGCCATATCTTAAGACCACTATGGGTCGTGTTAGCACTTATTGGTATTACTCTTATAGCCCGTGCTATCATTGTCCCTCCTGATTTTGGCATCCATGAGAAGGGTTACACCTATGGCTGGTATAGAAAAGGAAACGAAGAGGACTGGAAGGCAGTCAAAATAAAATACCAGACACGGGAATACTGCAAGGACTGCCATGCAGTCCAGTATAAAAGGGTCGTGTCATCAAGACATGCTAAGGTGCAATGCGAAAATTGTCATAGCCCTGCTATAGACCATCCTGAAAAGCCGGAAAAACTGAATATAGATAGAAGCAGAGAACTCTGTCTGAGATGTCATGCCTACATGCCATACAGGCCTGTAAAGTATGCAGAACTACGCACTGGAACAATAACCTTAAAGATGCAGGACCCGGATACACATAATCCAGATATGGAATGTATGTCATGCCACAGTGCACATGATGCATCATTTAAATGAAAGGAACTGAATAAGGATGAATTTTGACAGAAGAGAATTTCTTAAGGCAGGTTTTAAAACAATCCTTGCCACTGGATTTTCTCTCGGTGCCTTTGAAATCCTCAGGCCCGAGGTGCTGGCTGCATTAAAAAAAGAAGAAGGGATACGGTGGACCTTCCTCGTGGATACCACAAAATGCATCGGTTGCGGTATGTGTGTCAGGGCATGCAAACTCGAAAACGAGATCCCCTATGAGGTAAATGTATCGAGGACATGGGTTGAAAGATATGTTATGACCAAGGACGGGAGAATCTACGCAGACTCTCCCAATGCTGCGAGGGACGGTTTTATAAAGAATGACCCTATGGGTACAATGGTAAAGAAGGAAGATATCGATAAGGCGTTCTTCGTTCCGAAACTCTGCAACCAGTGTGAGAACCCTCCATGTGTCCAGGTATGCCCTGTTGGTGCAACTTACCAGACTCCAGACGGGATTGTTCTTATCGACAGAAAATGGTGCATTGGCTGCGGTTACTGTATCATGGCATGTCCCTATGGTGTAAGATTTTTCCATCCTGTATATAAAGTAGCCGAAAAATGCAATTTCTGCTATCACAGGATAAATAAAGGTATGAAACCTGCCTGTGTTGATGCCTGCGCCTTCGGTGCAAGGATGATAGGGAATATAAGAGACTTAGGAGACCCTGTTGCAAGGATTATAAAGACCGAGAGGACCGCAGTTTTGAAAGAGGAATACGGGACAAAACCCCATGTATTTTACATAGGGCTCGATTCCATAGTGAGGTGAAGATATGGAAGTACACGGCGAGTTATGGACTCTAAAGGAATTCTTTGTCTATCCGAACGAATATATCTACTGGAGCCTGCAGATAGTGATGTACCCGTTTATGACAGGGCTTGTGGCAGGGGCATTTGTCCTTTCTTCACTCTATCATGTCTTCGGAAGAAAGGAATTAAAGGATATGGCAAGGTTTTCCCTCACCTTCTCCTATGCCCTTCTCCTCGCAGCGCCGATGCCCTTACTTTTCCATCTCCAGAAGCCGCTGAGGGGATTTAATGTATTCTTTACGCCGCATTTCACATCTGCAATCGCTGCATTCGGGATTGTATTTTTTCTGTATGCCTCAATAGTCGCCTCTGAGATATGGTTCGTCAACAGAAAGTTCTTTGTGGAATCTGCGATCAATTTCCGGAATGCCGAAGGGCTTGGAAACCGGATAAAGGGGTTTGTATACAGGGTGTGGACGCTCGGGGCATATGACATCAGTGAAGAGTCATTAAAGAAAGATGAAAGGGCGGTAAAGATCCTTGCAGGCATAGGGATACCTGCAGCATGCTTCCTTCATGGCTATGCCGGATTCATCTTTGGCTCTGTAAAGGCGAATGCACTATGGATGACCCCTCTCATGCCTGTTATATTTATCATGTCTGCAATTGTTTCAGGTATTGCCTTATGTATGCTTACTTATATAATCATTATGCAGATAAGGAAAGTCGTAATCTTAAGGAAGAGGAAACCGTGGATGACATCTGCAGAAGAAGTCCGGAGCGTTGAGATAGATGCTATAAAAATGACATCTAAATACCTCATATTCTTTATGGTCATGGCAATAACCCTTGAACTCCTGGACCTCGTCTTCCGCGGTTATACTGCGCTCAAGCATTGGGACATATTGCGTGTTGTAATCTACAGCAGGGATTTCTTTAATATTTTCATTATCCAGTATGGCATTGGGACAATATTACCTTTGATAATATTCCTCATGCCCCGCCTCACCATAAGGAGGGCGACCATAGGTCTTTTCCTTGTCCTTGTCGGAGTCTTTATGATGAGGTGGAATGTGGTAATAGGAGGACAGGCATTTTCACTGACCTTCTCAGGCTATATGGACTATATCCTTCCTGTGATCCCGTATAACTATGACACCTTCAAGGAAGGAGTTGGAGGGGCCCTCTTAATATTATTCATGCCATTTTTCTTTCTCTGGATACTTAATAAACTTATCCCTGTCGTAGACTCGACTAATAGAGTTATTGAGAATAAATAACATGAAACCCAATAAGGATATCCTGTCCCTTATAGGTAACACGCCGATAGTTAAACTTAACAGGATCCCGGGCTCTGATGATGCCGATATATATGCTAAGGTCGAGGGTTTTAATCCTGGGGGAAGCGTAAAAGACAGAATCGCCCTCTCCATGATAGAGGATGCAGAAAAAGAAGGAAGGCTCAGAAAGGGTGATACAATCATCGAACCCACAAGCGGAAACACCGGGATAGGTCTTGCAATGGTCGCTGCTGTAAAAGGCTACCGTATGATCCTTGTGATGTCTGAGTCGATGTCATCCGAGAGGAGGCAGTTGCTCACGAGCTATGGCGCTGAACTTATACTTACTCCCTTTGAAAAGGGGATGAAGGGGGCCGTAGATGTGGCCGAAGAGATGGTAGCCCGAAATCCAAATTACATAATTCTGCATCAGTTCAAGAACCCTGCAAATCCCGCGGCCCACAGAAAGACTACGGCCCGCGAGATATTAAGTTCGATGGGAAATAATATACATGCCTTTATTGCCGGTGTGGGAACAGGAGGGACTATTACAGGAGTAGGGGAAACACTGAAGAAAAAAATAAAGGGAATAGCCATAGTAGCTGTAGAACCTGCGTCTTCACCTGTCCTCTCAGGCGGTGAACCAGGGCCACATCAGATAGCAGGCATTGGTGCTGGTTTCATTCCAGATGTACTGAACAGAAAGGTCTATGACGAGATAATAAAGGTCACAGACAGGGACGCCGCATCAATGGCAAAGAGGCTTGTAAAGGAAGAGGGCCTCCTCGTCGGGATGTCTTCCGGCGCTGCTGCATGGGCCTCCCTGCAGATAGCAAAGAGGCTGGGGAAAGGGAAAAGGGTTGTAACTATCTTCCCTGATAGGGGTGACAGATACCTGAGTACAGGATTGTTCGGTTAATACAGGAGAGCCTCTTATTTCAAGCCTTTATTAACGACCTAAATCAGCAGGGCGGTTTCATTGCGTCAGCTGGATCTGGATGTTAGCTGATTTTATTTATACTGCGTTTGCATACGCCCTTACTTCCTTATCCAACCGTTCGCCGAGTTCCTCAGCAGTGACATCTAACTCATACTGTGATTGCAGCCCAAGCCAAAATTCAGCAGATGTTCCAAAAAACTTTGCCAGCCTGAGGGCGGTATCGGCTGTAATCCCCCGCTTACCAAGGACAATCTCGTTAATTCTCCGAGGTGGCACACCGATATTCAGTGCAAGCCTGTTTTGACTTATGCCCATCGTCTTAAGAAATTCTTCCCAAAGCACTTCCCCGGGATGTATAGGATGTAGCTTCTTTTTCATAACTCTCCTCTCTAATGATAGTCTGTTATTTCCACATCATACGCATCATCTTCTTGCCAGGTGAAGCAGATACGCCATTTATCATTAATTCTAATGCTATGCTGTCCTTCTCGGTCACCTCTTAGCTTTTCCAGCCAATTCGCTGGTGGTATTCTTAAATCATTAAGATTTTTGGCGTTATTTATCATGCGTAATTTCCTCAATGCAACCTGTTGAATATCTCTCGGCAGTTTGTTTGATCCCTCCCGACTATATACTTTCTCTGTCGCCCTGTTCTTAAATGATTTTATCACTCGTTGTATATGCTATATGTGTATAATATAACGGATAGCGTTAAACGTCAAGAGTTATATTACAGGAATGATAACAGCGTGTTGCAGGCTTCTCAATTTACAGCTTCAATGTCACGGGTAAGCGGCGCGGTTCCACCGCGTCCGCTTGAACCGATTGTTGTGCAGGTTTTTATGTTTATTTTATGTATTATATTTGATATGTTACGAAGATGTGGAAGTCAATCAAATATTTCACCAAAGCAATTATTAGCAAAGCTTGGATTGGCATATTATTTATTTTTCTTGATTTGGCTGACGTTTATAATCTTATTAAACCCTTACTGCCTGCAAAATGGGGGAATATGACTATGCCAGCAGGATGGGGTTTTGTTATATTTGCACTAATAATTCTGTGGTCTGCCTTTATAGCTTACCATGATTTGCGTACGAAGAAGATGGAAGAATTTCTTGAATATGCCCCTGAATTTAAACAAGATAGGGTTTTTAGAATTTTTTATGAACTTCATAAGGAAGGCGAATTCCTAAAAAATGCCAACACTGCCCGCAGGCAACGATGGGATTAAGAAGTATTAAAAAACATCACAATGTATTGTAATCCTGCATTCAGGATGAATTATCTAATAAATACACGGCGTAACATTGACAAGGTGACCCCTCTACAAGACGAAAATTATGATAGTGCAATATATGAAGTTAAGGACTTTTTAAACAATATGTTCAAATACTACATTAAACAATGATGTTAATTTTTTTGAGGCCCAATGCTCCGGTTGAGCCGCGCGAGTTTTTCCGAGCGTCGGACTCCAACCGGTTGTTAGGCAACCGTGTTAATTGCACTTATCCCCTTTTTTCCCTTTGCCCTGAATCCTCTGCTTACGACTGGTTTTATCTGAAAAACTTTACAAACAACGAGTAAATCATTTATTAGGGACACATCCCATATTTCTTGACACAAGAGAATTAATTAGGAAATATGGGATGTGTCCCTAATTAACCATGTCTGAAGCCCCGCGCAATAGCGAGCTTATGGCTAAACAAACAGCAACGCAGGAGCCAACGCATCTTGGGTCATAATGGG
>CAKKRL010000002.1 GCA_919902655.1 Thermodesulfovibrionia bacterium
AACCGTCCTGACTGGTGTATATCGAGGCAGAGGTCATGGGGAGTACCTATAACAATCTTTTCATGTAAGAAATGTGGTGAGTATCTTATGGATAAGTCGCTGGTAGATTATGTGGCTGGTATCATAGATAAAAAGGGGGCAGATGTATGGTTTACTGAGGATTCGAAAAAACTACTTCCTGATGGAACCAAATGCCCTAAGTGTGATTCAGAGGAATTCAGGAAAGAGAAGGATATTCTCGATGTATGGTTTGATTCAGGTGTAAGCCAAGCAGCGGTGCTACGGACAAGACCGGATTTAAGATGGCCTGCAGACCTCTATCTCGAGGGGAGCGATCAGCACAGGGGATGGTTCCAGAGTTCCCTGCTCGCCTCACTCGGTAGCGGTAGCGATATGCCTTACAGATCTGTACTTACACACGGGTTTGTTGTTGACGGAGAAGGAAAGAAAATGTCAAAATCCGCAGGCAATGTAATAGCACCTCAGGAGGTTATAGGCAAACACGGTGCAGAGATATTGAGGTTATGGGTCTCTGCAGAGGACTATAAAGAAGATGTGAGGATCTCATCGGAGATACTCACGAGACTTATCGAGGCATACAGGAAGATAAGAAACACATGCAGGTACCTTTTGGGAAATCTCTATGATTTCGATCCTGATTTTCATTTCTCAGAGGAGGGTCTGCTCGAGATAGACCGCTGGGCCCTCGCAAGACTACAGAGACTAACAGCGAAGGTGCAAAAAGGTTACAGGGACTTTGAGTTCTATACTATATTCCATTCCATATATAATTTCTGCACCGTTGATATGAGTGCCACATATCTCGATATACTTAAAGACAGGCTCTACACCTTCAGGGCAGATTCACCTGAGAGAAGAAGTGCCCAGTGGACAATGTATAAAATACTTACGACACTCACAAAACTTATGGCGCCTATCCTGTCATTTACAGCCGAAGAGGTCTGGAGATACATCCCTCCGAAGGATCCTGTGGAGAAGAAATCTTCTGCAGCAGACTCGGCTCATAGAGATGAAGAAAGCGTCTTCCTTTCGAAATTTCCACAAGTAGAGGAGAAGTTCCTTAATGATTCCTTTGAGCAGAAGTGGCAGAGGTTCCTCCAGATAAGGGATGAGGTTAATAAGGCACTCGAGACCGCAAGGAAGAACAGGCTCATCGGGTCATCCCTTGAAGCGGATGTGAGTCTGCATCTCTCAGAGGAACTCTATAAACTCCTTTCACCTTATAAAGACTTCCTCCCTACCCTCTTTATAGTATCAGGTGTCTCGATAAAAACAGATACAAGAGGCCCTCAGGGAGCATTTGTGAGTGAGGAAGTTGATGGGTTGAACGTATTCGTCAACAAAGCCGAAGGCAATAAATGTGAGAGGTGCTGGAACTACAGCGTAGATATTGGAAAGGATAAGGGACATCCGACAATCTGTCCCCGCTGCATCGGAGCATTGAGATGAACCCTGCAATAAAATCTAAACAGATTTTTCTTTTCCGCAGGATCCTTCGGACTGCCGGGGCGAATAAATATCTCCTGTCAGGGGTTATCGCCCTTGTGGTTGTTGCAGCCGATCAGGTTACGAAATCCATCATCAGGTCAAAGATACCACTATATAAATCAATAACTGTTGTCGATGGATTCTTTAATATCACACATGTAAGGAACAAGGGTGGCGCCTTCAGTCTTCTGTCAGGCATGAATAGTCGTTTCTTCATGATAGCCTCCTTTATAGCACTCCTGATAATTATTATGTATCTTATAAAGTTACAGAAGACCGACTTCCCTATGGGTCGGGTCTTCGACTGGCTTATAGTATCACTCTCGCTGATTTCCGGCGGTGCAATAGGAAATATGATAGATAGAATGAGGTTCGGGGAGGTCATAGATTTTCTTGATGTCTTTTTTAAGAACTACCACTGGCCTGCCTTCAATATCGCTGACTCCTCCATAACAACAGGAGTCATTATACTTTTAATAGATATGGTTTTCAGGAGAAAGGAGAAATAACTTGCATCCTATACTTTTTAAGATTGGGCCATTAACGATCCATACATATGGGGTACTGCTTGCATCTGCCTTCTTCCTCGGCCTCGCACTTGCGGTGAGACAGGGCAAGAAAGAGGGAATACTTCCTGAGAGGATAGTTGATCTCGGTCTTTATCTCCTTATAGCCGCCATCGCAGGGGCACGTCTTTTCTATATCCTTTTTATAAACCCCGGGTACTATATCGAACATCCTTTAAATATTTTCAAAATCTGGGAAGGAGGTCTCGTTTTCTATGGTGGTCTCCTCCTGGGAATTATCACCGGTATCTATTATATAAAGAAGAAAAACCTCCCTTTATGGAAGGTTGCAGATATATTTGCGCCTCCCGCGGCTATTGCGCTGGCTGTAGGTCGCCTTGGATGTTTCTCTGCTGGATGTTGTTATGGTAGGCCTGCAGATCTTCCCTGGGCAGTAACATTCAGAGACCCTGATTCCCTCGCAAGACTCAATATCCCTTTACACCCGACCCAGCTCTATGAATCCTTAGGAGGTCTTCTTATGTTCCTCTTATTGATAATCATGAAAAAGAAGAAATCCTTCGATGGACAACTCTTCTGGTCATTCGTATTTATTTACTCTATCATAAGATTTATTATTGAGTTTTTCAGGGGCAGCGAGATAAAGACTATGCCCTTCGGAGACCCGCTTTCGATATCCCACCTGATCGGAATCCCCCTTGCCGTCCTTTCTGTTTATATGTTATTAAGACTTTCGAAGAGTCACAGACTCCAGGACTAATACATAATTACTTCCTTGTCGTAGACTCGACTCATAGAGAAGACATCGGCACATAATACTGTGTGCCTTTCTTCATGGTCCTTATCTGTTTTGCAAGGTCCTTGAGATCCCCGGGATTCTTTACAAAGTCTATTTCCGAAGTATTTATCACAAGGAGCGATGTTTCAGAGTAGTGGAAAAAGAAACGGTTAAACGCCTGGTTTAGCTCCTCTACATAGTCCTTGGAGATATTCTTCTCGAAATCCCTTCCCCTTAACTCGATCCTTTCGGTAAGGGTATCTGTTGCAGCAGAGAGGTAAATCACGAGGTCAGGTTTAGGTATCCTTTCATGGAGAAGGGAGTAAATCTGCTCATAAAGGGCAAGTTCATTATCATCGAGGTTAAGATACGCAAATATCCTGTCCCTTGCGAATATATAATCAATAATAGTCGTCTTATCGAAGAGATCCTGCTGGAATAGTTCCTGCTGCTGGCGGTAACGGGAGAGGAGAAAGAATATCTGCGTCTGGAATGCCATCCTCTTCCTGTCCGCATAGAACCCTGAAAGAAAGGGGTTCTCCTCTGATGTCTCAAGGATCGTTTGTGCATCGAACTCCTTCGCAATCAGTTTTGCGAGGCTTGTCTTCCCCACACCTATCGGCCCCTCTATTGCTATGTATCTGTGCATTAATAAATTTTAAATTTAAAATGCCAAATAGAATCTTATATTCGTTTTATACCTTCACAACTGAATGTCTATCTTTTATCGCTCTTAAAAGACCCTTTATCCTTTTTTTAAGAATAGGATGTATCGCCTCCGGCGCTATCTCTGCTAACGGGATTAAGACGAATCCCCTCTCATGCATAAGCGGATGGGGAATCCTGAGGACTTTGTCATTAACCACTTTATCATAAAAAAGCAGAATATCTATATCAATTGTCCTTGGTCCCCATTTATCCACCCTTTCCCTTTCAAGGGATTCCTCGATTCCATGGCATACATCGAGGAGTCTCATTGAGTCAAGGGTTGTTTCTATCCCAATAACACAGTTTATAAAGGATGGCTGATTCTCAACACCTACAGGCTCTGTCTCATAAAAGGAGGATCTCTTAATTACCGCGATAAAGGGATTTTCCTCGAGGAGCCTTATCGCCTCGATACAGTTCGTCTTTCT
>CAKKRL010000003.1 GCA_919902655.1 Thermodesulfovibrionia bacterium
TCTGGTCATCAAAGATGCAGATGTTAATTTCCCTGATGGATGTTTCAGGATTTTCGATGAGGTATTTAGATGATTCTCTAACAAGTATCTCCGCGCATCTTTCTTTAGGGAAGCCGAATATACCGGAACTTATGGCAGGTAAAGAGATACTTTTAAGATTCTTAGCAGAAGCCAATTTGAGACTGCTCCTGACAGCACTAATGAGTTTATTGTCTTCATCCCCTTCTCCCCATCTCGGGCCGACTGCATGGATCACATGCCTGGCTGGAAGTCTGCCTGCTGTTGTTATATCTGCCTTTCCGACAGGGACATAGCCTATCTTATCGCTCTCATCCTGTATAATCTTGCCACCTTTTCTAACGATTGCCCCTGCCACTCCGCCACCATGCTGTAGATGGGAATTTGCTGCATTCACAATGGCATCAGTATTCTGTTCGGTAATATCCCCCTGTACAAGCCCGATATATCTCCCATCAGGGGTCTTATATTTATAATGGATATTCATAACAATAATCCTCGAAGTGGTGCAATGTTCACCTTATTGCACCCGTTTTTTACAGGTATTATTAACGCTCCGCATAACCGGCTTGCAAAGGAACGAAGCGGATCTGCCAGTCCGAGTTGATGCGGTTGTTAGCAATTCATCGAAGCAAAACACAATATGGTTCAGCAAGTCTTGCCACTGCGACAATTCCACGATACCGGGATTTCATTCTGTCCGGATGTCGTGTCATATCCTTTTTGATGGCACAGGCGGTGGAACAACCAAGAATAAACTTCATAGGTTTGTGCAAATCAGAGAAATCTGCGTAACCCCATAGGTCCAACGTTCCACTCACGTCTGTGGACATTAAGTCGAACACAAGCGCAGCTGCACCCCTGTCCAGTTTCCCCGTTACAGGACTCAATCCTTCGGGAATCGGATGCCATGCCTGCCCATCAGGAGAGTATTCCTTAGCTGCATCCTTTGTTTCCGTAGGTTGGGCACCACCCTTGGTTGCTGGTTCAACGAAAATCATGTATGCAGGGCTTGGCTTGCAAATCTCTTGGACTTGCGCGGGCCGAGCTTTTAGCGACTTCATCACCCAGAACGTCTTACCTACTTGGTTAATATCGGCAATCTTCCTTTTAAAGATCGTGCCAACATCTTCACCAGCGTGGTCACCCATCACGCTTATGATACATCGTGGGCTTGATAGCGATTCATTAAACAGTGTCATGTCAGTTTTTCATCGCTAACATTTATTTTTAAACTGATTACTTAATTTGTAAAAATTATATATTGATAATGTCTTGATGTCAATTAAAAGAAACTAAAAATGGAATGATATTTCGGCATAATCATTAAAATTTAAATATCTTACCGAAGTAGATTCTTGAAAAAGTGGCTACTTAATGTTATCTTTGTAGCTATAAGGAGGATGTTATGTCTAATGTGGGAGTTAAAAAGTTGAGGGACCATTTGAGTAACTATCTTGAGAAAGTGAAAAAAGGGGAGGTAGTAATAGTCACAGATAGGGGTAAGGCTGTGGCCTCAATTGTTCCAATAGAGCAGGAAGATATAATGAAGGAAATATTACCTTTAATAAAAAAGGGGATAGTAAGCTGGAGTGGAGGAAAGCCAAAGGGCAATCCCAATCCGCCTGTTATAAAAGGAAGGCCTACATCAGAGCTTGTCCTTGAAGGTCGAAAATAATGTGTCTTTTTCGTCTTTAATAATAGGTTAAAAAAAGCAGTAGAAAAAGAGAGTTAATGAGATACGTTCCATAACAAAATACCTTAGCTCCATAAATCGGAACAGAAAGCTAATCTATGGTTTCTATTGCAAGAAAAAACCTTTTCCACGATAAGATAAGATTCATAATAACACTCATTGGTGTTACCTTCTCTGTAGTCCTTATATTTGCACAGGTAGGGGTATATCTTGGTTTTATGGGGAACGCCTCTAACATAATAGATAACCTGCCTGCAGACATCTGGGTGACCTCAAAGGATTCTCCCAATTTCGATTGGTCTCAGCCGTTTCCGGAAGGTAATTTAAACAAGGCTAAGGGAATAAGAGGTATCGAATGGGCAGAGAAGATGGTATTTGCATGGGCCATGATGAAACTCCCGAATGGTGGAACCGAGCAGGTTGAGATGATAGGGTTTAACCCGAATTCAGGGATAGGCGCACCATGGAGTATGAAAGAAGGTTCGGTTAAGGATGTCAAGGGAGGCAAGCACATAATCGTAGATGAGTCTGTTTATAAAAAACTGGGAGAGATAAGAATGGGTGATTCCCGGGAAATCATGAATAAAAAGGTTAAGGTTGTGGGTATCAGTAAAGGTATAAAGTCATTGACAACAGCGCCTTATGTCTTTACCTCATACGATACAGCTAAAGAACTGGCATCGTATATAGGAGAGAATCACACAAGTTTTATACTTATAAAGGTAGCCGGTGGTTCTGATAAGAAAGATGTAGTTCGTATGCTGAAGGAACGTTTACCAGGAGTAAGTGTTTATACAAAAGAGGAATTCAGTTACAGGACAAGATATTACTGGACAGTATCAACAGGCATGGGAATGGGTTTTTTAATCACAGCATTCCTGGGGTTCATAATCGGTATGGTTATTGTTGGTCAGACGATTTATACATCTACCGTTGAACATATAAGGGAGTTTGGGACACTGAAAGCAATAGGGGCAAAAAACAGTTTTATTTACCGGATAATTTTAGAGCAGGCAGTAGTAAATGCGGTGATAGGATATATAACCGGTTTTATAGCGATGAAGTTTCTGTTAAAAGGTTACCAGAAGACAGGCATCGATATGGTGATTCCAGAATATCTTATGGTAAGTGTCTTTTTCCTTACAGTACTGATGTGCGTATCTGCATCCGTTATTTCTATAAGAAAGGTTACAAAGATTGATCCTGTTATGGTTTTCAGAACATGATTCTTCAGGCGAATAATTTGTATAAGACATACCATGAAGGGATCATTACAGTGGAGGCTGTAAAGGACGTATCTGTATTTATTGAGAAAGGGGAGATGATTGCCATAATGGGACCTTCTGGAAGTGGAAAAACAACCCTTATAAGCATGCTCGGTTGCATTCTCAAACCTACCAGCGGGAATATATTTATTAATGGATTGGATATAACATATCTCTCTGAAAAGAAACTGCCTGAGATAAGAAGCAGCTATATTGGGTTCGTTTTTCAGTCATTTAATCTCTTCCCTTCTCTTACCGCACTTCAAAATGTAGAGATTGCGTTAAATCTGAAAAATATTAAGGGGAAGAAGGCAAAAGATAAAGCGGCTTATCTCCTCGAAAGGGTCGGTTTAAAGGATAGATTAGGTTTTTTACCCAGGGATTTAAGCGGAGGGCAGAAACAAAGGGTATCCATTGCCAGGGCCATTGCCGGTAATCCTGCCCTGATACTTGCAGATGAACCAACAGGAAACCTTGATTCAAAATCAGGTCATGAAGTTATATATGTTATGAGAGAACTAAGCCGGGAAAATAAAAGTGCTGTCATAATAGTTACACATGATTCAAGGATTTCCGATGCAGTTGATCGCGTGTTGTATCTTGAGGATGGCATATTAAGGAGCACAGACCCTATAGTTGGGAGAAAAAATAATGAAACTTAGATGGGTTATTCTATCAATAATTATTTTAGGAATCTTTAGCAGCATAATATACATTTATATACCCGCAAAAGAGATTGCAAAACATGAAGAAAGACTTGAGGAACCAAAAAAAATCGTTGCTGCTACAGGGAAGGTTGAGGGCTGGACTGAATCAGATATAGGTTCGAAGATACCCGGGAAAATATATGAGATAAAGGTCAAAGAAGGAAATCATGTGAAAAAGGGAGAGCCTTTGGTTATCCTGGATAAAGGGGACCTCATAGCAAAGAAAGAAGAGGCAGAGGCAGAACTGAGGCAGGCATTGGCTGATTTAAAAAAATACAGGGACCTGTACAGGGAAGGGGTGATCCCTAAAAGGGACCTCGAAATTGCTGAGACAAGACATGAAAAATATACTGCAATCATCAGACAGATAGATGCTGCCCTTGAGGATACTGTCATAAGGGCGCCTTTCTCTGGCAGGGTCGTGAAGAAATACAAAGAGATAGGAGAGACTGTTGGAAGCCTTACAGCACCTGACTAT
Organism: Thermodesulfovibrionia bacterium; assembly: GCA_919902655.1. Classification (GTDB taxonomy): domain Bacteria; phylum Nitrospirota; class Thermodesulfovibrionia; order JACRGW01; family JACRGW01; genus CAKKRL01. Next base: position 4,165 of record CAKKRL010000003.1, read on the forward strand.
ATATTAAAGTTAGCTGATATAAGCAGGATGAAGGTAAGGGCAGAGGTGGAGGAATCTGATATAGGTAAAGTGGCAATAGGGCAGAAGGCCTCGATCACAACTGATGCCTATCCTGGAGAGGAATTTACAGGAGAGGTGTTCAGGGTAGGTTACTCTGCCGGGAAAAAGAGGCTGAGGTCAGACGACCCCGGCGAACGTATCGATACAAAGGTAATAGAGACAGAGATAGAGTTTATAGATACAGAAAAGGTCAGGGAGAGACTTAAGATAGGGATGACTGTTGATATAAGGATCGAGTTAGATATTACTCATATCTCAGCGCCTCAATAGGATTAAGAAGGGACGCCTTGTATGCAGGATAAAAGCCAAAGAAGATACCTACCAGTCCGGAAAAACCAAAGGCGATGATGATTGAAGAGGTCGAAATTATCGTTGCCCATTCTGCAAGCACAGACAATAACCTTGAACTCCCTATCCCGATAAAGATACCCGTAACGCCACCTATCAAAGACAGGGTGAGTGCTTCAATGATAAACTGAAGCCTTATATCCCATGTCTTTGCACCCACAGCCATCCTTATCCCTATTTCCCTTGTTCTTTCTGTAACAGAGACGAGCATTATGTTCATGATCCCGATCCCTCCTACGATAAGGGAGATGGATGCAATGGCACCTAATAATATTGTCATCACCCTTGTTGACTCTTCCCGTGCCTGCCATATTTGCGTGAGGTTCCTGACGGTGAAATCGTTCTCCTGTTTTGGCCCTATACGGTGCCTCTGCCGGAGCAATTCTGTTATCTGTTTTTCAGCTGCAGGAAGATCCTCTGTGCTCCTTGCCTTTACCATAATTATCCTCACCATACCGGGAAATGCTGTCCCGATAAGCTTTTTCTGTGCAGTTGTAATAGGAACATATATCACATCATCCTGATCCTGTCCTGTAAGGGATTGCCCCTTTTTTGAAAGGGTACCGATGACAGTAAAGGGCACCTTTTTTATCCTTATTATCTTGCCAACAGGGTCAATATCACCAAAGAGGTTTTCAACCACTGTTTGACCCAGCATACAGACCTTTGCAGCGCTCTTTATCTCCTGTTCTGTGAATGACCTGCCAAAGGCGAGGGGCCAATCTCTTACCTTTATTATATCAGGGGTTGTCCCCCTTACACCGGTTGCCCAGTTCTGATTGCCATAGACGGCCTGTGTAACTTCGCTCAGATCAGGGGCAACGTGGGATACAGCAGTGCTTCCCTGCTTTATCGCCTCTGCATCTGCGATGCTGAGGGTGGGCCGTGTCCCCATTCCCATCCTGACTCCACCCGCTGTGGTGGTTCCCGGGAGTATCATTAAAAGATTGCTTCCCATACGGGAAATCTGTTCAGAGATATTCTGACTGGCACCTGTTCCAACGGCAAGCATAGCAATGACAGCGCCTACTCCTATGATTATTCCGAGCATTGTGAGGGCTGAACGCATCTTATTAACCCTCAAAGCCCTTAGGGCTATCTTAATTGTTGCAGGTATGTTAATCATTTTTTGGTGCTTTCATCACTCACAATAGCGCCATCCAGGAATCTTATTATCCGCCTGCTGTATGCCGCAATATCTGCCTCATGAGTTACGACTATTATAGTTATGTATGATTCACTGTTCAGCTTAATAAAAAGTTCCATTATCTCGGCACTTGTCTTTGTGTCGAGATTCCCTGTTGGTTCATCAGCAAGGATGATGGGTGCATCATTCACCATGGCCCTTGCTATAGCAACCCTCTGTTGCTGACCACCTGAAAGCTGACTCGGAAGGTGGTGCATCCTGCCTTCAAGACCAACTATCCTCAGGGCCTCTGTTGCCTTTTCCCTTCTTTCCTTTGCAGGGAGACCGTTATAAAGCATAGGCAGTTCCACATTCTCGGTAGCGGATGTCCTCGGAAGAAGGTTGAATGTCTGGAATACAAAGCCTATCTTTTTGTTCCTTATCTCTGCAAGTTCATCCCTGCTCGATTTACCTACATCCATGCCATCAAGGAGGTATTGACCAGTTGTTGGCTTGTCAAGACATCCGAGGATATTCATAAATGTTGATTTCCCTGAACCTGAAGGACCCATTATGGCAATAAATTCTCCCTTTTCCATGACTTTGGATACTCCTTTTAAGGCATTTACCTCAACATCACCCATCATATAGACCTTGCTTATATCATTTACTTCAATGAGTGCCATATCAGAACATCCTTGGCCCGGAGGTGCGTGACTTCTCCTTTGATTTTCCCTGAGATTCAACGATTAATTCCTGCCCTTCCTTTATCTCTCCGGAGACGAACTCTGTATTTATCTCATCGCTTATGCCTGTGGATATACCTATGCGTTTTGGTTTCCCTCCCTCAATTATCCAGACACCAGGACCTTTATCTGGTGGTTTAGTTTTTTCGGAGGGCCTGAACCTCAATGCAGTATTTGGTATCATCAGGACATCTTTTTTAACTTCTGTGATTATGGAGACATTTGCCGTCATTCCGGGTTTAAGCTTAAGCTCTGGATTATCCACCTTTATTACTACATCATAGGTAACAACATTCTGGACAACAATAGGCGCGTTTCTTATCTGCCACACACTGCCTTTAAATGTGCTCTCGGGGTAGGCGTCAACAGTGAATTCAACAGCCTGGGCAATCTTTACATTCCCTATATCCGCTTCGCTCACATTTGTATCGATCTGCATCTTTGTGAGGTCCTGGGCAATAGTAAAGAGGGTGGGGGTCTGAAAGCTGGCAGCAACTGTCTGTCCCATATCAATATTTCTTGATACGACAATTCCGTCTACAGGTGAAAGTATCTTTGTATATCTCAGGTTTATCTCTGTATGTCTTAAGGAAGCCTCTGCCTGTGCCAACTGTGCCTTTGCAACGCTCAACTGTGCCTTTGATGTCTCATAAGTAGTCTCCGATGTATCCAGTTCGCTCTTTGCGATAAGGTTTTTTGAGAATAGTTCCCTGTTTCTTTCAAATGTCCTTTTTGCATCAAGAAGAGCTGTCTCTGCCTTCTCAACATTCGCTTTGGCAGAAAGGAGATTGGCCCCTGCCTGCTCTACCTGTGCCTCAAATGTGGCAGGGTCTATCTGGGCTATAATCTGCCCCTTTTTAACAGAGGAGTTAAAGTCCACATAGATATGTTTTATTGTCCCTGAAACCTGAGTTCCTACAAGGACTGTAGTTACTGCATTTACCGTGCCTGTAGCAGATACGGTAGCCACTATATCTCCCTTCGTGACCTTTTCTGTCCTGAATTTTAATTCGTTTCCGTTTTTTCTGAACGCTGTAAATGTAATCGTACCGAGAACGATGATAACCACAATACCAATCAGTACCTTCTTCATTTAATAACCCCCATTACCTTTTCAAGGCTTACCTGTGAAACCTTATGGTCATAAAGGGCCTGGATATAGGAAGTCTTTGCATTGCTGTAAGACACCAGTGCGTCTGTTACCTCTATGGGATTTCCTACCCCTGCTGCATATCTTCCCTTTGCAAGCTCAAGATTTTCATCTGCATGCCTTATTGTTATTTCGGCTGTATAAATCCTTTCGTTTGCTTCCTGTAAATTCAGAAATGCCTTCTGTACTTCAAGAAAAATAGTCTGTCTTAAAGATTCCCCATTAGCCTTCAAGGTGTTAAGGTTAGCCTCTGCCTCCTCAACCTGGTATTTTGTAGAAAAACCGCTGAATAAGGGGAATGTGATTGTGGCACCCACTGTCCAGTCCTTCTCAAGGGGGAAATTCTCGCCAGACCAGCCATACCATGCATTTCCTGATAATGCAGGATAATAGCCCTTCTTAGCAAGTTCTACAGATGATCCTGATGCATTTTCCATGGCCTTTAAAGATTTAAGGTCTGGCCTGTTTTCATAGGCCTGTCTGAGTGCATCCTCAAAGGTTATTCTATATTCGATAAAAGAGAGGTTATCATCGATTTCGTAGGGAGGTGCATCAGTGATGCCCAGTGTATTGTTGAGGCTTGCCATTGCTATCCTTAATGCATTTTCTGCTTTTATAAGGTTCAATTTAGAATTGCTTAAATCCACCTCTGCCTTTGTCACATCAATTTTGGGTTTTGTGCCGACATTATAAAAACCCCTTGCCTGTTCAAGATGCTGTTCAAACTGTTTAACCACATCAAGAGACACATTCCTGTCCCTTCCTGCCTTCAGCACTCCATAGTATGCCTGTGTGACATTGAAGATAATCTGATTCTTTACATCGTCAAGATCGGAAAGATATGAATCAAGACTGAATCTCTGCACATCTACCTGTGCAGTAGTCTTTCCAAAGTCGTAGATATTCTGTTTTAATGAAATATTACCTGAATACTCATCTGAAGAATGTTCAATGCTCTGAGAGTCAGAAGAATACCTCCTGTATCCTGATGAGATCTCAAGTTGTGGATAATAACCGGCCTTTGCCTGGCCAAACCTGCTTTTGCCTGAAATGACAGTGCTCCTGGCAGCAGTTAAATCAGGATGCATTTTTAATGATATTTCTATGCATTGTCTCAGGGATAATGTTTCACGCGGTTTTATTATATCTTCAGCAGAAGATATAATTGGAAAGACCATTAACAATAAAAATGATAGAGAAATCCTGTTCATGTCTTTATCTCTTGTTTATATATTATTTGACAATTAAAAAAGAAAAAGGTTTAAAACTGCGATTAATCCCTTCCCTTACATAAGTTCAAAGTAAAGTCTGTTTTATGTAGAGTTTATAATTGCCGTTATATTTTAAAATTTACAAGGAGACATGTCAATAAGTCAAATTCCTTTAAATCCAGGATGAAATATGAAATCTTCATCCTGCATTTTATGATGTAGAAGTTTATAGATTGTGTTAGAATGGTATTCAAATTTTAGCTTTTACTGGTTGATGGAGGCATTGAGATATGAATGAAAAGTTCAAGGTTCTAAGTTCAAAGTTCAGACCAATATGGGTATTGGTTTTAATTATTCTCATCATCACAGGGTATTTACTCTTTCTAAGGAACCTGAATCCTGTTCTTGTGAAGGCCATGGTCCTGGGGCGGGGAGAGCTTAAGGTTACTGTTACGGCCACAGCAACAGGAACAGTTAAGGCAGAGGATGAGGAAAAGGTGGGCGCCCAGAGGACAGGCAGAATAATTAAACTAAATATTGAAGAGGGGGATTTCATAAAGGCAGGTAATGTCATAGCCGAGCTTGACAGCCGTGAGGCAGAGGCCGGTGTTCGGCAGGCGGAGGCAGCATTCAGGTCTTCAGAGGCAAGGCTTGCCCATGCAAAGGCCAATCTCGATGATGCCGAGAGGTCTTTGAGAAGGATGAAGACACTGCATAATGATGGCCTTGTTTCAGCAGAGGCACTCGATAATGCCCAGAAGACATACGACGTGAACCGTTCACTTTATGAGGCGGCACTATCAAACCTTAAAGAGATCAGGGCATCCCTTGACACGGCAAGGATTCAGTACGATTATTCAATAATAAGATCCCCTATCACAGGATATATTTCTCAGAGGCCAGCACTGCCCGGTGAGACTGTGGTTATCGGTGCGCATATAGCTACTGTGGTTAAGCCTGAAAGGATTTATGTAAAGGCTACAATAGATGAGGTGGATGCAGAAAGGGTTTCAACCGGGCAAACTGTAATAATTGTAATAGATGCATTCCCCGGGAGGGTTTTTAACGGTGAGGTGATAAGGGTTTCACCTATTGTCCTTGGAGTTAAGCAGGAGTCGAGGACATTCGAGGTGAGGATCGGGTTTAAAGAGATGGAAAAAAGGATAAAGCCGGGCATGTCTGCAGATATAGAGATCGTAACCGATACATTGAAGGATGTGCTATATGTACCTTCCCATACCGTTGTAGAGAGGAAAGGGAAGAGAATGGTCTTCACGGTTGAAGGGAAAAGGGCGAGGCTTGTTCCTGTGGATACCGGCCTCAGCACATGGAATTATATAGAGATAAAGAAGGGATTAAAGGAGGGGGACAGGGTAATAACAAATCCTGACTCGCCTGGCCTTGAAGATGGGAGCAGGATCAGGATTGAAGAAGGTTCATAGAGTTGAGTGATGATAGAGGTCAGGGATATAAGGAAGGCTTACAGGATAGGCAAGATAGACCTTGAGGTCTTGAAGGGTATAAGCCTTGATGTAAAGGAGAATGAATTTCTTGCGATTATGGGGCCTTCAGGTTCAGGAAAGTCTACACTTATGAATATCATAGGATGCCTTGACCGGCCGACTTCAGGGACTTACAGGCTTGAAGGTATAGATATAACCGAGAGGAGCGATGATGATCTGGCAGAGATAAGGAACAGGAGGGTGGGTTTCGTGTTCCAGACCTTTAATCTTCTACCCAGGTTTTCAGCCTTGAAGAATGTGGAACTACCAATGGTCTACAGCGGCATCCCTTCAAAAGAGAGGGAGAAGAGGGCATTGGAGACATTAGAGCTTGTTGGTCTTGCCGGCAGGGCACAGCACAGACCGAATGAACTCTCGGGAGGTGAACAGCAGAGGACTGCTATAGCGAGGGCGCTTGTGAATGATCCTGCCATAATCCTTGCAGATGAGCCTACAGGGAATCTCGATAGTATCTCAGGACGGGAGATAATTACAACTTTTATGAAGCTTCATGACAGGGGAAGGACAGTTGTAATAATTACTCACGACAGGGATATAGCTTTGCATTCAAAGAGGATAATACACATCAGGGACGGTATGGTCACGAAGGATGAGCCTGTAATGGCAGGGTAATTCATATGAATATCATGGATAGTTTTAATTTATCAAGGGAGGCTATCCTTTCGAACAAGATCCGTTCGGGACTTACCATGCTCGGAGTGATTATAGGGGTCATGGCTGTAATCCTGCTTGTATCGATAGGTGAAGGGGCAAGGACGTATATCTATGAAGAACTCGGCACACTCGGCACTAACCTCCTGATAGTCGTGCCGGGTAAGACATCTACAAAGGGAGGATTCCACCCCCCTACTGCTGGAACTGTAAGGAAACTGATCTATGATGATGCTATCGCACTCAGGAAAAGGGCGAGCTACATCTCTGATGCCGTTCCTATAATGTTCGGAACAGGAAAGCTAAAGTACCATAACCTGAGCAGGGATACGAGCGTGCTCGGTTGTACTGAAGAGTATTTCAGGGTGAGGAACCTGAATATCGATATTGGCTCATTTATATCTTCTGCGGATGTGGAGACCAGCAGGAGGGTGATCGTCCTCGGAAGGACTGTAAAGAGGGAACTCTTCGGTGATATAAATCCCCTGGGCAAGATGGTCACACTGAGCGATGCACGTTACAGGGTAATAGGTGTTATGGAGAGGAAAGGCGTAGCACTGGGATTTGATATTGACGATATAGTCTTTATCCCGACAACGAGTGCTCAGGAGTTATTCGACTCAGATAGTCTTTTCCAGATCGCCACAAAGGTAAAGAGGGCTGAGGATATTTCAAAGGCAGAGGCACAGATAAGGGAGATATTGATGAAAAGACACGGCAACAAGGAGGATTTTACAATAATAAGCCAGGACGAGATGATCTCTGTTATGGGGAAGGTATTGAATATAATGACAGGGGTGCTGGCAGGGATTGCAGGGATATCACTCCTTGTTGGTGGCATTGGTATAATGAATATTATGCTTGTCTCTGTTAAGGAAAGGACGAGGGAGATTGGTCTGAGAAAGGCAGTCGGCGCAAGGAAAAGGGATGTGATGTTACAGTTCCTTATAGAGGCGGTCTCCCTGAGTCTGTTCGGAGGGGTATTAGGGATAGGGGCAGGTATCGGTCTTGCACTTCTTATTCCAAGATTCACTTTTCTCCCTACAAAGATTTCACTCTGGTCTGTTATGATAGCATTCCTCTTCTCTGCATCGGTAGGGATATTCTTCGGAGTTTATCCTGCGAGAAAGGCAGCAAACCTTGACCCCATCCAGGCGCTCAGATACGAGTAGGAACAGTATATGAAAAACTATTGACAAATATTTTTCTTTCTGTTATATATTAATAGCCTTTAAAACTAACCCGGAGAGGTTAGAAAGGAAGCTTAAATGAAAATAAAAAAATTAGGACTATTCCGAAGACCTTCTTCCAAAGGGAGAAGGTTTTTTTATGCCCGGAGCAAAGATGTCTGAAACAAAAGAAAAGGCTGTGATTCTCGATAAGTCAGCGATTGAGAGGACACTCAGCAGAATAACTCATGAGATACTCGAGAGGAACAAGGGTGTTGAGGATCTTGTGTTCATTGGTATAAGGACCGGGGGTGTACATCTTGCGAGGAGACTTGCCAATAAGGTGAAGGAAATAGAGAAGAAGGATGTGCCTGTAGGGGCTCTGGATATAACACTTTACAGGGATGACCTCAGGACAAAAAGGAAACAACCCTCCCTCAGAAAAACAGATATACCCTTTTCTATTACAGATAAGAAGGTTGTACTTGTAGATGATGTGCTCTTTACATGCAGGACCATAAGGGCTGCACTTGACAGTCTAATGGATTTCGGCAGGCCGAGTATTATCCAGCTTGCAGTCCTTATAGACAGGGGCCACAAGGAGATTCCAATAAGGGCAGACTATGTAGGGAAGAACATACCCACCTCACAGAAAGAATCGGTTAAAGTCATGCTTGAAGAAGAGGGGTATGAAGACAGTGCAGTATTACTTGTAGAAGACTCGTAGAGAGGAGAAATCGTGAAACTTTCAGGTAAGGACCTCTTAGGGATAAAGGAAATGGGGACAGAAGATATAAACCTTATCCTTGAAACAGCAGAATCCTTCAAGGAGGTTCTCGAAAGGGATATAAAGAAGGTCCCCACACTGAGAGGAAAGACCATAGTAAATCTCTTTTACGAACCGAGTACAAGGACGAGGACTTCATTCGAATTAGCAGGGAAGAGGATGAGTGCTGATGTAATTAATATAACCCCTTCTGTGAGCAGTATAGTAAAAGGTGAAAGTCTTATAGATACAGTTAAAAATATAGAGTCCATGAGTTCTGACTTTATAATCATAAGACATTCAGCAGCAGGTGCACCCTATTTGGTCTCCAGGATTCTGAAAGGCTCTGTAATAAACGCAGGTGATGGTTCCCATGAACACCCGACACAGGCACTCCTCGACCTGCTTACCATAAGGGAAAAGATGGGCAGGATCGAGGGACTTGAGATTGCCATAATCGGGGATATAGCACATAGCAGGGTTGCGAGGTCAAATATATACGGTCTTATAAAGCTTGGTGCGAATGTCAGGGTCTCGGGTCCACCTACAATGATACCCTGGGGGATAGAGAGACTCGGGGTAAGGGTCTTTTATAAAATGGAAGAGGCCCTGAAGGATGTTGATGTGATAATGATGCTAAGGATACAGATTGAAAGGCAAGAAAAGGGGCTTTTCCCTACCCTCCGTGAATATGCAAAACTCTACTGCCTTACTCCTGAAAGGGTTAAACTTGCTAAGGATAAGGTGATAATAATGCACCCGGGCCCAATAAACAGGGGAGTAGAGATATCCCCTGAGGTATCAGACGGCCCTTATTCTGTAATACTGGAACAGGTAACAAACGGGCTTGCGGTGAGGATGGCTGTTCTGTATCTTTTATCAGGAGAGGCTGAATGAAAAGAGAGAAAGAGGAGACAAACATAAAAAACTCATCACTCATCACTAATCACTCGTCGCTTTTAATAAAGGGTGGCAGGGTTATAGATCCCTCTTCTGACCTCGATGAGGTTACGGATATTTTAATTGAAAATGGAAAGGTTGTAAAAATAGGTAAAACACAGGAATTAAAATCAAAGAATTTAAATGTTATTGAAGCAAAGGGGATGATCGTTGTGCCAGGCCTTATAGATATGCATGTCCACCTGAGAGAGCCGGGCTATGAATATAAAGAGACAATAAAGACCGGGACAGAGGCAGCAATATCAGGCGGGTTCACATCTGTATGCTGTATGCCGAATACAAACCCGGTAAATGATAACAGAACTGTAACTGAGTTTATCCTCGATAAGGCGAGGGCAGAGGGATCAGCACATGTCTACCCGATAGGGGCAATAAGTAAGGGTCTTAAAGGCGAAGAAATCTCAGAGATGGCAGATCTTGCAGAGGCAGGATGCGTAGCCTTCTCAGATGACGGCAGACCTGTAATGAACAGTGAGATTATGAGAAGGGCTATGGAATATGCGGGTGCCCTCGGAATTCCTGTTATATCACATTGTGAGGATATAAACCTCTCAAGGGGTGGAGTAATGAACGAGGGTTTTGTCTCTACTGAACTCGGGCTTCAAGGGATTACAAGGGTTGCCGAGGAAATTGCAGTTGCAAGGGACCTGTTACTTGCAGAGCTAACAGGGGTTAAAATCCATATAGCACATGTAAGCACAGCAGGCTCTGTAAGGCTTATTAAAGAGGCAAAGGAGAGGGGGATAAAGGTAACTGCCGAGACCTGTCCACATTATTTTCTCCTTACGGAGGAGTTTATAAGGGGTTATGATACTGATACAAAGGTTAATCCGCCACTCAGAACTGCTGAAGATGTCAAGGCTATTAGAGAGGGTCTTAAAGACGGCACCTTGGATGTTATTGCTACTGACCATGCACCGCATGCAATAGCAGATAAAATGGTTGAGTTTGATTATGCACCATTCGGCATAGCAGGTCTGGAAACAGCCCTCTCAGCATCCCTGAGCCTTGTGGAAGAGGGCGTTCTAACATTAAAGGAGCTTATTGAGAAGATGGCAGTAAATCCGTCAAAGATACTTAAATTAGAAAAGGGGATATTAAAAAAAGGGGCAGATGGAGATATCACAATAATAGATATAAACAAAGAGGTCATAGTAGACCCTGCGAGATTCAAATCAAAGTGTAAAAATACACCATTCAAGGGATTGAAGCTGAAAGGGATACCTCTATTCACCATACTTAAAGGAATACCTAAAGGGATGCATTAACATTATAAAATACTTTAAATAATATATGATAACATATTGTAATTAAAAATGTTAATGGATAAAGCAATTCTCGTTCTGTCTGATGGAACAGTCTTTGAAGGATATTCTTTAGGATCTCCGGGTGAGACAATAGGAGAGGTTGTATTCAACACCTCAATCACAGGTTATCAGGAGATCCTCACAGATCCGTCCTATAAGGGGCAGATCGTTGCCATGACATATACCCAGATTGGTAATTATGGTGTGAATGATGAGGACATCGAATCAAACAGCGGGATTAAGGCTGAAGGCTTTATAGTAAAAGAGGCATGCAATTTTCCGAGCAACTGGCGGTCGTCATTAAGCCTCCCGGAATACCTGAAGAAATATAACATAGTAGGTATTCAGGGTATTGATACGAGGGCATTGACAAGGCATTTAAGAGACCATGGTTCCCAGATGGGAGCAATTTCTACTGTAAATCTTAAGCCTGAAAGTCTTTTAAAGAAAGTAAAAGAACATCCCGGTATATCATCATTCGATTATGTAAAAGAAGTGTCATCGAAAAAGCCGTATAAATGGTCAGAAGGGGTATGGAAGTGGAAAGAAAATCCCCCCATCCCCCTCTTTAGTAAAGGGGGGGATGGGGGGATTAGGGTGGTCGTCTATGATTTCGGTGTGAAGTTTAACATCCTGAGAAACCTTGTGGATGCAGGTATTGATGTAACAGTGATACCTGCCCTGACACCTGCAGAAGAGGTGCTCGATATGGATACGGATGGAATAGTTCTTAGTAATGGGCCTGGCGATCCTGAGAGGGTGACTTACGGGATAGAAAATACAAAGAAGCTAATAGGCAAGAAACCAATCTTCGGTATCTGTCTCGGCCATCAGATACTCGGCCTTGCAATGGGAGGCAGAACCTATAAACTCAAATTCGGCCATCATGGGGGGAATCACCCTGTGAAAGATTTATCTACTGAAAGGGTGGAGATTACAGCACAGAACCATAACTACTGTGTTGATATAAACAGCCTTCATGGGCGGGTTAGATTAACACATAAGAATCTATATGATGGTACAGAGGAAGGAATGGAGCATGTGGAGTTCCCTGTATTCTCTGTCCAGTATCATCCTGAGGCAGGCCCAGGGCCGAATGATGCGAATTATCTTTTTAAAAGATTTTTGGAGATGATAAAAAAGCATGCCTAAGCGTACTGATATAAAAAAGATTCTCATCATAGGCTCCGGGCCTATTATTATAGGACAGGCATGTGAATTCGACTATTCTGGAACCCAGGCATGCAAGGCCCTTAGAGAAGAGGGCTATAAGGTGATCCTTGTAAACTCAAATCCTGCAACCATAATGACAGACCCCGAGATGGCAGACAGAACATATATAGAGCCGATAACCCCTGAGGTGGTTACAAAGATAATAGAAAAGGAAAGGCCTGATGCGATTCTTCCAACGATGGGCGGGCAGGTTGCATTGAATATTGCGGTAATCCTTTCAGAAAGAGGGATACTCGACAAATACAAGGTCGAGCTTATAGGAGCGAATACAGAGGCCATAAAGAAGGCAGAGGACAGGGATCTTTTTAAAAAGGCCATGAAGAAGATAGGACTTGAAATCCCTGAGAGCGTCTATGTCAGATCAAAGAAGGAGGCCATGATGCATATAGACAGGATAGGTTTTCCTGCGATCATAAGGCCATCCTTTACGCTTGGAGGGACAGGCGGAAATGTGGCATTTAATATAGAGGAGTTCAAGGAGCATGTGGAATGGGGTCTGAAGGCAAGCCCTGTAGGCCAGATACTCATAGAAGAGTCAGTGCTTGGCTGGAAGGAATTCGAGCTCGAGGTTATGAGGGACAGAAGTGACAATGTTGTTATTATCTGCTCCATTGAGAATTTTGACCCTATGGGTATCCACACAGGCGACTCTATAACTGTTGCACCTGCCCAGACTCTCACGGATAAGGAATACCAGATGATGAGGGACGGGGCAATAAAGATTATAAGGGAGATAGGGGTTGATACAGGTGGTTCAAACATTCAGTTTGCAGTAAATCCTGAGGATGGAAGGCTTGTTGTGATCGAGATGAACCCGAGGGTATCGAGGAGTTCTGCCCTCGCCTCGAAGGCGACAGGGTTCCCTATAGCAAAGATTGCGGCAAAACTCGCTATAGGCCTGACCCTCGATGAGATACCGAATGATATAACAAAAAAGACACCTGCCTCTTTCGAACCTTCTATAGACTATGTTGTGGTCAAGATTCCGAGATTTACCTTTGAGAAATTCCCTGATGCGGATGCCACGTTGACTACACAGATGAAATCTGTTGGTGAGGCCATGGCAATAGGGAGGACATTTAAGGAGGCCTTTCAGAAGGCAATAAGATCGCTTGAAATTGACCGATATGGTTTCGAAACATTGAGGGAAAGGAAAGGTGAAAAAGAAAAAGGTGTTGAAACAATAAGGGAGAAACTAAGGGTCCCTAACTGGGAAAGGCTCTGGTATATTGCAGACGCCATCAGGGTCGGCATGACCATTGAGGAGATATATCAGCTTACCAGGATAGACACATGGTTCCTGAATAATATAAAGGACATAATCGATATAGAAAAGGAGCTTAGGGGTCTTGTTAAAGGGGTAAAGGAGATCGGGAAGGATGTTACCCTCACGGTTGCTCCCTATCTACTTTCGCCAGAACTTTTAAGGACGGCTAAAGAATCAGGATTTTCTGACTTGAGAATAGCGAAGATATTGGGGACGGTAGAGAAAGTAATAAGGAATCTGAGAAATGAAATGGGTATAAAGGCGGTATTTAAGACAGTAGATACCTGTGCCGCAGAGTTTGAGGCATATACTCCATATCTATATTCCACATATGAAAGGCCCTTTTATAAGTTAACGAATAATCCCCCCTCACCCCCCTTTACTAAAGGGGGGATGGGGGGATTATTCGAGTGCGAGGCTAATCCTTCCAGGAGGAAGAAGATAATGATCCTCGGAGGCGGGCCTAACAGGATAGGGCAGGGGATAGAATTCGATTACTGCTGTGTCCACGGTGCCTTCGCCCTGAAAGAAGATGGTTTTGAGACTATAATGGTCAACTGTAACCCTGAGACCGTGAGCACAGATTATGATACATCGGACAGGTTATATTTTGAACCCTTGACTATAGAGAACGTTCTTAATATTATAGATGTAGAAAGACCTGATGGCGTGATAGTACAGTTCGGAGGGCAGACTCCACTGAAATTAGCTGTTCCTCTTGAGAAGGAAGGTGTTAAGATATTAGGTACCTCCCCTGATTCGATTGACAGGGCAGAGGACAGAAAGAGGTTTAAGGAGCTTTTAGACAAACTTAATCTCAAACAGGCAAATAGCGGTACAGCACGTTCCTTCGAGGGATCAGCAAAGGTTGCGAAGACGATAGGCTATCCAGTTATGGTAAGACCCTCCTATGTCCTCGGTGGAAGGGCGATGGAGATAGTCTATGATGAGAAGAGCCTTAAGGAATATATGGCTATCGCAGTAAAGGTTTCTCCTGATCACCCTATCCTTATAGATAAATATCTCGAGGACGCTATAGAAATAGATGTAGATGCAATTTCTGATGGGGAGGATGTAGTAGTCGGGGGTATAATGGAGCATATAGAGGAGGCAGGTGTCCATTCAGGTGATTCTGCCATGTCCCTCCCCCCTTACTCATTGAGAAAAGAAATTATTGAGGAGATTAAGAGACAGACGAAGGCACTGGCAATTGAACTGGAGGTTATAGGCCTAATGAATATCCAATTTGCTGTAAAAGGGGAGGACATCTATATCCTTGAAGTAAACCCGAGGGCATCGAGGACAATCCCCTTTGTGAGCAAGGCGATAGGAATACCTCTTGCCAAGATAGCTTCAAGGCTTATGGCAGGAAGGACTCTGAAGGAACTTGGGTTTACCAAAGAAAAGGAAGTTACCCATATATCAGTAAAAGAGTCAGTCTTCCCGTTTGAAAAATTCCCCGGGGTGGATACTCTACTGGGGCCTGAGATGAAATCAACAGGCGAAGTCATGGGGATAGATAATGATTTTGGCAAGGCCTTCGCAAAGGCACAGACAGGGGCAGGTACAATAATGCCGCTTAAGGGAAGGGTGCTTATAAGTGTTAGGAATGAAGATAAAACAGCGGTTATAAATATAGCAGAAAAGTTTCTGAAGATGGGTTTCACTATAGAAGCAACGAGGGGGACTGCAGAGTTCCTTAAAGGCCATGGTCTCGATGTGGATATAGTTAATAAGGTGACAGAAGGCAGACCCCATATCGTTGACCATATAAAGAACGGCGACATAGACCTTGTAATAAATACTGTGAGTGGAAAGGAATCATATAAAGACTCCTATTCGATAAGGAGGACAGCCCTTAATTATAAAATTCCCTATTTCACCACCATAGGCGGGGCGAGGGCAGCCACCTATGGTATATCTGCACTTCTGAAGGAGGATGTAGATATCAAGGCCCTGCAGGATTACCATCTTTTTGATGCGCCGAAAACTGTAAGAAGAGACCTTACGAAGGAGTTGATTCAATGAAGAAGATACCGATGACAAAGGAATGCCATGAAAAGCTTAAAGAGGAGCTTAGTTATATTAAAAAGGTAGAAAGACCCAAGAACATCAGGGAGATCGAAGAGGCGAGGGCCCATGGCGACCTTTCTGAGAATGCAGAATACCATGCAGCCAAGGAGAGACAGTCATTTATCGAAGGGAAGATACTCGAGATACAGGGTAAAATTGCCCATGCCCAGATAATAGATACATCCAAACTTTCAGGTGAAAGGGTTGTATTTGGCGCAACAGTGAAACTCCGTGATATAGATTCGGAAGAGATAAAGATATATACCCTTTTAGGCGCTGAAGAAACAGACATTAAAAACGGAAAGATTTCTGTCCAGTCGCCTGTAGGAAAATCACTTATCGGGCATACTATAGGCGATACAGTAAACATTAAAACACCTGCAAAGGATATAGAATACGAAATCTTAGAGATAAGTTTTGGATAATCAGCAATTCATTGCACCGATAAAGATGCAGAAAGAAGTTTCACCTGCTTACTTCCTCATTTCTATATACCTTCCGCCCGATGTTAAAAAGCCGGGGCCAGGGGAGTTCTTTATGGTAAAGGTAGGAAGGGATAATTATCCACTCCTAAGAAGACCTCTGAGCCTTCATCGAATGATTTCCGGAGATACCTTACAGTTTCTTTACAGGGTGAAAGGGAAGGGGACAGGACTTCTGAGTAAAAAGATGGAAGGAGACAAACTTGACATCCTCGGCCCTCTGGGAAAGGGTTTTTTAATCCCATCAGATATGAAAGAGGCGATACTTGTTGCAGGTGGTATAGGGATTGCACCACTTTTTTCTCTGGCAGAGGAACTAAAGAATAAAGAGATATCTGTAAAGTTTTTTATCGGCGGGAAAAGCAAGAAAGATATCCTTTGCGAAGATGAGTTAAGGTCACTCGGCATTCAACCTTTTATCTCTGCGGAAGATGGAAGCCGCGGGAGAAGAGGGCTTGTTACAGAATTGTTGGAGGACTATCTCAAAACCGTTCACGGTTCACGCCTGCCTGGTCGGCAGATAGGGTTCACGGTTCACGGTGAACAGTCAGTGGTCAACGGTTCACGGATATACGCCTGCGGACCAAAGCCGATGTTAAAGAAGGTCTCTGAAATTGCAGGAACCTATTCCTGCAAATGTCATGTTTCTCTCGAAGAGAGGATGGCCTGCGGTGTGGGGGCATGTCTTGGGTGTGCGGTAAAAATAAGAGTTCAGCGTTCAAATCCCCCCTCACCCCCCTTTGCTAAAGGGGGGAAGGGGGGGATTAATAAATCCAAAATCCAAAATCCAAAATCTGAAATCTATAAGATGGTCTGTAAGGATGGTCCTGTTTTTAATGCAGAGGAGATTGACTGGGATGGCTGATCTCAGGGTCAATATCGGGTCTATGGAACTCAAAAATCCTGTAATGGTAGCATCAGGGACATTCGGATACGGAGAAGAATATAGTCCATACATAGACCTCAACAGTCTCGGGGCTGTTGTTACAAAGGGGATTTCCTTTCATCCCATAGATGGGAATCCACCTCCGAGGATCTGGGAGACGCCTTCAGGACTGCTTAATTCGATAGGCCTGCAGAATGTTGGTGTTAAGAAATTTATTAAAGAAAAGCTACCCTATCTTAAAGGTTTCGATACAAGGGTAATCGTGAATATCTTTGGCACCACAATAAGTGAGTATGTAAAGGTGGCTGTTCGTCTTTCTGAAACTCCAGGGATAGATGCAATAGAGGTCAATATATCATGCCCGAATGTTAAAAAAGGTGGAATGGTCTTTGGCACCGATTCCAAGTCCACAAAGAAGGTTGTATCTGCTTTAAAAAAAGTTTGCAGTCTTCCTCTGTTAGTAAAACTTTCTCCAAATGTAACTGATATTACCGAATTTGCGATGATTGCAGAAGGGGAGGGGGCCGATGCGGTTTCACTTATTAATACCATTCTCGGTATGGCTATTGATATAGAGACAAGAAAACCGAGACTTGCAAATATTACTGGTGGTTTATCAGGACCTGCCATAAGGCCTGTTGCACTGAGGATGGTTTGGCAGGTAGCTAAAACAGTTAAAATTCCTGTAATAGGAATGGGTGGAATAAGTTCAGCAGAAGATGCCATTGAATTCATACTTGCTGGGGCTACAGCAATAGCTACAGGGACTGCTAATTTCTATAACCCGAAGACTGCGTATGAAATTGTGAACGGTCTTGACGGGTACCTTAACGAAAAAGGGATAAATGATATTAAAGGACTTATCGGAGGTATGAATGCCTGAGAAAGAGGAATCTTTTATTACCCTTACCACTGACTTTGGCCTGAAAGACCCATTCGTCGGGATAATGAAGGGAGTCATATTAAATATTAATCCGGTAGTGAGGATAATCGATATCTCCCATCAGGTTTCCCCGCAGAATATCCTTGAGGCGTTACTGATACTAAGAGATGTCTATATGTTTTATCCTATAAGGACGATCCATGTGGCTGTTGTCGACCCGGGAGTCGGTAGTCCGAGGAGACCCATTCTTGTAGTCACACCGAAACATTATTTTATAGGCCCTGACAATGGAATCTTCTCCTCTCTCTATGAAGATGAGCACAGGGTGATACATCTGACTGCAAAACATTATTTCCTTAAGTCAGAAGATACGACATTCCACGGAAGAGATATCTTTGCTCCTGTAGCCGCATGGCTGTCAAAAGGAATACATATAGATAATTTTGGAGAACCCATTGAGGATTATGTAAAAATAACCATACCTGAACTGAGGAGGATTAGCAGTGACCTCCTTGAAGGAGAGATAATATATATAGATGGGTTCGGGAATGTTGTGTCAAATATATCGAGAGAAGAAGTCAAGGCATTTACGGCAGATCTAACGAGAGCCAAGATACTGATCAAAGGAAAAGAGATTCCGGGGATCAGTCAATTCTATGCTCAGTCAATCAGTAAGGGCCCTGCAGCAATAATCAACAGCTCAGGCCTCCTTGAGATATATATCTATCAGGGAAATGCGGAAAAAGAA
This sequence comes from Thermodesulfovibrionia bacterium, assembly GCA_919902655.1. Classification (GTDB taxonomy): domain Bacteria; phylum Nitrospirota; class Thermodesulfovibrionia; order JACRGW01; family JACRGW01; genus CAKKRL01. The sequence continues at coordinate 22,754 of CAKKRL010000003.1, forward strand.
ATGGGGATAAAACCGGGAGATAAGGTAGGTGTGATGGTAACAAAAAGTTCTCCTTAAGAAATTTTAATTAATAGCGTTTGCCATGATATTTTCATTACGGATATGAAGACCACCAAAAAATATAACCTATCATATAAAGAAAGATATTCCTCCAAAGATCCCTATCTTCCGAAAAGGTTGAAGGCTGGGATTTCGACCTGCGAGAGTTGTCACGCTGTATACAAGAATAAGCGGTGGTATGCAGACAAACGGCTTTATCAGGGCCTCATTGAAAAACTTGAGACAGCAAAGGTGGTCTGTCCTGCTTGCCTCAAGATGAGGGACAACTTTCCCGGAGGCATACTTACCCTTAAGGGAGATTATGTACTGCTGCAAAGAAAGGATTTAATGAATCTTATTAGAAATGAAGAAGAAAATGCAAGGGGCTTTAATCCCCTTGAGCGAATAATGTCTATCAAAGAAGACGGATACGGTAATATCATAATTAACACAACGAACGAAAAGTTAGCTCAAAGGCTTGGGCGTAAGCTTAAAAAGGCATTTCATGGTAAACTATCTTACCACTGGTCTCATGACAATAAACTATTACGGGTGGATTGGACAGGGTAGGGGTGATGGTAAAGAAATAAATCAAGGATTACTTTTAAAAAGAGGAAGGGCAGCT
>CAKKRL010000004.1 GCA_919902655.1 Thermodesulfovibrionia bacterium
AGGGTGACAAACAACGATGCTTTAAGAATGCCCTCACGGACATCGGTTTTGATATTCACTGCCCTTTCCTTCATCTCAGGAATAATCCTTGGAAGGGCTTTTCTATATTTTCCTTTTTCTGTTCTAATCCTTTCGGTCATCTCCTTTATATCCATCATTATCCTGAATAAGGGAAAAAGGTTGAAGGCTCTTGCCCTTTGCCTTATTACAATCTCTGCCTCCGCCTATTATCTCACCTCGGTAACGGTCATTCCGGAAAATCACATATTAAAATTTTTACGTGAAGATGTTGTCCTTAAAGGAAGGGTCCTTGAACCACCCAGGAGAGGACATGAAAGAGTAACCTTCATCCTTGATGTGGAAGAGGTTTATATCGGTGAAGATAGGAGGACTGCCTCAGGGAAGGTCAGGTTATCAGGGGAAATAAAAAGTCCTGTTCAGTTCGGGGACATTTTACTCATAAAGACAAAACTTAAAAGTCCAAGGGGGTATCATAATCCTGGTGGTTATGATTTCGGGGAGGCCCTTTCAAGGGATAAGATATTTGCTGTTGGATGGGTGAAGGAAGAGAATATTGTCAGAGTCGGATTCGGAGGGAATTATCTTCTCAGAAAAATCTATGAGGGTCGGGATAATATCAGAAGGTCTACAGAGAATTCACTCAGTAATGAATCGTCTGCTATCCTTCAGTCCATGGTTATCGGCGAAGATAAGGGCCTGACAGATGAGATAAGGGATTCCTTCATGGCATCAGGCACAACCCATATACTCTCCATCTCCGGTTCCCATTTGGGACTTCTGGCATTCCTTATATATAATATAGTCCGCCTTTCAATACTCAGGCTGCCCTCAAGGCTTCTCCTGAGGCTTACCTTATATACAAGTCCTTCAAAGATAGCTGCATTCGTAACGATACCCCCTGTTGTTCTCTACACAATTATTGCAGGGGGACAGGTGGCCACGATAAGGTCGCTCATCATGATTCTCGTATATCTTCTTGCAATCCTGATTGAGCGGGAAGAGAGGGTTTTAAACTCCCTTGCCTTCGCGGCTATTATAATACTCATTCTTAACCCTCAGGCCCTCTTCGATATCTCCTTCCAGCTCTCATATGGTTCGATCCTCTCCATAGGTTATATCCTTGACTGGTGGAAAGGGAGGGAGAAGGGACCCGGGATGGAACTTGTACCTGTCCTCGGGATCCTTCGGAAAGAAAAGGGGCTTGTACCAAAGATCAAGAAAAGGTCAATTCAGTATCTACTTGTAGCAGTTGCAGCAACACTCGGTACCGCCCCGGTTGTTGCCTATCATTTTAACCAGTTTAGCTGGGTAGGCCTTTTCTCGAATATTATCGTAATCCCCTTTGCAGGTGCTGTGATAGTACCTCTGGGTCTCTTCTCTGGATTTCTCACGATTGTAACAGGTTCATCAACACTACCTATGGCATCGCTTATTGATAAGGCAGTATCAGTCTTCTATTTGCTTGTCAGGGCCTTCTCAAAGATCCCCCATGCAGAGCTCCATCTACCTTCACCATCTTTACCGCTTATCGCCCTTTATTATTTATTACTCTATACCCTTTTAGAATGGAAGAGGGGTAAGTGGACAAAGGTTACCTGTGCAATCTCTTCCTCATTGATTGTATTGTTCACAGCCCTCCCCTTTCTTAATAACCAGTGCTCAGGATCCATCGGAAAAGGGATAAAGGTTACCTTCATAGATGTTGGCCAGGGGGATTCGAGCCTGATAGAGCTGCCTGATGGTAAAAGAATGCTTATTGATGGAGGGGGGACCTTTGA
>CAKKRL010000005.1 GCA_919902655.1 Thermodesulfovibrionia bacterium
CTGTTCCTGTATATATCAGGGTCGCCCGGTCCGATATCCTTGAGACATCCATCAAGCCCCTTCCTCGCAAGTTCTTCCAGATAACCCTCTTTTGTATAACCATCAGGGACATCGAAATAGGGCAGATTAATCTCACCAAGTTTGAGATCGAGGTTACACCTTTCAGCAACCTCACGAGTATTGAGAATCGCCTCCGGGACATCCCTGAACGCTGCTTTCATCTCTTCAGGTGATTTGAAATAAAATTCATCGGTCGAGAACCTCATCCTGTCCTTATCATTTATGGTCTTTCCTGTCTGTATGCAGAGGAGGATATCATGGGCCTTCGCATCCTCTCTTCTGAGATAATGGCTGTCTGCTGTGGCAATAACAGGGATGTGTAGCTCCTGCCCGAGTTCTATCAACATCCTGTTCACTTTCCTCTGTTCCGGTATCCCGTTTTCCTGAATTTCAAAATAGAAGTTCCCTGCACCGAGGATATTCTTATACTTAAGGGCAGATTCCCTCGCCGCATCGATATTTCCATGAGAAAGAAGAAGCGGCACTTCTCCCTTGAGACATGCTGACAGTCCCAGAAGTCCTCCGCTATACTGCTCAAGGAGTTCCCTATCTATCCTCGGCCTGTAATAAAATCCCTCCAGATAGGCGGCGCTTACAAGCTTCATCAGGTTTTTATATCCGTTGATATCCCTTGCAAGGAGTACAAGATGGTAAGACGCCTCCGCAACCCCATGCGTCTTCTTCTCGAATCGGGTATTCGGGGCGATATAGACCTCACACCCGATGATGGGCTTGATACCGGATTTTTTTGTCTCCCTGTAGAATTCAATCGCCCCGAAGAGGTTACCGTGGTCTGTGATAGCCAGTGCAGGCATCCTGTATTCGTGGGCTAACTCAAGCAGGGGTTTTATCCTTATCGCACCGTCAAGAAGGCTGTATTGTGTATGGAGATGGAGAGGAACAAAATCGGTATGATGCATATAAATATTATACCCTTTTGGGATTTAAAGTCAATTTGTAAAATCAGCAGACCGGATACTTTCCCTTTGATAAATCCATGCAGAAATCTCCGATTTTTGTGAGTGCATCTTCCATGTGATCTTCTATCTGTTTTGATATTTTCTCTATTGAAACACCTTCATTAAGAAGAACCTGTGCAGAGGCAACCTGCGGTCTGTCTATAGGTGTCCCTATACGGCTCAAGAGCAGGATGTATATCTCTTTTATCCCTTTGATATTCTCATAGATATCCTTTGCAACCTTATGGGAAAGGATATTATAGATTTTACCAACATGGCTGACCGGATTTTTCCCTGCTGCCGCCTCTGTACCCATGGGCCTGTTCATTGAAATAAGACCGTTTACCCTGTTCCCCCGGCCGACCTGCCCTGAGTCTGCATCCTCTGCAGAGGTCCCGAGGAGGCTGAGATATATCCCGTTTATTCCCCTTCCTCTTTCATCAAGGGTATTGTAATTTACATCGATTCCACCGAATTCTTTGAACCTTGCAAGGAAATCCTGCATTTCTTCCTCAAGTCTTACCTTCTTTTCAAAGTAGTCATCCTCATTAAGGATAAATCTTGAGATCATGGGCATTGCAACTGTCATATCAAGCTTACTACCCATCCTCAGGCCCATTATCTTCACATCCTCCCCTGTCTCAGGGTATCTCTCCTTAAAATCCTTTGCGTTAAGAAATTTCTCAAATTCGAGCACCGCCTTCTCGGTAGAAGTCAGGGGATAGTAACCCACAGCAGCAGATGTATCATTGGCAACCCTCACCTCTCCTGGCCTTAAGAATATATCCGTTAATTCAACAGAACCTGGGGCAAGAACAACCCTGTAATATATATCCTGCGATGGGTCTATAAACCTCATATTCTCCCTTATCCACCTTTTAGATGCCTCTATCGCAATATCGCCAACAGGAATCTTCTTTTCCCCTACCTCAAATGTAGCTCTGTCACCGATGATTAACTCCATTGGCTTCGTGATACTTCCTCTGCCGAACATCTTCTCCACCTGTCCGGCTACAAGAAAACCCTTATCAATATTATGGTGGAGGACTGTGCCGAATTCCTTGATGTATTCCCCGGACAATGCCACTGAGATCGCCTCCATTATGGAATCACAGATGTAGTCGGGGTGTCCAAGACCCTTTCTCTCAACTATCTCCACCTTCTGCTCAGCAACAGATAATCCCTTTAAATGTTCTACCTCAATCATATTTTAATAATACACTCGAAAATTGAGACTGGCAAGGAGAAATTGAATAACAGGAAAACAGAGGTCAATCCTGATATGTATCTAATATCTCTTCGAATATCGGGGCTACTTTAAGGATATTTTCTTTCGCCTTATTCATCTGTCAAGTATCTCCCTCACCTTCCTCAAAAGTTCTTTTGGAGAAACAGGCTTCAGGATAAAGTTTATCCCCTCTTCGAGTATCCCTTTTTTATGGATGATGTTTGATGTATATCCACTTGTAAAAAGCGCCTTGACCCTGGGGTTTATCTTTTTTATCTCCTCGTATGCCTCTTTACCGTTCTTCTTGGGCATTATGACATCAAAAACAAGAAGATCAATTCTGTCTTTGTTCTCCATGAATTTCTCTACTGCATCCTCCCCATCAACCGCATCTATAACTTTATAGCCAAATTCATCAAGCACTGTTTTTATGAGCTTCCGCAGTGCCTTATCATCCTCAGCAACGAGGACAGTCTCTGTGCCGCCAACTGGCAATTGTATTATTGACGACTCCTTCTCTCTGATCTTTGCCTTTATTACAGGTAGATATATCTTGAATGTAGTACCCTTCCCTGCTTCGCTATAGACATTAATATAGCCGTCGTGTTGTTTTATTATCCCATATACCATCGCAAGACCGAGTCCTGTCCCCTTTCCAATCTCTTTGGTTGTGAAAAATGGTTCAAATATCTTCTCCATCATCTTTTTTTCAATACCTATACCTGTATCGGCCACTGATATAAGTGCGTACATCCCGGGTTCACCATAACCATGGATATTTATAAACTCCATGTCTATCTCAACAAGCTCCGTGCTTATAGTCAAGGACCCACCATCAGGCATCGCATCCCTTGCATTTGTTGCAAGGTTCATAAGTACCTGTTCCATCTGTCCCCTATCAGCCATTACAGTCAACTCCTCATCTGTAAGTACAGTCTTTAATTCAATATCCTCACTGATTATCCTCAAAAGCAAACCTTCTGTCTTCTTCACTATATCATTCAGATTCTCAGGCCTTGGTGCGGTTATCTGTTTCCTGCTGTATGTCAGAAGTCCCTGTGTCAGGCCCGCAGCCCTCTCAGATGAAGTAAGTATCTGCTCCACATTATGCCTGAGGGGATCGTCTCCCTTCATTTTCATCAGAAGGATATTCCCGTAGCCGATTATGGCGGTAAGGATATTATTAAACTCGTGTGCTACTCCACCTGCAAGCTGTCCTATAGCCTCCATCTTCTGTGAATGGAGCAACTGTTCTTCAAGCCTTTTCCTCTCTGTGATATCACGGGCTACACCAAATAAACCTGTAATATGACCTTTATCATCAATTATCGGTATGACCTTGTCTTCCAGCCATCTGTATTCTTCAGTCTCCTTATGCCGAATCCGATAGTATCTTGTAGTTTTCTCCTGTTTTCCAAAAAACCCCTGGGTAAATTTCGATACTACAGGTGCATCATCCGGATGTATTATCCGAAACCAGAGTTCCGGGTCTTTTAGAAAATCTTCCTGATCGTATCCAATAATATTTTTGACCTGGCCGCTTACCAGATCAACCCTTCCTTTTAAAGGATCTTTTCCGATCGAGACCATGTAAATGATTTCATTTATATTTTCGACAATCATACGATGCTTTTCTTCACTTATCCTGAGGATATCCTCGGTTGTTTGTATGGAACAAAAGTAATCTCCTATGCGGAGGACTCCAACAAGCATCAAACATGAGATTATGAGTGCTATCAGCTCTGGAATTTCAAAGACTATTTCTTTACCTGAAGCAATCAGAGAAAACAATGACACTATACGGCGCCCTGCCATAAGCACCATCGCTAGGGCAATCATTATCCATGCAAGCTTCCTTCCTGTGGTTTTTATAAGGAGCAGGGCAAATACTGCGGCTGCAAGTTGAAGCCCGATTGAAAGGACAAATATAATGGTAGGAATCATAGCCCTTAACACCCCATTTAGAGAGTATCATACAATAGTATATCTGTCAAGGACATACAATCATGCAATATAGTATGTTTATCAAATACTGTCCCCATATTATTGCAATTTATCCTTGACATTTTCCATTTTTCCATTTATATAGGAACTGAAACTTTATATGCCCTCATCCCAGACAGCAGATTACAGCAACATGCAGGAGATTTAAACATGGAAATCAGAAATTCCTGCTGCCCTAACAGCAAATGCAGGGATTACAGGAAAAGAGGTCTCGGCAATATAGTATTTTACGATAGCTACGGCAAAAACGGCAGGAAACTTCTAAGGTGTAGGACCTGTAACCACCGTTTCTCCGAAAGGAAGGGGAGTATCTTCTTTGGTCTTCATACCGATGAGAAGACTATCCGGAAGACATTAAGATGCCTCTCCGAGGGGAAAAGCATCAGGGCAACTGCAAGCATTATCGGAATTGACAAAGACACAGTACACAGGATTTTTGAAAGAACTAGGGCAAACTATGAAAGGATATTAAGTATCCTGCTAAAAGACCTCAATATGGAAGAAGGTGAGTTTGAAGATCTCTGGACATTTTTCAGGAAAAACAGAAAGAGGTTCAGGAAGACCTCTTTAGATGAGAAGAATATCTCTATTGACATGGTAGAACAGGACGCCTGAAAAGGATTCATGGAAAGCTTAAGATGGGTAAGATAAGGGTAGGGATTGCAGGTATAGGAAACTGTGCAAGTTCGCTGATACAGGGGATCGGGTATTATAGCTCCCTTAACAAAGACGAAGGGAACAAAGACCTTGGCCTTATGCATTATGACCTCGGTGGATACAGGCCACATGACATAGAGATAGTCTCTGCCTTTGATATCGACAGGAGAAAGGTAGGGAAGCCTCTGCATGAGGCAATATTTGCTAAGCCCAATTGTACGAAGGTATTCTACAGTAATCTTAATAACTCCGGGCCAAAGGTTGTCATGGGAGAAGTCCTTGACGGCATATCACACCATATGCTCGAATATCCAGAGGATCAGCGGTTCGTAGTCTCCGATGAAAAACCATCGGATGTGGAGAAGGTATTAAGGGAAAGCGGTACAGAGATGCTTATAAATTATCTTCCTGTAGGGTCAGAAAAGGCAACAGCCTTTTATGCAGAGGCCTGTCTGAATACAGGGGTAAGCTTTATCAACTGTATCCCTGTATTTATTGCATCCGATGAGTCCTGGACAAAAAGATTCGAACAGAAAGGGATTCCTGTAATAGGAGATGATATTAAATCCCAGATTGGAGCAACAATAATCCACAGGGCACTTACGAAACTTTTTATAGACAGAGGGGTTAAGATAGACAGGACCTATCAGCTTAATTTCGGGGGCAACACAGACTTCCTTAATATGCTTAACCACAGCCGTCTTAAATCCAAGAAGGTCTCAAAGACCGAGGCTGTTCAGTCCCAGATGGATAACCCCCTTCAGCCGGAGAATATCCATATAGGGCCGTCTGATTATGTCCCCTGGCAGAAGGATAACAAGATCTGTTACTTGAGGATCGAGGGAAGGGGTTTTGCAGGAATGCCGCTCAGTCTTGAGATGAGGCTCTCTGTTGAGGACTCACCGAATAGCGCCGGGATAGTCATAGATGCCATAAGGTGCTGCAGACTTGCGAGGGACAGGTCAATAGGCGGGCCCCTTACCTCTGTATCTGCCTATTTCATGAAGCACCCCATCGTCCAGATCCCTGATAACGACGCAAGCCGTATGGTTGAGGAATTTATACAGGGTAAGAGGGAAAGGTAAATGATAAGCGCAAGATTAAACCACAGGTTCGATAAACCCCTGGCCCCTTTCGCCCATCAGATTATTCTCACAGGCATCACACCAAACTTTCTTACCTTTGCAGGTTTCATTGTAAGTCTTGCTGCATCCGCATCTTTTGTTTCCGGGATGCCCCGGTTGGCTGGTATTCTGATCCTGCTTTCAGGCGGATTCGACCTCCTGGATGGTGTTGTTGCAAGGACAACAGGGAAGGCAACCAGATTCGGGGCATTTCTTGACTCCGTCCTTGATAGATACTCTGATGCCGCCCTCTTCCTCGGCATAGGAATCCTTCTGAGTGAAAACCCTATCAATATCCTTATCCTATCCCTCACCTTCATCGGTACATTTCTTATCAGTTATGTAAGGGCAAGGGCAGAGGGTCTCGGATTTACATGTAATATCGGCCTCATGGAAAGGCCTGAAAGGATAATCCTCCTTTCTATCGGGGGGATCTTCAATATCCTTGTCCCTGTCTTATGGATTCTCCTTGTACTCACACATCTCACAGTGCTTCAGAGAATCTATCATATATGGTCTAAGACCCGGAGAACAGGAGGTTAAGAAAGAAGGGTGGCCATGGTAGAAGAACCAAAAGGACAAGCGGAAAATCTCTTAAATATTCTTGACTTTTGGGATATTTCTGTTAAAATAATTTAATTAATAAAACCCCAAGGTAATATAGAATTGGATAAAAACAATGAATTCGGTTTGTCCCCAGAGATAGCAAAACTCTCTGATAAACTTACAAAAGACCCATCTTCCAAGCTTTTTGTTCCGCTTGCTGAGGAATACAGAAAGATCGGCATGCTGGATGAAGCCATCCAGGTTCTTGCTGACGGTCTTAAGGCAAATCCTAATTATATGACGGCAAGGGTTTCGCTCGGAAAGATGCTTCTTGAAAAGGGTAATATCAGTGAGTCCCGGGAGGAGTTTGAACAGGTGGTTCAGGCCATACCCGACAACCTCTTTTCCCATAAGAAGCTTGCAGAGATTTACCAGAGCGAGGGCAATGCTGAAAACCTCCTGAAGGAATATAAGATAATACTCTCCCTGAGTCCAAAGGACGAAGAGGTAAAGAACGCCCTCGATGAACTGGAAGGAAGGTCTGCACTGAGTTCTGCAGAACCGGTTGAAGAGATATCTGAACCATACATGCCTGATATAAGGTCTGCGCCTGCTCCTGTTGAAGAAAGTGTTTTCATATCTGCTGAAGAGGAGACCGCTCCTGTATATACTGCTCCCCCTGAAGAAATACCAGAAATACCTGCAAAAGAAGAGGTAAGCGAATCAAAGGAAGACCTTGTTTATGAACTTACCGAAGAATTAATTAACCCGGAGGAATTAGGGGTAGAAATTCTCCCTAAGATGACTCCTGTGGATGAAGGTCCCCGCACTAAGGAGATGGATAATTTCACGGCCTCTGTTAAAGAATCCCCTCCGGAAGAACTCGCAACTGAGACTATGGCAGAGATCTATATCAAACAGGGTCTTTTAGAAAAGGCCGATGCAGTCTATCAGCAGATACTTAATTCCGAACCGAAAAATATGATAATCCGTCAGAAAAAGGACGAACTCCTATCCCTGATGAATATTATCAAACAGAAGGGCAGCGGAAATACTATAAGGACAGGTAAACTTGAATCATGGCTTAAGAATATAAAGGAGAGGAGAAGATAATGTTTACAGAAATCCTTAGGGAGGCCGTGGAGAATGTGGAAGGTGTTGTCGGAGCCATGATCATAGACTCGGATGGCCTCACTGTTGAGGACTATCTGCTGGATTCACCTGTAGATTCCCAGTCCCTCGGGGCAGAGTATTCAACACTTCTTAGGAGTGTTGAACGTGCCTCGGAATCGCTGGGTCTCGGTAAAACAGAAGAGATCTCTGTTATTTCTGAAGGGTGTATCGTTCTCGTAAGAAGGATAAACAGGGAGTACTTCATCGCCCTGATAATGAAGCCTGAGGCAAACTTTGGTAAAGGGAGGTTTGTACTGAGAAAGGCGATTCCCAGACTTGAGAAAGAGTTTTAAGTATTGTTATAATTTAAAAAACCAATCAGAAAAACTGCCATTGGCAGTTTTTCTGTGTTAAGAGGAGATCATGAAGAAGATATTGGTCATCCACGGCCCAAATCTTAATATGTTAGGGGTAAGGGAGCCTGAGATTTATGGCGACGTTACCCTGAAAGAGATAAACGAAAAGATAAAAATGCTTGCCGGGGAAATAGGTGTAGAGGTAACCATAAAGCAGTCTAACCATGAAGGGGAGATAATCGAGACGATTCATGGGGCAATAGGTAATTATGGGGCGATCCTTATTAACCCTGCCGGATATACACATACGAGTGTGGCTCTCAGGGATGCTGTTGCATCAGTCGGTATCCCTACCATAGAAATCCATATAACGAATATACATAAACGGGAGGATTTCAGGCATAGATCACTCCTGGCCCCTGTTGCAGTCGGTCAGATCTCCGGCTTCGGAATAAACAGCTATCTCCTCGGTCTAAGGGCTGCCACCTATTTTTTAGAATAACCCGTCTTACGAGTCATAGACCTTTTTCAGAAATTGGGGAAAAAAGCGAAAGAAAGAATTAAGCTCGTAACCGATAAATTTAAGGATATGAGTCTTGATGCCCTTCTGATTACGGATATCAGGAACGTGAAGTATCTGACAAAATTTTCCGGTTCATCAGGATTTCTCCTCCTCACCGGTGACAGGGCGATATTCGTCACTGATTTCAGGTATAAGACACAGGCTGAGGAAGAGGTTAGTGGCCTTGAACTAAGGATAGAAAAAGAGAAATTGCCCGATAACATAGAGAAACTTGTTAAAGAACTTAATATAAAGACAATGGGCATCGAGGCCAATGCACTTTCTTTTAATCATTACAAAAAAATATCCGAGAAACTAAACGGGGTTGAGTTGATACCTACTACCGACATTATAGAATCACTGAGAATTGTAAAGGGAGATGAAGAGATTTCGTCTATTAAAAAGGCAATAGAAATAGCAGAAGGGTCTTTCAACTCGATCCTTGATATTCTGAGGCCCGGCATGATAGAAAAGGATATTGCATTAACACTCGAATACGAAATGAGGAAAAGGGGATCGGGCCCTGTACCTTTCGATATAATCGTAGCATCCGGTGAAAGATCTGCCCTTCCCCATGCAACATCTTCCAGCAAGCCTCTCGAAGAAGGCGACCTTTTGATCATTGACTGGGGCGCCGAGGCAGACGGATATTTCTGTGACATCACAAGGACATTTATAATCGGCAACAATCCCCCCTCACCTCCCTTTACAAAAGGGGAGGCAGGGGGATTATCAGATAAAAGAAAAATATATGAGGCAGTACTTAATGCACAGACAGAGGCAATCAGGAATGTAAAGCCGGGTATGACTTTCTCTGGACTTGATGCAGTAGCAAGGGATTTCATAAAGGATGCAGGTTATGGAGAATATTTCGGTCACGGTCTTGGTCATGGAATCGGACTCTCGGTTCATGAGGCCCCGCATATATCATGGCAGGGAGAAGAGGTACTCAAAGAAGGAATGGTCTTTACCATCGAACCGGGCATATATATCCCGGGTTTCGGAGGTGTGAGAATAGAGGACATGGTGCTTGTGAGGGGAAATGGAGTAGAGGTTCTTACTCATCTACCGAAGGAGTTAATTCTATAATAAGTTAAAGGGTTCATCCTAAATATCAAGTCATATTTTCGGAAACGTAATTGCATAAAAAAGGATTTTTCTATGACAAAGAAAGAGATTGAAGAAGTATATCAGATTATCAAGGATTATCACGAAAAATATTTAAAGAAGCATGGAGTCAAGCTGCCAA
>CAKKRL010000006.1 GCA_919902655.1 Thermodesulfovibrionia bacterium
CTTGATATAGCCGAGAGGAGGCTTCCCCAGGACGGGAGGATAAAGGTGAGGGTAAAAGGAAAAGAGGTTGATCTCAGGGTCTCGGATTTTCCTACGATATTCGGTGAGAAGATCGTAATGAGAATTCTCGATAAAAGCAGTCTTATGCTCGACCTTACCAAACTCGGTTTTGAGACCAGGGCACTGAAGGATTTTCAGGAGGCAATATTGGCCCCGTATGGTATGATACTTGTTACAGGTCCTACGGGAAGCGGTAAGACAACAACACTTTACTCTGCCCTGAGCACTGTGAATACGGATGGTGTAAATATCATAACGGCTGAGGACCCTGTGGAATATAACCTTACAGGAATAAATCAGGTCCAGATGAAGGAAGAAATAGGCCTTAACTTTGCAGCTTCACTGAGGTCCTTTCTAAGGCAGGACCCTGACATAATAATGGTAGGCGAGATCAGGGATTATGAGACAGCAGAGATCGCCGTAAAGGCAGCACTAACAGGGCATCTTGTCTTTTCAACCCTGCATACGAATGATGCCCCCAGTACTGTTAGCAGATTACTAAATATGGGGATAGAGCCCTTCCTTGTTGCCTCTTCTGTTATACTGATTATGGCACAGAGGCTTGTGAGAAAATTATGCACGAGCTGTAAAGAGGAGGAGAAGGTTCCGCACCAGGCACTAATCGATATTGGATTTACGAAGGAGGAGGCAGATACCATAAAATGCTATAAGGCGAAGGGTTGCGACAAATGTTCCAATACTGGATATAAAGGCAGGATCGCCGTATACGAGGTTATGCCTGTTAGCGAGGAGATAAAGGAACTCATCCTTGAAGGGGCATCGGGTATAGAGTTAAAGAGAGCATCTATAAGACTCGGCATGAAGAGTTTAAGGATGAGCGGACTTACAAAGATAAAGGAAGGGGTTACATCGATAGAGGAAGTGATCAGGGTTACCCTGGCAGATTAATAATCCTCCCATCCCCCCTTTAGAAAAGGGGGATTAAGGGGGATTTGATAACTAAATTATGAGGAGGTAAATATGGCTACGTTACATGAATTATTACAGTTAATAATAGAGAAAGGGGCTTCAGACCTTCATATTACAACAGGCACTCCTCCGCAGTTGAGGATAGACGGGAAGCTTGTTCCGCTGGACCTTCCTCAGATGGGTCCTTCAGAGACCAAGTCTATGTGTTACAGTGTACTTACAGATGCCCAGAAACATAAATTCGAAGAGAATAATGAACTTGACCTCTCATTTGGTATAAAGGGGTTGAGCCGTTTCAGGGCTAATATCTTTATGCAGAGGGGGGCAGT
>CAKKRL010000007.1 GCA_919902655.1 Thermodesulfovibrionia bacterium
TATCCCTTTTCTCCATGCCTCGATAAAAAACAGTAAGTGAATCCTTCATTTTCGAATATATGCAGGGGTACTGAACCAAAGGGCGTGGATATGGTCTTCGACCTTTTGGGTCTCCCGAAGACTTTCTTTGGAAAATCATAGGCCCCGCTACCGCCTATGATTGCTAATCTTATGACCATTCTCTGATTATCTCGTAAAGTGTATTCCTCTGTGCTGGTATATACCCTGCATCTTTGATGATCTCTATTATCTCTTCTTTGCTCATCCTGTAAGTAGTCCCTGCTGCTGAAACTACATTTTCCTCAATCATGGTGCTGCCGAAATCATTTGCCCCGAATTTTAGTGCAACCTGTGCCATCTTCGGCCCCTGCGTGACCCATGATACCTGGATATTCCTGATATTGTCGAGGATTATCCTCGATAGGGCAAGTACCTTGAGATATTCTACACCTGTAGCGGGATAGAGATTGTAATTATTAATCCCCCCACGCCCCCCTTTAGCAAAGGGGGGTAAGAGGGGGGTTGACTGTTGATATAATTCTGTATTTAATGGCTGGAATGTCCATGGGATAAAAGCAGTAAAACCTCCTGTCCTGTCCTGAAGTTCTCTCAATCTGATGAGGTGTTTAACTATCTCTGACTTTTTTTCTATACTCCCAAACATCATGGTAGCAGAACTCGGGATTCCGAGACCGTGGGCTGTCTCCATAACCTCAAGCCATTCCTCAGTTCTTATCTTATTAGGACTTATTATTTTTCTTACCCTGTCAACAAGTATCTCCGCACCACCACCCGGTATAGAATCAAGGCCAGAATCCTTTAACATTTTGAGTACTTCTCTGAATGTTAAATCGGAAAGCCTTGCGAAATAGATGATCTCCGGTGGTGAGAAGGCATGGATATGGATGGGGAATCGTTTCTTGATTGAACTTAAAAGATCGACATAATAATCGATCTCGAGTGAAGGATTAAGACCTCCCTGAAGGAGTATCTGGGTTCCTCCGAGAGCCATTGTCTCCTCTATCTTTCTGAATATCTCATCCTTTGAAAGGATATATGATTCAGGAGTACCTTCATCCCTGTAGAAGGCGCAGAACCTGCATCTGTTTATGCAGATGTTTGTGTAATTGATATTCCTGTCAATTACGAATGTAACCCTTCTTTCAGGATGGAGTCTCTCCCTGATACTGTTTGCCATTTCGCCGAGTGTAAGGAGATCGGCCTTCTCTAAGAGATAAACCCCTTTTTCCTCGGTTATCCTTTCCTCAGTCGTAATCATAAGACACCTTTTTGGACATTCTGTACGCCTGTCCTTTTATGGTTCTCTGTGTTCGCATGCAGAGTAACCCTTCACTCATAAACCTTTACCACATTATAAAGCGTATCCCTTTCAACAGGTATCCTGCCTGCCTCTTTGATAAGATGTATAAGTTCTTCCTTTGACATTTCTTCTCCTGTCTGTGCACCTGCAGCATGTGTTATCTTCTCCTCTACAACTGTACCGTCTATATCGTCAACACCAAAATTCAAAGAGACCTGGGCAATCTTCTCCCCGAGCATAATCCAGAATGCCTTTATATGGTCAAAGTTGTCGAGGAACATCCTTGATATGGCAAGTGTCTTCAGGTCGTCAAAGCCTGTAGTCCAATGACGAGTGACGAGTGACGAGAGACGAGTATTCGATGGGTGGAAACTAAGAGGAATGAATGACTGGAAACCTCCGGTTTTGTCCTGGAGTTTGCGTAGCATATCAAGGTGATTAACTCTATCCTCATAGGTCTCGACATGACCATAGAGCATCGTGGCGTTCGATCTAACTCCAAGACTGTGGGCAATCTCCATCACCTCAAGCCATCTCTCGCCACTTATCTTCTTCTCGCAGATAGCCCGTCTTACCGAGCTATCAAATATCTCCGCACCCCCCCCTGGAAGTGATCCGAGTCCAGCTTTCATGAGGAGGGCGAGCACCTCCCCCACTGTAAGATCAGAGATGTTAGCAAGAAAATCTATCTCCACTGCTGTGAATGCCTGGATATGTATATTGGGAAAGAGTTTTTTCAAGGACCTAAGAAGGTTTAGATAGTAATTGAGATCAAGCTCGGGATTGAGCCCTCCGACGATATGGAACTCGTTTATCCCTTTTTCAGACTTTCTGACTTTATCGATCACCTCACCGATGGTCATGCCATAAGAGTCAATTTCATTTTTATCCTTGCTAAATGCACAGAGCTGGCATCGGTTTATGCAGATGTTAGTCGGGTTTATATGGCGGTTCTTTATGAAATAGACATTTTTCCCGTTTTTCTTATTAGATACATGTTCTGCCATCCGGCCTATAGAAAGAAGGTCGTCAGAATAGAAAAGGGCTATTACATCATCTCTGCTTATCCTTTCCCCGGATTTCACCTTCTGTTCAATCCTCTTTAATTCCAACCCTTCTCCTCCTGATAGAGAATCTTTCCTGATACCATCGTTATAAGAATATTCTTCGTTTCTCTTATAAGATCGGAATATATATCACCACTTAAATTTTCCGGCATTTTAACTGCAATTAAATCCGCCTTCTTCCCCACCTCAATAGTTCCTACCTTATCATCCAATCCTAATGCCTTTGCCCCGTTTACTGTTGCCATCTTGATTATCTCATGCGATGAAAGCCCATCATCCCTGTGAAGTTTATAGGCAGATCTCATCTCATCCCACATGTTAAGGCTATGGTTGCTCGCAAGGCTATCTGTCCCAAGGCCTACATTAATTCCCGTTTTCAAAAGCTTTATGACTGGTGATTTGCCAACATTCAGGAAAAGGTTACTCCTCGGGCAATGAGCCACAGAGATGGAAGATTCCTTCATTATATCCATATCCTTCTCATCAACCCATACTGCATGTGCTGCAATAAAGTCTTTTCTTAACAGACCGAGTTCATTGAAATAAAATGTCGGGGAATATGAATGGAAGGGCAGGGGGGTATCAAACCCGAGGCCATTTAGGAGTTCCTTAATCTTCCCTCCCCCGCTCCTTATAAATTCCGATTCATCCTTTGTCTCGCTTATATGTGAAGACAGGGAAAGCCCATGTCTTATTGAGTAATTGCCAACCCGTTTTAAAAGACCATAAGTCAGGGAATAACACGAATGTGGTGAGATCCCTGCCTCAGTCAAACCGTTACCTCTGAATCTGTTAATCTCTGCTCTCTTTTTAAACCATATATATTTTGATATAAAATAAGACAAACCAATTACCTCATAAAATACTTTACCTCTAATGCCATAACTATCTAACATATAAGGACTTATATCTTCGGATGTAATCTCCCCAACAGAGGTTGTGCCTGTGCCAATTAGTTCTTTTATGCCATTTGCAACCCCTGTTTCGTATTCTGCCCTTTTTAAAACCCTTTTCTTTTCAATCAATCCTTTTATCCAGTCAATGAAATCTATACCTTCACGGAAACACCCTTTAAGACCGGAAAGCTCAAGATGGGTATGGATGTTTATCAGTCCCGGCATAATAATAGCATTTTTAAGGTCTATCCTTTTTGCATCGGGGTACTTTTTTTCTAAAATCTGGACAGGTTCTATATCTATAATCGAATCATCTTCAACTGTTACTGCGCATCCATTTAAGGGAGGAGATAAAACTGGCAGAACCATCTCAGCAATCAATATCGTCTTGGACATCCTACTAAATAAAATGCTAACATTATGAATGTCTAAAGTCAACACTATGAAGGTGACGAATGAAAAGGTTTTATCCGATCTAATAAACCAGAAGGTCTTTGAATTTGCAGGAGGTTCTTTGGTTAAGCTCTACCTGGTGGGGGGGTATATCAGGGATCTTTTAGTTGGAATAGAGAAGGATGACAGGGATTATGTATTAGAGGGATATGGGGCCTGGGACTTTGCAAAAAGGGTTGCAGGAATTCTTAAGGGTACCTTCGTAGGTCTCGACAAAGAAAGAGATATGGCAAGGGTTGTTATTGAGAATAGAACTCTTGATTTTTCTGGAACATCGGGTAAATTGATTGAAGAAGATATTAAAAGAAGGGATTTCACTGTCAATTCCATTGCATGGTCACCTGAAGGAGGAATTTTTGACCCGTTGAATGGTATTGATGATATAAAAAGGAGGGTTATAAGAGCTATAAAGAAAGAGAATATGCAGGAAGACCCTCTCCGTCTTCTAAGGGCCTACAGGATAGGTGCAGAGCTAAAAATGGATATAGAACCAGAGACAGAAAAGATAATTACTGAATCTTCTCATCTGCTTACGAATGCTTCCGGAGAAAGAATAACATCCGAGTTGTTTTTATTAATCAGACCTCCGCACTCATTTATATATATACTCAAGGCAGCTAAAACAGGAATCCTTGAATCTATTTTCCCTGAGCTTTCCCGGACAAGAGGTATCCCTCCTCAAGGTAATCACCATTTAAGCACCTTCGATCATTCTTTAGAAGTATTTAGGCATGTAGAAATCCTTTTGAAAGAAATACCTTCCTGGGTCTTAAGCAACCTTCAGGAAGAGGTTTCTTCAGGGATTTCACAATCAACCATTCTTAAATTGGGTAGCCTTCTTCATGATATCGGAAAACCTGTCACAGTTAAGATTACCTATGAAGGTAAATATACCTTCATAGGCCATGAGAGGGCAGGGTCAGAACTTATTGAAACAATATCTGAAAGACTTAAGTTCAGCAATAATATCACAGAGGCATTAAAATCTGTCGTTGAGGGTCATTCAATACCTCTTAAACTTATTAAGGAAGAACATATAGACATGAGTTATCTTTACAGATTCTTCATAGAATCAGATGAATATTTAATAATTTTATTCCTTCTGTCTATTGCTGATATTCGAAGCATGGATTTGGAAAAAGATGATTTAAGAACAAAAGAAATAAGACTTCTTGAGGTTTTGGAAAAATACAAATATTTTAAAACCAAAGATAAGGAAACGCCAAAGCTTTTAACAGGAGAGGATATAATGAAGGTTCTTAATATGAGACCAGGTCCAGAAGTAGGAAGGGTAATAGAAAATTTAAGGCAGGCTCAGATGTTAGAAGAGGTTAGGGATAAAGAAGAGGCCATAGAATATATAAAGAACCTATTTGATTTAACATAATATACCTTATCAGACATTTAGACTTTTCCACATAAAATGTTCATAACTTGTTATTAACGCTGTGGATAAATTTATTGAGGTGTTGTCTACAAGCCGTTCTGAGCAAATTGCCTATTTTTTAGGCAGTTACATATTCAAATTAATTCAATATGTTAAATGAACTATTTAATTCTTATATCTCCTTATTAAAATACCATGTTACATACCCTCAACCTTCAACCTTATAATTTCCCCTTCCATGTAGTTTATATTTTTAAGATTAAGCCTTAAGTAATTGCCTGTCAAACCCTTTATATATCTTGAAGAAATACTTTTATTTTCAACTAATACTTCAACTTGCTTGCCTATCATACTATTTTTAAAAGCAATACCTTTCTTTTCACTGAGTAACTGGAGTTGTCTGTTTCTACCTTTTGTCTTTTTAAAGGGTACTTTATCTTTGAACCTATAAATTGGAGTATTTGGTCTATCCGAATAGCTAAAAATATGGAAATAACTTAAAGGAAGGTCATTTAACAGATTATAAGTATTATGATAATGCTTTTCTGATTCACCAGGAAAACCTACAATAACATCCGTGCCTAACCCTATATCAGGTATGTTATTTATAAGAGACATGACAAGTTCTTTATAATATGCCGTTGTATAGCCCCTTCCCATTGCATTAAGGATTCTGTCGTCTCCGCTTTGTAACGGTATATGGAGGTGCCTGCATATCTTTGGACTTGATTTTATAATTTCTATTATTTCCTGGGTGATATCCTGTGGTTCGATTGAGCTAAGTCTCAAACGGAAATTCCCATCGATCTTCAACAACTCCTTTAACAGTTCGTAAAGGTTTGTATTTGGTTTTAGGTCCTCCCCGTAAGCCCCGAGCTGAATCCCAGTCAGAACAACCTCTTTATAACCACCATCTATTAATGCCTTAACTTCCTCGCAAACATTTTTTATGGATGCGCTCTGGCTCTTTCCTCTGACAATGGGGACTATGCAATATGAACATTTATAATTGCATCCTTCCTGAATCTTCAAGAA
Source organism: Thermodesulfovibrionia bacterium (assembly GCA_919902655.1). GTDB lineage: Bacteria > Nitrospirota > Thermodesulfovibrionia > JACRGW01 > JACRGW01 > CAKKRL01. Next base: position 6,160 of record CAKKRL010000007.1, read on the forward strand.
TGCCCTTGTCCTTCCGGTGTGAAAGGTAGCCCTGCATCTGAAAGTTCCGTTATCAGTACCTACAGTTCCATAAGCCGGCAATTCATTCTCTTTTGTTATATTATCGAGATACCGTTTTATTTGATTTTTTACTCTGTTTCCTATAACAGTACAGGCACCGATTGCCTTCAATTCCTCTGGAACCCTTTCTGCATAGCAACCTGTAACTATTACCTTTGCATCAGGACCTTTTCTTATCGCCTTCCTTATAGTTTGCCTTGACCGGTAATCGGCCTTTTGGGTAACGGTGCAGGTATTTATAATATAGATATCAGCATCTTGATCGAATGGAATTATTTCATTCTCACCTCTGAGGTCCTCGCACATAAGGGCTGTCTCGTATTGATTTGTCTTACAGCCAAGTGTTGAAAAGGCTACCTTCATAAAGGTTTACCCTGAGCAAAGTCCAAGGGTTCTCCATCGAGGCTGTTATGTCTTGTCCCGGATATCTTAACCATGATTATTTTCCCTTTGGATTCAATGTTGCCTATAAAGTTTACGATCTTATTCGTCCTCGTCCTTCCTGTCATCTTATCATTATCAGTTTTGCTCTTACCTTCCACAAGTATCTCTATATTTTTACCTATAATTCCCCTATTCTTCTCAAGGGTTATGTAGTCCTGAATATCAAGAACCCTTGAAAACCTTTCTGCCTTTATCTCATCTTGCAGATGTCCGGGGAGTAAAAGTGCAGATGTATTGGGTCGTTTTGAATACTTAAATACAAATATCCCGTCAAACCTTATCTCCCTGAGTGCTACAATGGTCTTTTCGAAATCTTCTTCTGTTTCTTCTGGAAAGCCGGTTATTATATCTGTTGTAATGGCTACATCCGGAATCTCTGACCTTAATTTATCTGCCATCTCTTTATAATCCCTGTATGTATAACCACGGTTCATGAGATTCAGTATCCTGTCTGAACCTGCCTGTAAAGGTAGATGCATGTGCTCACAGAGTTTGGGGAGTTCCTTCATAGCTTTAATAAGCCTTTCTGAAAAGTCTTTTGGATGGGATGTAACGAACCTTATCCTCTCAATCCCTTTTAAATCGTGCAACCTGTAAAGAAGCTCCGTGAAGTCTGTACCGTCTTCGAGGTTTCTTCCATAGGAATTTACATTCTGCCCGAGAAGTGTTACCTCTTTGTAACCTGCCTGTGAAAGCCCTTCAACCTCTCTAAAGATATCTGTCAAGGGCCTTGACCTTTCCCTGCCCCTTGTGTACGGAACAACACAATATGAGCAGAAATTGTTACAGCCATACATTATAGATACCCAGGCCTTTATATTATCCAGCCGACGAGTTGGTATCTCTGCCTTAGCATAATCAGGCCTGTCTTCGAGACTCGATCTTCTGTCAACTTCTATAAGTTCTGATAAACTCGTAAGATTCTGTGGTCCAAGGATAAGGCTAACGTGAGGCGCTTTTTTAAATATCCTTTCTCCTTCCTGCTGTGCAATACATCCGCTTACTCCTATCTTTACTTCAGGATTTTTCTTTTTAACCACCCTTAACCTTCCGAGGTCACTATAAAATTTATGCTCTGCCTTTTCTCTGATACTGCAGGTGTTTAAGATTATAAGGTCTGCATCCTCTGGTCTTTCTGTGAGGCTGTAACCTTCGGTTTCGAGAATACCGGCCATCCTCTCAGAATCATGGAAATTCATCTGACAGCCGTAGGTGCGTATATATAGATTCTTCTTTTCCATGTTCTAAGATTAACAGAAAGGAGATTTCCCTGTCAAACCCCTGCCCTGCTAACCTTAGATTTTATTGCCCAATTTTTTTTGAACCTTTTTCAGGGAAATTACGACTAATAGGTAGAAACAAACAAAGAAAGGAGGGGAAATGGGAAATAAGAGGTTAGAGATCAGAAGTAAGGAAAAGGGATTTAGTTACAAAAATCAAATAGATAGGAGGGAAAAAGCCATGAATTACGGGAAAAGTTTGCACAAAGTCCTATTAGTACTAATTTTAGCCTTAGCCCTGCTTTTTGAAGCGCAGGTGGCTTTGGCAGGTTCCAAGGGAAATGGAGTACCACAAAACACACCTCCAGGGAATGTAGCGCCACAAAACGTACCTAAAAATAATGGAACTCAACCAACACCTGAATCCTCAACAAAGTTTAATCCGGAGCCTACAAACCAGGGTGATCTGGTTCCGGCATTAACACCG
>CAKKRL010000008.1:0-24237 GCA_919902655.1 Thermodesulfovibrionia bacterium
CTCCGACCTTGCTCATTTTACACCTCCCAGTTCTTCAACCTCCCAGTGGTAGAATGTATTTCTTCTCGGAGATGAGAAATTCATCGTCGATACCTCAACTCCGCACAACTCGAGGAATTTATCAAATCCTATCCTCTGTATCATGTCCCCTATTCTTTCCTTTTTCCTCCCGTGATCGTCATAGACCGCGCAGAGCTTATTGTACGCCTCTACAAGCTCCTTATAATCAGGCGGGGTAGCCTTGACGAAGGGGAATATCACCTTTCCCTTCATCGGACCTAATTTCCCTTTCATCTTTCCCCCAGCAGTAATAACAAAACCCCTGTCATCACCTGGCTTTATGGCAGGCACACGGTTTATGCAGTACATGCAGCGGATGCATCTATCAGCGTCAATCTTGAGTTTGTTCTTATCCCATTTCATCGCATCTTTAGGACAGTGGTCACAGACCCATCTGATATTACCGCCCTTCTTAACCCACTGATTAAGCCTCTTCTGGTCAACCTTTGGCAGGTCTTTGAATACACCGATTATACCGATGTCCCCGTGGAGAAGTGCCTTCCCGCATTCGTTAGGGCAACCGGACATCTTAGTCTTTATCTTGAAGGGAAATCTTGGATACTGTATGTCATCGATATAGTGCTTTGTCATGAAGTGTTTGACACCTGGCGTGTCAATCAGGGCATATTCGCAGAGTGCAGGTCCCATGCAGTCAGGTATATTCCTGATAGCATCGCCTGCAGAACCAACATCGTAACCCATGGCGTTAAGTTCCTGGGTTACCCCTTTCATTGCATCATCGTTCATAATACCGCATATCTCGATATTGTAGTTCGTTGTGAGCATATGGAGAGAACCATCACCGTATCTATCCGCTATCTCACAAATCTTTCTGAAGGTTGATGTCTTGAAGAAATTTCCCGGGTTTCCGAGGACCCTTATGAGGTGGGAATGGCTGATGATATCAGGCCTCCTCGATTTCCTGGCTATTGCACCGGAACCCAGCCCGGGAACGGATGACATACCTCCATGTCCCCACTGCGTCAATCTCTCTTTCATGGCCACTTCATACATCATTACTGGATAACGAGTCCTTTTGAGCTCTCTTGTATGGCTCGGCCAAGGTCCTTTCATGAGCGCATCCATATAAGGCGTATCTGACATATTCTCCTCCTTTTTTTTAAGGTTCAGTTGCATATTATTTTTTATATTAAGTATAGTATATGACTTAAGTCACATTCATTGTAATTCTTATTGGTTTTGTCATCTGTCCTATCTTAAAACATGCCGTACCTTTAATAAAATTTCCTTGCATTTCTCGATATTTTTATCTATATTCTACCTGCCATGCTTGGATTCATGCGAAGACATATGAAATTTTTCTTTATCTTCTTCTGGCTTGTGATCATATCATTTGTCCTCTGGGGAGTCGGAGGGGTCAATGACTCAGGAAGGGATGTGGTGGTAACTATTGGTAAATACAAGGTAGGCATTGATGAATACAGGGATACCTATGACAGACTCTTCGACTTCTACAAAAGGGCATATCAGGAAAGATTGACCGAAGAGGTCCTCAGGGACTTAGACCTTAAGAAAAAGGCAATAGACGAGATAATCCAGAAAAGACTCCTCCTTCAGGAGGCGGAGAGGATCGGACTTAAAGTAACTGACGAAGAACTCCGGGACCACATAATGAATTATCCCGGATTTCAGAAAGACGGAAAATTTGACAGAGAGCTATACCTGAGGATATTAAAGCTTAACCGCCTCACCCCTGAGGGTTTTGAGTCTATCGAGAAAGAAACCCTGATCCTTGAAAAGATGAAGAGGATTTTATGGGATTCTGTTGATGTAACAGACGAAGAGGTAAAGGAATTTTTCGTGGAGAGGCTTAAATCTGATGGTAAGACATTCAAGGACGGGGATCTCGGGAAGTTGAGCGAAACCCTCAGAGGAATTGTCCTTCAGGAGAAACGTAATAAGGTCATTTCCTCTTATGTGGAAAACCTGAAGATTAAGACAAAGATAAAGATCAATGAGAAGATAATAAGCTGATATCCTCTCAAAATATAATGGAGTTATCCCGGTCCACAGGATCCCTCGGAAAAAAGCCGATAGACCTGATCATATTCGATCAGGACGGAACCCTCGTAGATTCAAGAGCAGATATAAGCAATGCAGTAAACCACGCCCTTAAGAATTTAGATCTTCCTTTATTAGCTACTGATACTATCACAGGGTATGTTGGAGAGGGGATAACCAAACTGATGGAGAATGCCCTCGGTCCCCACGGTGGCTTACTCGAAGAAGGACTTTCGCTCTTTCTCGAATACTATTCATCCCATATTGCTGATAATACCCATATCTATCCAAATGTGTTGGAGATCCTTGAATATTTCAGAAGTAAGAGGAAGGCCGTAATATCTAATAAGCTTGAATCCCTCACAAGGGACCTCCTCAGGGAACTTGGCATACTCCATTACTTCGATATCATTTTAGGTGGCGATAGCACAGGCAGGAAGAAACCCTTTCCAGACCCTATAATAAAAGTTCTTGACGAATTCAGTATAAAAAGTAGCTCCGCCCTCATAATCGGTGATAGCCCGACCGATATAGAAGCCGGTAGAGAGGCCGGGGTCTTTACATGCGGGGTTACCTATGGCTACAGAGGAAGAGACCAGATCCTCACTGCGAAACCTGATTTTATAATAGATGATATTATTAAACTAAAAGAGATCATAGAATGAAGAGGATAAGACTCAATATCTGGATTCCTCCGTTTCTCTGGATGGCCTTTATCTTTTTCTTCTCGACAGAAGTCTTTTCTGAGGAAAGTACTGGTTCCCTGATCCTTCCAGTCCTGAAGGCACTGTTTCCACATGCCTCTCCGGAAAGTCTGGAGAATATACATTTCTTCATCCGGAAGATGAGCCATTTCACTGAATTTGGTATCTTAAGCCTCCTCTGGCTCAGGACATTAAGAAATGGGTGGGAAGGAATGCCCTTTCCTTTTTACATCGCCTCATTTATACTCTCGACCGTCTATGCGATAATCGATGAACTTCACCAGTCCTTCGTCTCTGTACGGACCCCATCCAGCATTGATGTCCTCATAGACTCCCTGGGTGCAGCCTCATCTCTGGTATTATTAAAGATATTTCAGAGTTTTAGATATAAAAAACCTTTGACAGAAGAAAAAGGAAATGGTAAAAATTAAGGTATATGAAGGGCCCTAAGGATATAGCAAAAAAGATTGAAGGGCAGATGCCAGGTGAAGACTACCTTTCTAAGGTTAAGCTCCTCCTGAGAAAAGGGAAAGAAGAAGAGGCGTTACTGATTCTTAGACATGCAGCGAAGGAGATTCCTGATGACCCGTTTATTCTTTCTTATTACGGGTGTCTGATGGCCGTTGTGGAGAGGAAGGCCTCCTCGGGTGCAAAGATATGCAGTAATGCTATCAGTTTAGCAAAGAGATCCAGGAACTTCGGTGGATTTATCCATCCTTTATTTTACCTGAATCTCGGGAGATGTTACTATGCCGGAGGCCAGAGGAAAAAGGCCATAGATACCTTTATGGAAGGATTAAGGGTAGACCCTAATGACAATGATATAAGGCAGGAGCTTAAAAGGATCGGGATAAGAAAGAAGTCTCTCATACCCTTTCTCCCGAGGAATAACCCCCTGAATAAATACATCGGCCTGCTGATTTCAAGGATGAGGTATTAATCAATATCAAGTGAAGAGGGCTTTTTCTCTGTCTTCTTAGGTTCTGCAACTCTGGGCCTCTCCTCCACTGGAGGGGCGTATTCCGTGGGTGCTGTCCCCTTTTTGAAGAACTCTGTAATAACCTCACCACCCCACTTTACTGGTATGCTACCTATCTCGGTACTAATCTCTGTTACCGGTAGAAGACCTGTCTCAGCATCTATCTCTGTCATTACTATATCAGGCGGAATGGAGAAGTCCTCAACAGCTCTATCCTTCATAACCCTGTCCATGAATTTGACCCAGATAGGGCTTGCTGCCCTCGCCCCTGTCTCCTGTTTGCCGAGACTCTGCCTGTTGTCGAAACCAACCCAAACCCCTGTAACTAATCTTGGGGTATAACCAATGAACCATGCATCTATATAGTCGTTCGTTGTCCCTGTCTTCCCTGCTACCGGACGCCCGAGCGCCTTCGCCCTCCAGCCTGTCCCCTGTTTAACAACATCTTCCATCATGGATGTCATGAGGAAAGCAGTCTGCGGACTTATTACCTGCTCCCCCTGTGGCTCATTACTCTCCAGAAGGTAGCCCTTTGAGTCCGTGATATACCTTACTGCCTGGGGTTCCATCTTGAGACCGCCATTCGCAAAGGCGCTGTAGGCCGATGTAAGTTCCAGAGGTGACACGCTGAGAGAACCGAGTCCCAGGGTCAGATCATACGGTAAGTCTCTCCTGATACCTAAACGGGTAGCAAGCTCTATAACAGACTTAATCCCTATCATCTCAAGAAGTCTTACCGTAACAACATTCCTTGAGTATATAAGGGCAGTCCTTAACCTTGTAGGCCCGTAGTATTTCCCGTCATAATTCTCAGGGCTCCAGCCTGGTTTCAGAAGTGTTTCATCATATGTCACCGGCTCATCGACAACCACACTGGCTGGTGTGAATCCATTGTCGAGTGCTGACGCAAAGACAATCGGCTTAAAAGCAGAACCTGCCTGCCTGTTTGCCTGAACAGCCCTGTTGAACTCGCTTCTCTGATAGTTATAACCTCCTACCATTACCTTAATAAAACCTGTGGGGGCCTCCATAGCTATTATCGCGCCTTCCACAAGCGGGTCCTGCTCTAAGGCAAATGAGACATCCCGGGACTTTCCCTTAACAGACTTTAATCTCACTTTCACTACATCACCTACCTTGAGTATATCCGTTGTCTTCGGAGATTTTATCTCCCTGACTGTCCCTCCCTCTGCCCTCCTGCCTGCCCATAGCATATCTTCGGTCCTGATCTTTCCTGTAAGACCCCTCGCCTTCACGACGGCATATTCAGGTATCACCTTCACGACTGTACCGTTAAATATATCTCCTTCCGTCATCATGACAGGTTTGAAGATATCTTCCTCATCGCTGACCTTCGTCTTTGTAGGGTCTATCTCCTTCCGGGCTATAGGGCCCCTGTAACCCTGTCTTTTATCCAGTTCCCTGAGTCCCTCCTGTAAGGATCTTACGGCTATCGCCTGCATTTCGCGGTTCAGGGTAGTATAGACATTCAGTCCTCCCTTATAGACCATCTCTGTACCGTACTTCCCTTCAAGATACTGTCTGATATATTCAAGGAAGTACGGTGCATTGTTCACTTTCTCCCTGAGACTCAAAAGATAGATAGGTTGTTTCCACGCCTTTTCGACATCCTGACTTTTTATGAGGCCTTCCTCTTTCATCCTTTTAAGGACAGTGAGCTGCCGGTATCGCGCCTTCGAAAGATCATTATAGGGAGAGTAGACATTCGGAGCCCTTATAAGTCCGGCAAGCATCGCTGACTCTGCAAGGCTGAGCCTCCCCACAGACTTCCCGAAATATGTCCTTGAGGCCATTTCGACACCGTATGCACCATGCCCAAAATATATCTTATTCAGATAGAGTTCAAGGATCTGATCCTTTGAAAGGCTGCCCTCTATTCTCAGGGCTAATACCGCTTCCTTAATCTTTCTCTGAAGGCTCCTTTCCGGTGTGAGGAAGAGGACCTTCGCAAGTTGCTGGGTTATGGTGCTTCCCCCCTCTTTGATCTCGATAGAGATTATGTCCTTAAGGAGGGCCCTGGCAATCGCAATGTGATCGAGACCCTTGTGCCTGTAGAACCTCGAATCCTCAATCGCAAGAACGGCATTCACAAGATCCTTGTCGATATCTTTAAGGCGAACAGGTATCCCCTTCTCTATCCTGAATTCACCTATCAACTGTTCATCGTCAGAGTATACCTTGGTCCCTCCAGGTATCTGCTGGTTCTTCAGGAAACCTACACCAGGGAGATCACTTGTGAGAATATAGAATGTACCTGCTCCTGATAATAGAATTACCGAGATGATAATGATTATTATTGAACCTATTTTTCCTTTCATGTGAAAATACTCTTCTTAAGATATCACCCTGACTACTTCGCCATTTGTCGCCCTGAGTGAAACGAAGGGGCTCGTTTTGGAGATTCTTCGGATTTGCCTCAGAATGACAGAAGGAAGGATGTTTAGCCCTTTATCCCGTCATAGATAAATAAGGCTAAACCAACAAAGGCGGTGAATATTCCAAAGGCAACACCTCCCTGGCTGTGACCACCTGATAGAAACATTATTCCTATGCCAGAGATCATCATCAGGCCTCCTATCTTCATCCATTTAGTAAACATTAAACCTCCATTAGAAATATATCATCTATTCCAGTATAATTTAAATCTATCTCTGGAAAATTTCAAGTGGAATTATTTGAAAGCTCCGGTTGTATGTTAAAATGCTTTAATTATGGATATCTTAAAAACTTTATTTTCATCCCAGGCTCTCTCGGCATTAAGACACAGGAACTTCAGGCTCTTCTGGACAGGCCAGTTCATATCCTTTACAGGTACATGGATGCAGTATGTAGCTCAGGGATGGCTTGTACTCAAACTCACCGACTCACCCTTCTACCTCGGACTCGTTGGGGCATCAGGTTCATTACCGATACTCTTCCTTACACTGATCGGTGGTGTTATGGCAGACAGGTTCCAGAAGAGGGCAATAATCATCCTGACACAGATCTTTTCTATGGTTATTTCACTGATCCTGGCAATCCTCATATCATCAGGGACAATAGCTGTCTGGCATATAATTCTTCTTGCGGCGCTATTTGGAATAGTTAATGCCTTTGATATCCCTGCAAGGCAGTCCTTCCAGATAGAGATGGTAGGGAGGGAGGACCTCCTGAATGCGATTGCCCTTAACTCTGCTGCCTTCAATGCTGCGAGGATCATCGGCCCTGCTGCAGCCGGACTATTTATTGGCTATCTGGGGCTTGAGGTCTGCTTTTATATAAATGCCTTCAGTTTCATCCCGGTTTTAATCGGGCTTTCGAAAATGACCTTTTCGGGTTATAAAAAGGATGTGCCCTCCGGAGGTTTTAAGGAAAAAATCATAGAAGGATTAAGGTTTATAAAGGGAGAGCCAAAGGTATTTACCATAATACTCCTTGTTGCAATTATCAGCCTGCTCGGTATCCCTTTTTTAACCCTTATGCCTGTATTCGCAAGGGATATATTGAAGGTAGGACCAACAGGTCTCGGTCTGCTTATGAGCTCCGCAGGGGCAGGGGCATTCATCGGTGCCATTTTCCTCGCCTTCAGGATAGATATAAAAAAGAAAGGTTTCCTTGTTGCCTCATCAGGTATTCTCTTCTCACTCACCCTTATTATATTTTCTCTATCAAGGACACTTTGGCTCTCTATGTTTGTACTTTTCATTGGGGGGTGGGGGATGATAAGCCTGATGGCAACAGTAAACAGCCTCCTTCAGTTGTCTGTACCTGATGACCTGAGAGGTAGAGTTATGAGTGCCTTCGCCCTTGTGTTCTTAGGTTTTACTCCTATTGGGAATCTTATAATCGGATGGATGGCAGAGAGACTCGGAACACCTTTAGCTGTAACCCTCGGAGGTATACTCTGTCTGATTACTATTATCCTGCTTTACTGGAGAAGACCTGAAATGCTGAGGTTATGATAAATACCTTGACATTAAATAAAGGAGGTCGAATAAATGATAACCGCAAAAAAAGTTTATAAGGAAATATTAGAAATGCCTTTAAAAGAAAGAGAACGGCTTTTTAGTGTAATAGCACGCCGTGGTTTTGAAAAGGAGGTTTATACCCATAATGAGGTATTCGATGATATAAGAAATTCTCCCTTTACAATCAGAGAAGCAGCAGAATATCTTGAAGTGGCAGAAATAACAGTTAGAAGATGGGTAAAAGAGGGCTTACTGAAATCGGAAAAGATAGGTAGAAATATAGTGTTCGATGCTGATAAACTTAAGGCATTTAAAAGACATCGCCAAAATATTGTGATCTCCAAAAGGGCTGCTACAATAAGAGAACGCCTGTCCACAGGATCCTTCGGAAGATCAAATAAGATTGCCTTCACCGATAGCACAAGGCTTATCAGGGAGGATAGGGGTAGGTAACATATATTTCTTACGGCGGTAGATATTTATTTGTCATGCTCGAATTTCCCCCGATTAAAACATTCGAGGGCAGGCTTAATCGGGCATCCAGATTCTATGTGTTCTGGTTTCCTTTTCTCCGATCGCAATCGGGGACAAGTTTCAGGGGGACGACGGCTGGATTCCCGCTGGAGTTTATCCCATACTTGAGAATAAGAGGGACACTTCCCATATTTTTCTTGACAAAAAGCATAGAAGCTTCACTGCCATAATCTATACTGTATTATCTTCAACTCTGCCAAATGCATCATAAAAAGCCTTGACACATACACTGATTATTATATAAGATTACATTAACATGTTACATGGTATAAAAAAATGTTAGGCGCAACATTATGGTAAAATTTAACATATGCGATTTGAATGGGACAGAGAAAAAGCAAAAAAGAATCTCAGAAAGCACAAGGTATCAGTTGATGAAGCCGTGACAGTATTTTATGACCCGTTATCAGCAACTTTTGATGACCCAGATCACTCTACCGATGAGGAAAGACTTATAACTATAGGCCACTCCTCTCGTAGTCGTCTGCTTGTGGTATCACATACAGAGAGGGGAAAAACAATACGTATTATCAGCGCGAGGCCTGCAACCGCGTATGAAAGGAAGCGACATGAAAGCTAAAGAAAAGAAAACCGTTAATGAATTACGCCCCGAATACAACTTTGACTATTCAAAAGCTGTTCGTGGCAAGTATTACAAACGCATTTTAGAGGAAGGTGCTAATGTTGTAATGCTTGAGCCAGATATTGCCAAGTCATTTGTAGATTCAAATGCAGTAAATGAGGCATTAAGGTCTTTACTTGATTTGACGAAAACAACACAGCGCCTAACAAAACACTCCAGCGGACGGGTAACTGACCGCCGCTGATTTAGATCGTTACTTGCACATTTCTCACAGTAATCTTTAATGATTTTGTCTGGTAATAACTATTTCTTAGTAGGTATACCTTATAATCGGAAGTTTACCTGACATTGTCTGTCAGATCGTTACGATAGCCTACCAGCTCCCTCCGCCTCCGCCTCCAGAACCTCCTCCTGACGAGCCTCCTCCACTCGAAAATCCTCCCCCACCACCACTGCTACGAGGTGCTGAGGCCATAGCAGAGCCAATACTCGACATGGCACTTCCGAGGTTAGAAGAAAAGCTACCTGTACTGAATCTTTTAAAACCTCCGGGAGACGAATACCACTCAGGGGGTTTCTGATATATCCCCTCGAAGGCCTCTGCCCAGTCATCTTCCACATTAAGGGCCATGGCATAGGGGAGGTATTTTGAGAATAGGTCTTCATCCTTCATTCTCTCAAGCCTGTCCTTCTCAGCCCTGCTTAAGAACTCCTCAAAGCCCTTTATATCTGCAAGCGCCCTTGCACCTTCTGCTGTCTTGGCAGGCATAAACCTCGCAAAGGCAAAAATAGGAACACATGTAAGAATCCCTGCAAGGATAGCACTTGGACCTATACTGTCTGCCATGATACCGCCAATGACAGTACCCAACCCCAGAAGGATGAAACCTGCTATTATATAACCTATCTTCACGTCATCAGGGTTATTTTTAAAATAGCCTTTGGACCTGAGATCAATGTAAATGGACTTCTTCAGCTCGGGTATGTTTTTAAAGAATTTATTCTTAAGGCTCGATATAGATACAATCTTCCCTAATTCAAAAAGGCCACCCATGAGTTTATTCTCGAATTCCGAAAGGGATGAATCAGGACCCTTAACCTTCGTAAGGGAATAATCTGTAGAATCAAATATCATGCCCTTCTTTTTCGTCTCCTCTATCTTTATAAAACCCTTTACAGCAAGGCCGACTATTGATGCAGTGATATCCCTCATATGGAGCTTTTCATCTATTAAAGCCCCGACCTCTGCCGCATTAAGGGCCTGTTCCCTGAATTTCGGTGGTTCATACTGGACTGCCAGAACCTCCCTTACCTTCGGGTCCCTCCCTCCTGAGTACCAGAGATAGAACATCAATATGAGAGATATCAGTGGTAAAGCGAACATCCAGTTTTCTTTTATCTTCCAGAGTAATCTCTGATATCTCCCTGGTTCTTTTATAATCCCCTTGTCCCACCCATAGGCAATAGTGAATCCCTCATAGTGCCTTAGGTCTCTCGATGTGAAATGTATAGTGTTCCCTGAAGGTTTATATCCGCATTTCATTTCCTTTGAACCGAATGGCCCTGTATAGCAGGATGCCCATTTCTCCTTTGTCTCTTTTTTAGAGGATAGGGTTACTGTTGCACTTATGTCTTTTATGTCCGCATCCCATCCATTCCCTACGATATTCCAGTAGAGTTCATCATGGTCAGGGAAGAATAGGATGACATTATCTACCCTGTAATAGATAATATAGGTTTTTTTACCTGTTACATATTTATCAGGGTCTCCAATCCGAATACGTATATTCCCGCCCTCTCTTATTGTCTTATATTTCCAGGACTTATTTTTCTCATTTGTCACATCAATCACATTAAAGGGGGTCTTTACCTTCCCACCGAGGTCATCCTTATATATGTATGGTATATCCCTGTATATTCCGTGCCTCTGCCGATGGAACTGGACCTCGATCGTTTCCTTCACTTCTATCTGTGAGGTCTCATATATGTTAATATCCGCGTGGTATTTCGTTATGGTCATATCCACGGCATGGGCAGGGCTAACGTTTGAAAAGATAAAGAGGCCAACCAGAATTAAAGATTTAACGAAGTCTCTGTAGGACAGGGTATTAGCCCTGCATTCCAGAAATAAAGCCCTGATAAATCGGGGCACTATGATATTTCTAAACATCTTCATAACCTCCTCCTAAAACTTTACCTGAACAGGCTCCTTTTCTGCTGCAGACTCGAGTTCAAAGAACTCCTCTTTAGTAAATCCAAACTGCCCTGCTATCAGGTTTGAAGGGAAGGCCTCTGTCATGGTGTTATAATCCCTTACGACTGCGTTATAGTAGCGGCGGGCATACTCTATGCTGTCTTCAATCTGCTGAAGCTGGCTCTGGAGCTGGCTGAACTGTATGCTTGCCTTGAGATCGGGATAGGCCTCTGCTACTGCAAAGAGACTCTTAAGAGTCTCTTTGAAGATGTTCTCTGCCTGGGCCTTTTCTGCAGGGCTTGATGCCTGCATTGCCTTAGACCTTGCCTCTGTTACCTTTTCAAATACCCCCCTCTCATGGGTGGCATATCCCTTCACTGTCTCTACAAGGTTAGGGACGAGGTTATACCTCTTCTTTAGAAGCACATCAATATCGGACCATGAGGAACGGACTGTGAATCTCAGACGGACAAACCTGTTATAGATAACTATACCTGCAAGGACTAAAAGACCGATTAGCCCGATGACGAATATAAAAAACATGGCACCTCCTTTTTTATGTGTAATAATACCAGAAGAAGGCATTATTGCAAAGAATATTTTTTGACGTGTTAATTTACCAGTTTCTTACAGGTACTGTATCTATGTGGACAAATTCAGCGTATCTTCCAACCCCGCCTGCCTGAAAGTCCCTCGCAATCTTCGAAATTTTATCGTTGCTTATACCCTGTATTCTGAAGTCTATAGCAAGGCCGAGGAGGTGCATACTGTTCCTGCTCACACTCCTTCCTTCAATGACTGCGAGCTTTACAGGGTTGTATATTAACTCCCCGGTGGTATTTATTTCAACTTCTTTGAAAAATCTCCATAACCTCTGGAATCACCCTTATACATCCATGGCTCCTGAACTGGTAGACAGATGTAGGCTAGATTGTCTCGTGGATTACGATTCCGGAGATCGAGGTCTTCATGGCATATCTTCCGAGGGGGTTATCAGGGCCTGGTGGTACAATTGTCTTAACAGGTTTTCCTTCCATTTCCATCTTCCACTGCATAGACTCAGGCACATACCAGGTCGGGTTTTCCTTCTTCTCAATAATCTCGAACTCACCGACAGGTGTCCTCCATTTTGTTATACCCCTCCAGGAAGGCATACCGAGGCCGACAGGGAAGGCCATCTCAAGCCTGCCTCTTTTGAAGAAATAAAGGGTCCTGTCAGGGATATTTATTATTATGCCATCTTCAATAGCCTTCGGGATTATCAACCTGTTATTTACCTTAAGTTCCTGACCTATCTGGAGGGGATTTTTGAGATCGATATTATTATCCTTTATCAGTTTCTTCTGGTTTAACCCTAACTTAGAGCTTATAAGTTCAATAGTATCGCCCTTGACGACATGATAGACGGTCTCACCGCCGATAATCATATCGGCATGGGAGAAAAAAGGGATAAGGATAAAAAATAAGAGAAGGCTCTTTGTATACAACATAAAAAATATTAGGAAGTCTACATTTTTAATCCTTTGCTGTCAACCTTTTAGTATCCCTTTTCCAACCCTCACCTTCTCCACAGTGGTTATAAGCAGGAATTTTTCTTCTTGACAGTATCCTCTGGTTAAGTTATAATTGCGACTGAGAATCAATTACAATGCATGACATAGTATTCAAAGAATTCCTCAAGAGGAAGGGACTGAAACTCACAACGGAGAGGAACGCCATCCTGAAGGAGATCTATTCCTTTCATGGGCATTTCGATCCCGAGGAACTGCTTTTAAGACTGAGAAAAAAAGGGACCAGGGTATCGAAGGCCTCCATATACAGGACTATCCCCCTCCTCTTGGAAAGCGGGCTTATTGAGGAGGTAATAAAGGTTGCCAAACATTCTCATTACGAACATACCTATGGCCATGGTCATCACGACCATATGATATGTTTGAAATGTGGCAGTGTCGTAGAGTTTCACTCACAGGAACTTGAAGACCTCCAGGAGAAACTCTGCAAAAAGGATGGCTTTAGAGGCATAAGTCATACCCTCGAGATAAGAGGGTATTGTAAGAGATGCAGGTGAATAACAAAAGCAGGATTCAAGGAGTCAGGTGGCTAAGTGGTCAAGTGATTTCACTGGAACCCTTGAACACTTAGTTAGAGTTAATTATGCATGAGCATAAAGTAAAGAAGATAAAGGGCCAGCACGAAAGGGTAATCCTTGTGGGTAACCCGAATGTCGGGAAAAGCGCCATTTTCGGCCTCCTTACAGGGAAGTATGCCACTGTCTCAAACTACCCCGGAACTACTGTAGAGGTATCATACGGGAATATGTCCCTTGATGGGAAGAGGTTACTTGTGGTTGATACGCCAGGAGTAAATAACCTTATTCCGATGAGTGAGGACGAAAAGGTTACAAGGGATATACTTCTCATAGAGAGGCCTGTAGCAGTAATCCAGGTCTCCGATGCAAAGAACCTTAAGAGGACCCTGATGCTCACCCTCCAGCTTGGAGAAATGGGGGTCCCCCTTGTCCTTAATCTCAATATGGAGGATGAGGCAAGGGACAGGGGGCTTACGATAGATACAAGGAAACTTGAGGAGATCCTCGGCATAAAAACAATCTTGACAATAGCAACCCAGAAAAAGGGTATAAACCATCTCAGGGAATCAATCCATGTGCCGAAAATACCTGTAACAAAGATAGATTATGATCCTGTTATTGAAGACCAGATAGAGAAGATTTCTGCCCTTCTGCCGGAAGCAAACATATCAAGGCATTCTATAGCCCTTATGGTCTTAAGCGGAGATGAAAGCCTGAAGGAATGGCTTAATGCCCATATGAAGGAAGAGGATATTGAAAGGCTTGAACAGATAAAGGATGAGACCCAGGCGAGATTCCCTGCACCGATCAGTTACTTAATAAATCAGGCAAGGATAAGGGTGGCAGAGAATATTGCTAATATGGTACTGAAGAAGTCCCTACCAAAAGGCGGCAATATCTCAGCCCTTATAGGCCGTATAAGTATGCATCCTGTATGGGGTATTCCTTTTCTACTGCTTGTACTTTATGGAATATACCAGTTCGTCGGAATCTTCGGCGCAGGAACACTTGTTGATCTTCTTGAGGAGACTGTCTTTGGAAAATATTTGAACCCCTGGGCAGTAAAAATTGTAAAGACGTTGATTCCTGTTCCGATTCTGCAGGAATTACTTGTTGGTGAATATGGTATCTTCACCATGGCCCTCACATATGCCATAGGGATAATCCTTCCTATTACTACGACATTCTTTATAGCCTTTGCGATACTCGAGGACTCGGGGTACCTTCCAAGGCTTGCAATCATGGCAAACAGAATATTCAATGTCATGGGGCTTAATGGCAAGGCGGTTCTTCCTATGGTACTTGGTCTCGGATGTGATACAATGGCAACTATGACAACAAGGATACTTGAGACCAGAAGAGAACGGATAATCACCACCTTCCTCCTCGCCCTTGCAATTCCCTGCTCTGCACAGCTCGGAGTAATCCTCGGCATGCTTGCACCGATCTCAGGCAAGGCAACGGTAATCTGGGCAGGATCGGTCTTCGCAACAATGCTCTTTGCAGGATTTCTTGCATCAAAGGTAGTTCCGGGTGAGAAGGCAGACTTCTTTCTCGAGATACCACCTATAAGGCTGCCTCAGGCTATGAATGTAATAGTAAAGACCGTCGGGAGGGTAGAATGGTATCTAAAGGAGGCCGTCCCGCTCTTCATACTCGGAACCCTTGTACTCTTTGTTCTGAATAAACTTGATCTTCTCATATATCTTGAAAGGATTGCCTCTCCTGTTGTTGTTGAATTCCTCGGTCTCCCTGCAAAGACAACAGAGGCATTCATCCTCGGATTCCTCAGGAGAGACTATGGAGCTGCAGGCCTTCTTGCACTCTCACGGGGAGGTATGCTTTCTCCACTTCAGGTAGTTGTCAGCCTTGTGACGATAACACTCTTTGTTCCGTGTCTCGCCAATTTCCTAATGATAATTAAGGAACAGGGAATGAAAGTCGCCCTTCTGATGGCAGGGATAATCTTCCCATTTGCCTTTTTGGTGGGCGGTGTTTTAAACTTTGTCCTGAGAACGTTAGAGATACAATTTTAAAGAGGAGAGAATTATTATGTATAACAGGGAAGGATCTGACAAACCTTTAAGTTCACCGATAGATAAAGGCATCTTCGAGGATGAGGCACTCCAGTTAATCTGGGAGACAAGGGAAAAGGGTGAAGTAAAACTTGAAGATGTAATAAAGGAGTTGGGAAACAGGAGTGCTATAGAAGAGATGGAACGCGATGGTTTAATAAAGATAAAAGAAGAGAAGGTCTATTTCGCAGAGGAAGGAGAAAAAAGGGCACGCGACATCACAAGACGGCATCGCCTTGCAGAGAGGCTCTTTGTTGATGTCCTCGACCTCACAGAATTTGAATCAGACGCATGTAAAATTGAGCATGCCATAAGCACTGAAGTCGAAGAGGCCATATGCACATTCCTCGGCCATCCGCCCTCTTGTCCCCATGGTAAACCTATACCAAGAGGAAGGTGCTGTGCCACATATACGCAGAAAGTCCGGCCGCTTGTCCAGAGGGTAACAGACATAACAGTTGGGAAGCTCGCAAGGGTAGTCTTCATCGCAGGTACAATCATGGAAAGATTAAGTTCTATCGGCCTTGTTCCCGGTGCAATAATCAAACTCCAGCAGAAAAGCCCATCCTATATTATAGGGATAGAAGAGATGACCATAGCAATAGACGAGGAGATGGCAAGGGGAATATTTGTAAGGGTCATATAAACACATCATTAGTTGACAATCCCTATAGATTCGGCTAAGATTTAAATACAGCGAATAGTCGTCAGTGAATAGTATTTTTAAAGTACTATTCACTGTTCACCGTTCACTATTAACTAAAGAGAGGGAGGTGTGGGAAAATGTTATTTGATACTATTAGGAAGGCATTGCTTGCAGGGCTTGGGATGCAGGAAAAGGTAAAAGAGTTTATAGATGATGTAATAAAAAAAGGTGAACTGAGCGAGGCTCAGGGAGCAACACTTTTCAAAGAATGGATGGGTAAGGCAGAAGAGAGCAGTAAGAGTTTTAATAAAACCATTAGCGAACTAATCAGCAAAGCCCTCGAGAAGACGAATATCCCTACAAGGGATGAGATCGACAGACTCTCCAGAAAGATCCAGGCCATCTCTTCAAGGGTGAGGAAACTCGAAGGCGGAGCTACGGAAGAGAAATCTGAAGAGTAACCCTATAAAATCTTATGCTCTCCCTTAGATTCATCAATCTCAGGAGGACCTACAGGAATGTAAAGAGGTTAACTCAGATAGTCAGGGTTCTTCTTAAACATGGGCTTGGAAGGTTCGTTGAAGAAATAAATCTCCAGCGCTATATCCCCTTGAGACACAGGATCAGAACCTTTGGCCGCTACGGTGTCTATCTCGAAAAACCTATCCTTGCAGAGAGAACCAGACATGCCTTTGAAGAGCTCGGTCCAACCTTTATAAAATTAGGCCAGCTATTAAGCGCCCGTCCTGACCTTGTAACAAAGACCTTTGCCGACGAATTCAGAAAGCTCCTCGATGAAGTCCCTCCCTTCCCTACCGAGGAGGCAAAGGCAATTATAGAAAAAGAACTTGGAAAACCCCTCCTCGAAATATTCTCCACTTTTGACGAAACCCCTGTTGCTGCCGCATCCATCGCACAGGTCCACTATGCTACCTTAAAGGATGGCACCTGTATAGTCGTAAAGGTCTGTAGACCGAGAATAGAGGAGATAACCGAAAATGATATAGATATCCTCTATTTTATTTCGAGGCTTATGCTTAAATATATACCTGAAAGCAGGTTTTTTAACCCCACAGGTATTGTGGATGAGTTTTCAAAGAATATCAAAAAGGAGATGGACTTTTTTATAGAGGCAGACAATGCTACTGCCTTCAGGAAGAACTTTGAGGGAAGCGAAACCGTCTATATCCCGAAGGTATATTACGAATATACAACCAAAAGAGTCCTCACAATGGAAAGGCTCGTAGGAATACGGATAGATGATTTTAAAAGACTTGATAGGGAAGGTTTTGACAGAAAGGATATAGCAAGAAAAGGGACAGAGGCATACTTCAAACAACTCTTTGAGGACGGGTTCTTCCATGCAGACCCCCATCCCGGCAACATCTTCATCCTTGAAGACGGAAGGATGGGCCTCATGGACTTCGGAATTGTCGGAAGGCTCTCAGAAGAAACCATGGAAGGGATCGCAAACACTTTCCTTGCGCTTATCCACAAGGACTTCGACAGGCTTATTCAGCAGTATATCGAACTCGGTATCGTGACAGAAGAGATGGATATAGAGAAGTTCAGGATCGAGTTCAAGAGAGACCTTGTGGATTTTATTGAACCCCTATATACCAAGACTTTAAGTCAGATAGATCTGGGGGAGTATCTTGACAGGATTATGCAGATAGCCTCAAGGCATAACCTGAGGCTCCCCTCAGACCTCCTCCTTGTTGATAAGGCCCTACTTACAATCGAGGGCCTCGGCAGGCGACTCGACCCTGATTTTAACCTTATAAGTGTTGCAGAGCCATACGCCTCGAAATTCATGAGGAAGAAGATGAGTCCTAAGAAACTTCTCATAAGGGCAAGGAAGAACCTCTACGATATAACAGATTTCCTCAACACCCTGCCAAAACAGTTAAGGATCTTCATGAGGAAGGCCATAAGGGATGAACTTCATATAAAGATGACCCCTATCGGAATGGACAGGCTTATCAGGGATATAGACCGCTCAAGTAACCGTTTATCCTTCAGCCTGATAATAGCCGCAATCATCATAGGGTCCGCCGTGATCATCCACTCAGGAAGCGGGAGGTTACTTTACGGCCTCCCCGCCCTCGGTTTAATAGGATTTGCAATAGCCTTCCTCTTCGGCGTCTGGCTCCTTATAGCTATCCTGAGGTCAGGCAGGCTTTGACATGCTATTCCATTTCCAGATTAACTATCGAAACCGGGTTTATCCTTTCCCCCTGAAGCCTTATCCCCCAGTGAAGGTTGGGACCAGTTGCCCTGCCTGTTGCCCCTGTATTGCCGATAATCTCTCCTCTCTTGACTAACTGTCCTTCGGATACAGTAATCTTTGAGAGATGGTGAAAGATACTATATATCCCATAGCCATGATCGAGTACAAGGGTCTTCCCTCCAAAGAACTGGTCGTCTATAAGGGCTGTCCGCCCATTATTAGGGGCCGCTATCGGAGTGCCTTCGTCAGCCTTGATATCAATCCCGCTATGGGGGCTCTTTTCCTCCTTATTTATTATCCTTCTTACACCGAAGGCACTTGTGATACTGCCATTTACAGGCATTATGAACCTTCCATTCCAGAGTTTTTCATTAATCACCGTCCATAGCTCTGCAAGCCTTGCCTGCTCGATCCCGACCCTATTAAGTATCTCAGGTGATAAATCAACCTTTTCTTTCGGAAGGGTAAGCCTCTGTAACCCGAATGAGGCCGGAAGTATTTTTATATTTTTTTCAAAAATCTTTTTGTTATTGTAAATTATGGTTAAAGTATATTCCCCCGGTGTAGTCTTCATGTCTATCCCTGCCAGCGCCATATAGCCCCCTGATTCCATCTTGAAAAAGTGGAGTTTCTTCTCCTGGAAACTCCCCTGAAGATTTTTATCAGAAAATCCCCACTCCCCCCCCTTTATAATCCCCCTCCCTATGGGTCGGGTCTTCGACTGTCCCCCTTTATTAAAGGGGCCCGTCTGCCGTCTGTCGGGCAGGGATGTAGTGGAATTGTCGGGGGGTGAAGGTATTATCCGCATCAGCAATATATCCCCCTGCCTCAGTACCTCCGGTTTTAAGGTAACCTCCACTGCCCGCGAAGGAGAGGGGAATAAGTGTATAAAGAGGAAGATAAATATCAATCTTCTAATCACAGATGGGATTTTAACATATCTTTGACTCTCAAGATATAAATCTTTGTAAAACAATAGTTATATATTAACAAATTTCCCCTTGACGGATTTAAAAAAGTGTGGTTTAATTCAAACGTTATTCAATCTGCATCATGCTAAAAGGAGATGATGGTCCGGAAGAATCCACAGGTATCTGAAGTGGTATTATAAAAAGGTCGAGTTGTTTATACCCATTCATACATGGAAAGGAGGCTGATATGAAAAATCTAAGATTTTTTCATTTGGTTCTCGGTTTGTTTATTGTTTCGTTTCTTGTTATAAGTGAAAGTGCAGTGATCGAAGCCCACGCCCAGAACGTTAAACTCTCAGGCACCCGGTTTGAAATGGAGGTACCTTCCGGATGGCTGCCCGGGTATAAAGACCTTGACGAAAAGCTCCTTATGATCTATTTCAAAGACCCCAAGAGCGGTGCAGTCCTTGAAGGTGTTTATCTCCGCAAGGTCCAGCCTGCCACATTCACGCTTGCTGACTTCAAGAAGTGGAGGATCGATGCAGAAAACAAAAGATATGAAGGAAAAGACCACAAAGTAGTACTGGAAGGTGAACTCAAAATAGGCGGAGAAAAAGGGAATCATATCTTCACCACATGGAAAGATGGTGGTAAGGAATATGAGAAACACACCGCGCAATACCTCAAGGATGGGAAACAGTATATGGCTGTTCTATGGGGCGAGAAGGGAAAGGTAGATACAAAGGTATTTGACCATGCAGTTAAGACATTCGCCTTAGGGAAGGAATAATTCATAGAGGCGGGGGCTGGTTGCCCCTGCCTCTTTCTAAAAAAACTTGTCAGACACCTGCCATGAAATTAATACAGCAAACATGATAAATTTCTGGAGAATTGACCTTACTTAGAGAAAATACTTGACATCTCTTGAACCTTGAATATAGAATTACGCTACAGTCAATGTGTTGAACAATACTACCAAGACCCTCGGCAACTTCGAAGGTTACTTCGGGTCTTTTTTGAAAGGAGGATAAATGGGAGTTAAGCTTTATGTGGGTAATGTATCTTTCCAGGCGACTGAAAAAGACCTTGAAGAACTTTTCGAGACGGCTGGACATGTTGAATCTGCAAAGATAATAACAGATTCATATTCAGGACAATCAAGGGGCTTCGGCTTTGTGGAGATGTCATCCAATGAAGAGGCCAAAAAGGCCATAGAGATGTTTAATGGTAAAAACCTCAAAAATAGGGATTTGGTTGTGAATGAGGCGAGGCCTCAGCGGACTACTAAAGGCCCGGGGCGGAGAGAAGGAGGGGGGGGAAGAAGAGGCAGATTTTAAGGATAATATTATTTCTATTTATACTAGAAAGGAAGAATTCATATGGTGACAACGAGGACGTTCACATATGAATGTGAAGCCTGCGGGACAAAGCTTGTAGTTACAGAATCCGGGAAGGGATACCTCAGCCCTATCTACTGTTGCGGGGGCGCAGTAAAAGAGGTTGCCATGCATGTGAAGAGTACCGTTCCGAGAAAGAAGGTTAAAAAGAAAAGGGGTGCATCAAAAAAGAAGTCAGAGCGGAATAGATCTAAGAGATAGTTTCCGGAATTCATAAAATCTGCCCTCCGAAGGGTAAAATCCCCTTCACGTATTATTTTTAGCCCAAAATTCCTTGACAAATAATTACCTCAGATGTTATTTTTTCACTCAATTTTCTTATCAGGGATTTTATGAAATTAGCTATTACCGGGAAAGGCGGTGTCGGCAAGACCACTCTGGCTGGCATTTTAGCAAGGTCCTTTGCTAAAGAGGGTAAAAAGGTTCTGGCAATTGATGCCGACCCTGATGCAAACCTCGCATCTGCGCTCGGGATATCGAAGGAGGAATCGGAAAAGATACTCCCTCTTGCTGAGATGGGGGGACTTATAGAAGAAAGAACAGGCGCCAAACCAGGGACGTCAGGTGGAATCTTTAAGCTTAATCCAAAGGTGGATGATATCCCTGACACACTCGGTTACAAATACAAAGGTGTAAGTCTGATTCTCCTTGGAAAATCAAAGGCAGGAGGTTCAGGTTGTTACTGCCCTGAAAATGTATTCCTGAGGAGACTCATCCGTCACCTTGTACTTCAGAGGGATGAAGTGGTAATCCTCGATATGGAAGCGGGTATCGAGCACCTTACAAGGGGGACAGCCGACGGGGTTGACGCCTTTATAGTAGTTGTTGAACCGGGCCAGAGAAGTATCCAGACTGCCATGCACATAAAAACCCTTGCTGTGGACCTCGGGATAAAGGCCGTCTTTGTTGTGGGTAACAAGATAAGTGATGAAAAGGAAAAAGAGTTCCTGAAAAAAAGTTTGAAAGGATTTGATATAATAGGTTTTCTCAGTTACGACCCGAAGGTAATAGAGGCCGATCAGAAGGGCATTTCTCCGTTTGACGCATCCCCTTCTATGGTGGAAGAGGTTGAAGGGATTAAGGCACTGTTAAGAGGAAAGGTTGGGACACAAATCCTCAGGTGACCGGTTAAAAGGTCACGGGTCATCTGTCATAAACCAAGATGAAGGCCCACTTAAGGAAAGAGTTACTTTCAAAGAGGGATAAACTCACTGAAAGAGAGATGGAATCAAAAAGCAGGATGATCAAAAAGAGGCTTTTTAGTTTGAAGAAGTTTAAGAATGCAAATCTTGTCCTTTTCTATGCGGCATTCAGGAGTGAGGTGAAGACAGAAAAGATGATAAAAGAAGCCCTTAAAACCGGAAAAAGGATAGCCCTTCCTGTTGTGAGCAAGAAAGGTGATCGCCTGCTTATCTCTGAACTCAAGGATTACGATAAGGAACTTGCCCCGGGCTATTACAATATCCCTGAACAGAAAGAAAAACACCTCAGACTCAAATTCCTTAACGAAGTTGATTTGGTCATCCTTCCAGGTGTTGGTTTTGATGAAAAGGGTAACAGATTGGGCTATGGCGGAGGGTTTTATGACCGGCTACTCTCAGAGACTGATCATAATATTACACTTATCGGTCTTGCCTATGAAGTGCAGATAACTCCCAGAATACATAAAAGCCCCCATGATGTTAAAGTAGATAAGATTGTTACGGAAAAGAGGGTTATAGTTCCTGAGAAATGGATCTGAAAAAGATAAAAGAAGGGATAAGGCTCATACTCGAAGGTATAGGTGAAGACCCTGCGAGACCCGGTCTTAAGGATACACCTTCAAGAGTCGCAGAGATGTACATGGAGATATTCTCAGGGATTGAGACATCTACAGAGGCCCTCCTTAAACCGATTGTCGGTGAGTCCCATGATGAGATGGTACTCATCAGGGATATCCCCTTCTATTCTATCTGCGAGCATCACCTCCTCCCTTTTGCAGGCAAGGCACATATCGCTTATATACCGGGAGAAGGTAGAATCGTAGGGATAAATACACTTGCCAATGCCCTTGAGGTCCTTGCAAAGAGGCCCCAGGTTCAGGAGAGGCTTACTGCTCAGCTTGCAGATTTAATAATGAATAATCTTAAACCAAAAGGCGCCATGGTCGTAATAGATGCAGAGCATCTCTGCCTCTCGATGAGGGGTCTTAAGAAATCCGGGTCACGAACGGTCACCTCTGCTGTTCGTGGACTCTTCAAGACAAAGGAGTCAACAAGGAGTGAGATGCTGGAACTTATAAAAAGTAAACAATAACTAAATACTACTCGCTGACTATTATTCACAAGACACATCAGGAGGAACTCATGACAGCAAAGGTCTTAGACGGTAAGGCGATCTCAGAAGAAATCAAGGCTAAGATAAAGGTAGATGTCGGAAGGCTCAAGGAGAAAGGAGTGACACCAGGACTCGCCGTTGTCCTTGTTGGCGATAACCCCGCATCAAAGGTCTATGTGAAGAACAAACAGAAGGCCTGCGAGGCTGTGGGTATATATTCTGAGGAACATAAGCTCCCGGAGGCAACTACGCAGGAGGACCTCCTATCCATTGTTGAAAGGCTTAATAAAGATAGCAAGATCCACGGAATCCTTGTCCAGCTTCCACTTCCCAAGCATATCGATAGCGATACTGTACTTAAAGCGATAAATCCATTCAAGGATGTTGATGGTTTCCACCCTTACAATGTCGGAATGCTAATGATCGGAGACCCGATCTTTATCCCCTGCACACCCTACGGGATTATGAAGATGATAGAACATTCAGGGATATCAGTTGAAGGCAAAACAGCTGTGATCGTTGGAAGGAGTAACATTGTTGGTAAGCCTGTAGCCCTTCTCCTCATGCAGAAAAATGCCACTGTTACTGTATGCCATTCGAAGACAAAAGATCTGGATGAGGTCTGTAGAAGTGCAGATATCCTTGTTGCCGCCATCGGTAAGCCGAAGATAATTAAGGGGAATATGGTGAAGGAAGGGGCTGTAATTATAGATGTCGGTATAAACAGGCTTGATGACGGGAGCCTCGTAGGTGATGTTGATTATGATGAGGTGTCTAAGAAGGCCGGATGGATTACACCTGTCCCTGGTGGCGTGGGTCCTATGACCATAACGATGCTTCTTAATAATACCCTTGATGCTGCAAGAAGATCAACCGAAGGATCATAGAGCGGGGGTTTAGAAAATGATTATAAGTAAACATAAAGATATGGAAGAAATCTTAAATTTTCTTAAAGATGGAAAGTCCTTCTTCCTCCTTGGCTGTAGCGAATGTGCTGCCCTCTGCGGTACAGGGGATGAAAAGGCACTAAATGAGATGGAGGAGAATCTCGGGGAGGCCGGAAAGAAGACAACAGGGAAATTCGTGGCGAAGACAGGATGCCAGGTCCTCGGGACAAAGATTGAACTCAAGCCGTTCAAAGAGGCCATTGACAATGCAGATGCGATACTCGTTATGTCCTGTGGTGCAGGTACCCAGGCAATGGTAGAGGCATTTCCGGACAAGGAAGTATATTCTGCAAACGATACCCTCTTCCTTGGTAACATGACGAGGTTCAGGCAGTTCGACGAGAGGTGCTCTTTATGCGGTGAATGTATACTTGATAAGACCGGAGGTATCTGTCCTGTTACCCTGTGTCCCAAGGGACTTCTGAATGGCCCCTGTGGCGGGACGAATAACGGGAAATGCGAAGTAAGTCCTGATCTCGAATGCTGCTGGGTCAGGATCTACGAGAGATTAAAACGAATCGGACAGCTTGATAAGATGAGGGAAATACTTGAGCCAAAAGATTATTCAAAACATCTCAAGCC
>CAKKRL010000008.1:24337-26283 GCA_919902655.1 Thermodesulfovibrionia bacterium
TTGATAAGATGAGGGAAATACTTGAGCCAAAAGATTATTCAAAACATCTCAAGCCTTCTTCTCTGAATGCAAAAAAAGAAGAGAAGAAATGAAATATTTATGTCAACAGGTCGACACAAAGAGGAATGAAACTAGGACAGGCGAGACGCCTGACCTAGTATGTGTATATATTATAAGATTATAACTGGTAGGACAGGCGTCCCGCCTGTCCTATAGGGAATTTTCAGATGAAGAAATTCAGAGAGGCATTGGAATCAGGAGAATTTACTGTTACAGCAGAATGCGGGCCCCCAAAGGGGACCGATATAAAGGAGATGCTTGAGCACGCAAAACACCTCCTCGGGAAGATACACGGAATAAATGTTACTGATAACCAATCAGCAGTCATGAGGATAGCATCCCTTCCTGTCTGCAGGCTCCTCTACGAGATGGGACATGACCCGATACTCCAGATGACATGCAGGGACAGAAACCGTCTTGCCCTCCAGTCAGACCTCCTCGGCGCACACATACTCGGCATAAGGAATGTCCTATGTATGACTGGGGATCATGTCTCTGCCGGTGACCATAAGTCTGCAAAGACTGTCTATGATATCGAGTCTGTCCAGCTTTTAAGGGTTGTGCATGGGCTTAACCATGGCAAGGACATGGTTGGAAATGACCTTAAAGGCAATACTGAGTTATTTCCTGGTGCTGTAGTTACACCTGAGGCAAATCCCATAGAGCCACAGCTTTTTAAATTCGAGAAGAAGATTAAGGCAGGGGCAAGGTTCTTCCAGACCCAGGCAATCTATGATATCAAAAAATTCAGGGAGTTCATGAAATTTGCAAGGAATTTCGATGTCAAGATCCTTGCAGGCATACTTCTCCTCAAGAACGCAGGTATGGCGAATTACCTTAAAAAGTTTGTACCCGGAATAACCGTTCCAGATATTCTTATCGAAGAACTCAAGGCAGCCGGTAAAGAGGGGGCACTCGATAAAGGGATAGAGATAGCAGCAAGGCAGATAAAGGAGCTTAAAGAGGATAAGGTCTGCGACGGTCTCCATATCATGGCGATAGGGATGGAGGATAAGGTGTCGGTTATAATGGAGAGGGCAGGCCTACTGTAATTACAGTGATTAGTGAACAGTGAATAGTGTAAAACATGGGAAAAATAACTGTTAATGATTTCTTTAAGAAAAAGTCTGAAAAGCAGAAGATTACCATGCTCACTGCCTATGATTTCCCTTTTGCACAGATAGTTGATGAGGCAGGGATTGATGCCATACTCGTAGGTGATTCCCTCTCAATGGTTGTCCAGGGTCAGGAAAATACACTTCCTGTGACTATGGATGAGATGCTCTACCATACAAAGATAGTCTCGAGGGCAGCAAAGAACGCAATGGTGATCGGTGACATGCCATTTCTTTCATACCAAACAGGAATAGATGATGCAGTAAGAAATGCAGGGCTTTTTCTCAAGGAGGGAGGAGCCCAGGCAGTAAAGCTTGAAGGAGGGGCTACGGTTATTGAACAGATAAAGGCGATAACGAAATATGACATCCCTGTAATGGCCCATATAGGGCTCACACCCCAGTCAATCCATAAGATGGGTGGTTTTAAAGTCCAGGGAAGGGATGAGGAAGTAGCCAGAAGGCTCCTCGAGGACGCCCATACAGTAGAAGATGCAGGTGCATTCTCAGTAGTCCTTGAGGCAATTCCGTCTGATCTTGCAAAAAGAATAACCTCTGAATTAAAGATACCGACTATCGGGATAGGGGCCGGGCCTTTCTGTGACGGACAGATTCTTGTACTCCATGATATCTTGGGTCTATTTGAGAGATTCACCCCGAAGTTTGTTAAGCGTTATGCAAACCTGAAGGACGGGGCGTTGAAGGCAGTTAAGGCCTATAAGGAAGAGGTCGAAAAAGGGATCTTCCCGTCAGATGAGCACAGTTTTAAGT
>CAKKRL010000009.1 GCA_919902655.1 Thermodesulfovibrionia bacterium
ACCCGACACAAGGTTTAGGAAACCTCTGCTCTGTCCATACTGAGCTACAGGGGCATATAATAAAAGTTAAAAGTTGAAAGTTATCAGTATGTTATCAAAGATAAAATATTAAATCCATCGATGCGGTTTCTTCCCCTGAGTTCAGAGAGTTCTACAAGGAAGGCTATACCGACAATTACACCTCCGAGAAGTTTTATAAGCTCAATCGTTGCTGAAACAGTACCGCCTGTTGCCAGGAGGTCATCAACGATAAGAACCCTCTGACCAGGAGTTAATGCATCCTGATGTATGGTTAGGGTATCCGTGCCGTATTCAAGCTCATATTTGGCTTCGTAGATGTCACTCGGGAGTTTTCCCGGTTTTCGTACAGGAATAAAGCCTGCCCCGAGCTGAAAGGCAACAGGTGCCCCCAGTATAAAACCCCTCGACTCCACACCGATGACCTTCTCTATCCCCTCGTCCTTATAAAAGGTAGCGATCTTATCAATAGCTTTTTTGAACGCCTCCGGATCCTTAAGGAGTGTGGTGATGTCTTTAAAGATAATACCCTCTTTCGGGAAATTAGGAATGTCCCTTATCTTTGATTTCAGGTCAATCATTTACTCCTCCTTTTAATAAATTAATGCCATATTACTACCTCCCCCTTGATGGGGGAGGTTAGGTGGGGGTGAATAGGATTAGTCTTCACCCTCCCCTCCATCCCCTCCCATCGGAGGGAGGGGACTTTTTGGTTTAAAGAATAGTTTCTGGTTTTACCTTTTTCTTTCTGAGAAGAAATCTCAGTTTATTGATCGCAGAAGATTCTATCTGCCTCACCCTCTCCCTTGTAACACCAAAGGTATGACCTACTACCTCGAGGGTCTTTGGTTCTCCGTCTTCAATTCCGAACCTTAAGGAGATAACCCTTTTTTCGTTTTCGGACAGTAACTGTAACCATTCAAGAATCAGCTCATGTCTTTCTAATTCTTCGGTAAGTTGAGCAGGGGACTGAGAGGTAGAGTCCTCAATAATATCTTTAAGCGATCCTCCTTCCCTGTTATTGATGGGTGTATCCAGGGAATAGATCCTGCTGATCGTCTGCTGAATGTCTCTAACCCTTTCAAACGAGGTTTTCATCTTTTCCGCTATCTCTTCAAGGGTGGGCTCTCTGCTAAACCTCTGTAATAGCTCTCTGACTGCCTTAACATAGTTATTTATAGAATCAGATATATGAACAGGCACCCTGATCATTCTTGACTGGTTTATAATAGCCCGCTCGATTGCCTGTCTGATCCACCATGAAGCGTAGGTGCTGAATTTATATCCTTTTTCGTATTTAAATTTCTCTACTGCCTTCATGAGGCCAAGATTCCCCTCCTCTATTATATCAGGCAGGGGGAGCCCCCTGTATATATACTTTTTGCCGATATTTACAACAAGCCTGAGGTTTGACTCTATCATCCTCTGTTTTGCTTCCTGGTCCCCTTGACTTATCCTCTTTGCTAACTCTATCTCTTCTTCTTTTGAAAGGAGCGGTGACGCTCCGATCTCTTTGAGATAAAGCCTCAGGGCATCAGGCCCTGCTGTATAGGAGGATTCTTCTTCCTCTGTTTCTGAATCAGATTCGGAAACCGGACCAAAAGGTTCTGTACCTTCTTCGTCTTCTGAAGAGGGGTCAATAAACCCTCCGTTTTCTTTTAATGGAGTCATTAAAATATTTTAACTCCCTGATAATATCTCAAAGGCCTTCTCTACGGCCTCTCTGGCAGTACTGACCCTAATAATCCTCTCGTCTAATTCCCATGAGCCGATACTTATGATACTTTTATTTAGGAGGAGGCCAAAGGCGATCTCTGATAGGGTCCCGTAGCTTCCTGAGATAGCAATAAGGACATCAGAGGATTTTGCTATGATGATGTTCCTTGCATGACCAAGACCTGTGACAACAGGGATATCTATATAACGGTTTGCATCCTCAGGATTATCACCCGGAAGAACCCCTATAGTAATTCCTCCCTCATCCTTAGCACCTCTTGAGGCGGCCTCCATAACGCCTCCAAGGCCACCACAGATTAGAAGGCCACCCTTCCTTGCAATCAGTTTTCCAACTTCTTCTGCTACAGCCGAAATCTCAGGTGTACACTGCCCGGCACCTATCACACCAATAATCGGTTTTCCCAAATTTAATTCACCCTCCCCTCCATCCCCTCCCATCGAGGGAGGGGAGATGAAAAGAGAATTTCTTCTTCCGTTGTATGAGAAACTCTCTGTAGTTTCCCTTACTCTTTAGGGAGAGAAAATAAAAAATTCCCCTCTCCCCTTGCGAGAGAGGGTCAGGGTGAGGGGTAAATAATTTAATCATTAGTTATCGTTAATCTGGTCGGGGCGAAAGGATTTGAACCTTCGACACCACGGTCCCGAACCGTGTGCGCTACCAGGCTGCGCTACGCCCCGTAAGGACAATATAAAATGGTATCGTCTTCAATGTCAAGCATGCCCTATCGTTTTTCGCTTCTTCTCTATGAATTCATCGATTGCCTGTTTGTAATAATCTCCATGGGTTATGATCTCGTCTGTCACTCTGCTATTATAAAGCTTTCTGCCCTCGTGAATCTCGGATCCAAGAAGGGAATAGAAGTTATCGTTCCTTATACCCTCTTCTACCAGACGCTGATTATAGAGGGCAATATCAGAGATTATTATTCTTGCAAAACGTCTCGCCTTCTCTATGGCCGCTGCATCAATACAAATATGTGATGGGACAGGTTCGCGGCTTAGTTCTTCTTCCTTAAGCTCTCCCCTTGTTACGACCTTTTCGAATGAAACAGGTTTCTCTTCCGTCTTCATGATCTGGCTTAGGACAGGCGTTGCAACAGGTCTTTCAACAGTCTTCTCGGCAGACCTCCCTTCAGGTTTTTCTCCTGACCTCTCTATCAACTGCCTTATTTTTAAAAGGAGGCTGTCTTCTATATGATGCTTTTCTATATAGTCGTCTGCTCCGTAAAGGGATTCCGGTTCCCTTTTATACCTTGTCGCATCGTAGATTGAGGCAAGAAGCATTATCAGAGTTCCCTTTGTTTCAGGTCTGCTCTTGACCTGTTTGCAGACCTCGAAACCGTAGATTTTAGGAAGGGCAACATCGAGCAGGGCCAGGAAGGGCTGTTCCCTTTCGATCTTTAATATAGCCTCAACGCCATCCGAGGCCGGTATTACCTCATACCCTGCCTCCTTAAGGATATCTTCTATGGCCGTCCTGATAACCTCTCCATCATGGGCGATAAGGATCTTTTTCCTGTTGAATTCCCCAGGAGCGTATCTCTCTTCGCGGGGAGGGGCAGGCTGAGGAGGCATTCTCACGAGAAGTACAACCTGACATTTTGGACATCTTACCTTCAGACCGTCTGGTTTTATCTTTTCGTCATCAACCTTGAGTTTTGCCTTACATTTAGGACAATTAACTATCATTGGGTGAGTCTCCTTTTTCTAAAGAATAATTTTATGAGAATGATCCCGGCAAGGAATCCTCCTATGTGGGCGAACCAGGCAACCCCGCCACCTCCATATATGCCTTTGCTTAATATTCCGTTCATAAATTGTATCACAATCCAGAACCCGATGACTATTATAGCAGGAATCTTTATAACCTGTATAAAAAATCCAAAGAAGATCAGAGTATGAATCCTTGCCCTCGGAAACAGGACAAGATATGCCCCCAGGATCCCTGATATGGCGCCGCTTGCCCCTATCATGGGTATTCTTGAAGACGGGTCGGTTAAGGCATGGGTATATGTGGCGATCACACCGCAAAGCAGATAAAAGATGATGAACCTGAATATCCCGAGTTTGTCTTCAATATTATTTCCGAATATCCAGAGGTAAAGCATATTTCCTGCCAGGTGGAGAGTTCCACCGTGGAGGAACATCGATGTGAATATGTTGATTGCAATCGGGATTCCTATTCCTTCGTTTCCATGCAGGAGATTATAAGGGATGACACCGTAGGAATATACGATAGCCCTTGAATCAGTATTCGAGGATATCTGATAAAGGAAGACCAGGGTGTTCACAACTATTAGCAGGATTGTAATAACAGGGAAATGAGCTGTAGGATTATCATCTTTATATGGAATCATGATTTACTACCCTGTGTATGATGCACGATGCCTGACCCCTGGAAAAAGGATAGTATCTTTGTCAGAGTCTCTTTGAGGTTCTTCCTGCCTACAATCATGTCTATCATACCATGGTCCAGCAGAAATTCAGCCCTCTGAAAACCCTCGGGAAGGCTCTGTTTTATGGTCTGCTCTATTACCCTCTGCCCTGTAAAGCCGATCAGCGTTCTTGGTTCTGCTATTATTATATCGCCGAGCATTGCAAAGCTTGCTGTTACACCGGCAAAGGTAGGATCGGTGAGGATAGAGATAAAAGGGAGCCCCTTTTCTCCGAATTTTGCTATGGCAGCCGATGTCTTGGCCATCTGCATGAGAGATAAAATCCCCTCCTGCATTCTTGCTCCTCCTGACGCTGAGATAATTATAAGGGGAATATGCTTTTCCATCGCCCTTTCTACCGCCCTTACGATCTTCTCCCCTACAACAGAGCCCATGCTGCCACCCATAAAAGAAAAGTCGAAGACACATAGCGCAACAGGATGGCCGTTGATCATGCCTGTACCCGTCGTCACAGCATCCCTCTTCCCTGTCTTCCTTTCATTCTCCTTTAGCTTTTCCCTGTATCTCATAATATACTTAAAGTTAAGGGGGTCGGTTGAGGAGAGGTCTTTGTCCATTTCATTGAAAGTCCCTTCATCAACAAGGAGGGCTATTCTCTCTTCAGCAGATATGCGGAAATGATAGTTACATTTGGGACAGACCCTGAGTAATTTTTCGACCTCTTTTTTATATACGATCTCCTTGCAGTTTTCACATTTAATCCAGACCCCTTCAGGGATCTTGACCTTTCTGGAAGGTATCCGTTCCTTCTGTATTTTGTCTTTTTTAAACCAGGCCATGTTTTTTAGATTTTGGATTTTAGATTTTGGATTTCGGATATTCCCGTAGATAAACTTTTTACAAATTCCCCGACCTTACTGATAAGTGATGGATCATCAATGTTCTCTTCGATGATTCTGACAATGGCGCTACCGACAATTATGCCATCTGCCCATTCGGCTATCCTCTTAGCCTCTTCCGGAGCAGATATTCCAAAACCCACTGCAATGGGTTTATCGGTATCCTCCCTTATCCTCTCGATTGATTTATTTATAGAATCCATCTCTTCTATCTTTGCCCCTG
This sequence comes from Thermodesulfovibrionia bacterium, assembly GCA_919902655.1. Classification (GTDB taxonomy): domain Bacteria; phylum Nitrospirota; class Thermodesulfovibrionia; order JACRGW01; family JACRGW01; genus CAKKRL01. The sequence goes on from CAKKRL010000009.1 coordinate 5,274, forward strand.
TAATTCCCGTGATTGAAACATAATATATAAAACCTCTTGTGGCCTTCGCAATTATCCTTACCCTCTCAGGGGTACTTGTAGGGGCCAGGAGAAATATTGTATCAAGGCCCTCTCTTTTAGAGATGTCTATAATGTCCTTTGCCTCATCAGGTGGAAGGTCAGGGATTATAACCCCGTCAACACCGGATGCTACTGCGTCTTTTACAAAGGTATCATCACCGTATTTGAACACAGGATTATAGTATGTCATAAGGACGATGGGGGTTGTAGTCTTCCCTCTAATCCTTTTAACAAGATCGAGGACATTTCTTAATGTTACCTTATTCTTTAATGCCCTGTAATGTGCCTTCTGGATAACTGGCCCGTCAGCAAGGGGGTCAGTAAAAGGAACTCCAAGCTCGATTATATCCCCACCTGACCTTTCTATTTCAAGAATCAGCTCCTCTGTTGTCTTAATATCAGGGTCCCCAGCCATGATATACGGAATAAGGGCCTTCCTGTTCAGGGTCTTCAACTTTTTAAATCTCTTTTCTATTCTGTTCATTTTTTAATGAAACTTTACTCTTAACTTATATCTCTATCCCCTTAATCCTTGCCACATGCTGAACGTCTTTATCTCCCCTGCCTGAGAGGTTTATGATGATTATATTGTCCTTCGGAAGTTTTGGAGAGAGCTTTGTTACCTCTGCAATTGCATGGGCGGATTCGAGTGCAGGGGTGATGCCCTCTGTCTCGCTCAGAAGTTCAAAGGCCCTAAGTGCCTCTTCATCTGTTGCATAGGTATATTCTATACGGCCTTCATCCCTGAGATAAGGGTGTTCCGGACCCACAGAGGCATAATCGAGCCCTGCAGAGACGGAATGTGTTGGGAGGACATTTCCATCGCTATCCTGAAGGAGGTAGCTCTTTGTCCCCTGAAATACTCCCAATGAACCACCGGCAAAACGGGCGGCGTGCTGACCTGTCTCGATACCGAGACCTCCGGCCTCGACACCGACCATTTTTATATTTTTATCTTCAAGGAACTCATAGAAAAGACCTATGGAATTACTTCCTCCGCCTACGCAGGCGACAAGATAATCCGGCAGGCGGCCTTCTGCCTTTAATATCTGTGTCCTTGTTTCCTTGCCTATTACCGACTGAAAATCCCTTACCATCATCGGATAGGGATGGGGGCCGAATACCGTTCCCATGACATAATGTGTAGTCCTTACATTAGTCGTCCAGTCTCTCAGGGCCTCGTTTATTGCATCCTTGAGAGTTCTTGAACCGATGGAAACTTCCTTGACCTTCGCACCGAGGAGTTTCATCCTGAAAACATTAAGGGCCTGCCTTTTCATATCTTCAGAGCCCATATAGACTTCACACTCAAGACCGACAAGGGCTGCCCCTGTTGCTGTTGCAACTCCGTGCTGGCCTGCGCCTGTCTCTGCGATAAGACGTCTCTTACCCATCCGTTTAGCAAGAATGGCCTGGGCAAGGGCATTATTGATTTTATGGGCCCCTGTGTGGCAGAGGTCTTCTCTTTTAAGATAGATCTTTGCCCCTTCCATTTTCCCTGTTAATCTTTTTGCAAAATAAAGAGGGGTAGGTCTGCCTATATATGTCCTCTGGAGATGGAGGAGTTCATTCTGGAAGATAGGATCCCTTCGGGCATTATTATAGGCCTCTTCAAGTTCCTTGAGAGCAGGCATCAAGGTCTCAGGGACAAACTTTCCACCGTAGTGGCCGAAGTGACCCTTTTTATCAGGTAATTTCATATTTCCTTTTTCCTTTTATATTCTATTCTCCAGAGACCCTTTGCCACTTCTATGAAAAGCCTCATTCTGGCGTGGTCTTTTTTGCGTTTATTTTTCTTCATTTCAACACCGGAACTTACATCAACGGCATAGGGCATGACATGTTTTACAGCCATCTCCACATTGTCAGGGTTAAGTCCGCCTGCAAGGATTATCCTGCCCATCCTTTTTGCCTCACGGGCGATATCCCAGTTAAAGACCTGCCCTGTTCCTCCGAGGTTATCTTCTGTATAGGTATCAAGAAGATATGCACAGACCCTGTATTTTGCAATCGGTTCAAGACTGTCCCAGTCCCTGATGCGGAAGGACTTTATTATGCGGCATGTTAGAGAATTACAGGTCTCATGTGGTTCATTACCGTGGAGCTGGATGATATTGAGGCTGCAGTGGTCAGCTACCCTTTCGATCTCCTTAATAGATTCATCTACGAAGACGCCAACGGTAGTTATAAAAGGAGGGAGTTTTTCTATTATCTCTTTGGCCTCTTTAATCTCAAGATATCTCGGACTCTTCCTGAAGAATACGAATCCGAGGGCATCGGCCCCGTACTCTATTGCAGCAAAGGCATCCTCGATATTTGTTATTCCGCAGATCTTGACTTTTACCATAATTAAGAAAAGGGTTCAAGGATTTGAGGATTCAAGGGTTCAGGTGTTTATTTTCTAAGATTTTAACTTGACCCCTTGAACCCTTGTCCCCTTGGATCCTGTAGTTATATCACCGGCAGTCTTGCGAGCGCCTCCTTTATATTCTTTTCAGGATATTCATAGTCCTCGAGCTTTCCTGTGAGGTAAGCCTCATAGGCGCCGAGGTCAAGGAGGCCATGGCCGCTCAGGTTAAAGAATATCGTCTTCTGTTCTTTGGCCTCTTTACATCTTATGGCCTCATCGATTACCGCTTTAATCGCATGGGCTGTCTCCGGTGCAGGGATTATACCCTCGGTCTTAGCAAATATTACTGCTGCCTCGAATACCGGGAGTTGTGAGTAGGCAACTGCTTCGATGATTTTGTCATGATAGAGCTGGCAGATTATAGGGGAATCCCCGTGATACCTCAACCCCCCTGCATGGATAGCAGGTGGTATGAAGTCATGACCCAATGTATACATCATTATCAGCGGTGTTAGCTGGGCGGTATCTCCGAAGTCATACCTGAATTCACCTTTCGTGAGTGTAGGGCATGATGAAGGCTCTGCTGCGATGATCCTCAGTTTCTTTCCGTTGATCTTATCCCTCACAAAGGGAAGGCTTACACCACCGAGGTTACTCCCTCCGCCGCAACAGCCGATAACTATATCAGGATAATCACCGATCTTTTCGAACTGCATCCGTGATTCAAGCCCTATGATTGTCTGATGAAGAAGCACATGGTTCAGGACAGAGCCGAGGGAATAATTTGTATCATTATGAGTGGCCGCATCTTCAACGGCCTCGCTAATTGCAAGGCCGATACTCCCTGGATTATCAGGGTTTGACTCGAGGGCCTTCCTTCCCGAATTCGTCTCATTGCTCGGACTCGGAATAACCTTTGCCCCCCATGTCTCCATAGCAATTCGTCTGTAAGGCTTCTGGTTATAGCTCACCTTTACCATGTATACTGTAATATCAAGACTGAAGAGGGAACCTGCCAGTGCAAGGGCACTTCCCCACTGACCTGCCCCTGTCTCTGTGGCTATCCTCTTTATACCTGCCTTTTTATTATAATAGGCCTGGGCAACAGCGGTATTCGGTTTATGGCTACCTGCAGGGCTTGTCCCTTCATATTTATAATAGATCTTTGCAGGTGTCTTTAGTGCCTCTTCCAGCCTCCTTGCCCTATGGAGCGGTGTCGGCCTCCAGAGTGAATAGATCTTGAGTATATCCTCAGGTATATCTATCCACCTCTCCATGCTCATTTCCTGCTCTATGAGTGCCATAGGGAATATTCCGGAGAGGGCATCAGGCCCGATAGGTTCCTTTGTAGCAGGATTCAGTGGCGGCCTTGGCAGATTCGGCATATCAGGGAGTATATTGTACCACTTCTTGGGGATCTCCCTCTCAGGGAGTACT
>CAKKRL010000010.1 GCA_919902655.1 Thermodesulfovibrionia bacterium
GCAGTAAGACTTTTTAATCGATATACAGATAAAGGAGATGCCAGGTCTGGTCTCCGTAGGGTGGATCCCTTTTTGAACAGCGTCCTCCTTGCTGTGCTCAGGATTGAGTCCCTGCTTCTCAGGTGGATAGTATTTCCTTATGGTTCTTCGCTTATCTGTGTAGCTCAGAGAGTTTAAATAGTGGAAATGACAAGATCCTTCGATGACTTTAGAAGAGACCTCTACTATTAAGGATACCGGTCCGCAGGATCCTGTGGAAAGTCCTGGATCAGACTGGCGAATTCACCTTCTGATCATTGTCCTTTTATTTTTATTATCCCCTGTCCGCATTCTTTATGTCCTTCCGCATATTTCTACGCATATCCCTGGAGATGTGATGGATACAGCTGAATACCCCATTAATGAGTGGTGGACAGCTTACGCCCTCTTAGATTTAAAGACCAATCCTTTTTATAATAACCATATCTTTTACCCCTTAGGACAGAACCTGGTCCAGCATACATATACCTTTCTGGACGGTCTATTTTACACACTCTTACATCATTTTATGCCCCTGATTACCTTTCATAACCTTCTTGTATGGATGACTTTTTTTGCCAATTCGGTGGCTGCCTATGTGCTGATCCTTTATCTTACAAGAATGCCATGGTTGTCCTTTATCGGGGCTATTGCCTTTGCCCATTCTCCAACCCTGACCAGTTATTATAAGACGATATGCCTTCTTGAACTCTATACTTTTATTTTCTTTATACTTTCTTCACTGCATCTTATAAAGACCCGCCGCCTTCGCTGGGCAGTATGCTCCGGAATTCTGCTGGGACTATCACTCTACAATTATCCCTACTATTTTTTATACGGGATTATCTGGCTTTTTATTTTAACTCTCTATCATACGAGTCCCTGGCAGTTCATAGTCAGTTCTATAACCGGGAATAAGGGTTCGCATCCAAAAGATCCTGCGGATTGGCCTTACCGTATTATCAGGTGGTTTATTCTTGTACTGTTTTTATTTGCTATCTTAGCCCCTCGCAATATATGGGAGTATATAATAAGGACAAGGCCCATTCACTCAGGTTACCTGCATGTGTTTTTCCTGACACTCATAGTCATTTGGGCAATAGGACGTTTAAGGACATTGCGCCAGAATTTTCCTGATGAATGGATGCTTGCTTTGGAGCAAAAGAGATTATGGCATCGGTTTCTTGGTAAACTCAAACTCTTTTTGAGATGTAGCCTCTTACATTGGCGTTCCTCCACAATAAAAGAAATCTTTTCCCTGTTATCTTTAATATTTGTGGTAATTGGTGTATCTGCTATCATCGGATTCCCATATTTTTATTCCTTTTTAACAGATGAGACTACACAGTCTGCCATTCTCAGTACACACTCGGAATTTATTGCTTATAGTGTTGACTTTATGAGCTTCTTTGCTCCATTCAATCCATTATTGGACGGTCTTTATGAAATGATCGCATCGAACTGGAAGGGCGGAGGTCCTATCATCGGGACACCTGCATTTCTCGGATATGGTTTTATAGTTATCCTTATCCTCGGTTTGAGACAATTCTTCAGGAGGCAGGAACTTCGCCTCTGGATTATCGCCCTTTCGGTCTTCCTGCTCCTGAGTCTTGGGCCCTATTTAAAGGTTCATGGGATCGTTTATGAATCTCTAATTCTCCCGGGATACCTTCTCCACAATTTACCTTTGTTCGAGAGCGCCCGCACCCCATCGCGTTATCTTGCTCCTGTAATGATTCTTACAAGCATACTGACATGTCTGATCTTAAGGCCTTTTCTATTAAGAATAGGTTCCCGGGCAAGAAATATTTTTCTACTCATCATGTTTTTCATTGTCAGCTTTGAGTATGGACTTGTCCCCTATCCGATGGCTGGTGGCATGTCTGACTACAGGGTACCTGAGGTATACAGGGTTTTAGCACAGAAATCTGAGGGCAGGACAGGGACACTCCTTGACCTCCCCCTTTTTATCCATAGCGGAAGCCGGTCTGATGGTTATGGAGAGACGAGGAGGTTTTATTACCAGACCTTGCACAGACAGAAGTTGGTAGGGGGCGTATCATCCAAACTGGATGAGGATGTATTTGCCTATTTCCGGAATCAGCCTTCAGTCCCTGAATTACAGTTAACCAATCCAGTTAATGAAGAGGAACTTGCCGCGCTTCTCTATAGTTTCGACATTAACTGGATAGTCCTTGATAAGGGTTATTATAGTACTGAGAACCTTGAGGCATATCGCAAGGTATTTGATAATACAGTTTATCTGCGTAATTTTTATGAGGATGGTAGATACCTGGGAATTATTGTAGATCAGGAATCAGATTCTCTTAAGAGGATGGCCCTGAATTTCTGGGAGAGGCCGGATTCTCTTTCAAGGCTGATCTATCCGGATTTTACCAGAAGACCGAAGCCGGGGAATCCACAGCCATTGGAACTGATTATTCCGGCAAAGCTCTGGGACTATCTTGAACTTGAGTTCAGCATGGATACTGTGAACGCCTTTAGCGCCATGAGACTACACATCGATAAAGGGCAGGAGGTCTTAATACAACTTCCACAAACGGGGTCAGATGGGCAGGCGAATCCGATCTCTCTTAAAGATATTTTCCCAGCTGAAGATCTACCTCATTCACCTGTCAGATTGATCTTTTATCCTATCAAAGAAAGAGGCGGAGTAAGAGATATTGCCTTCCCCTTTTCCCTGCTGAGCTTAGGACAATCCTCAGGATTTCGGCTGACACCGAGTAAGGCACTTATTGGCGGCAGATATTTTTCTATACATAAGCGGGGAATAACAGCCTTTCGTATAAACGAAGAAGGTAAGGTACTTGAAAGGGTTTATTTTGATACCCATTCCTCAATTAATGATACCAATAGCCTCTCTTTATGGTTAAAAAGGTTTTCCCCGGAAGAATATCTTGCCCTATTGGTCCATGATGACGGGAGCTATTCACTCAACGAAGAGGTAACAGGTCTTCTCAGAACCTTTGGTGCCAGAGACCCAATAGATAAGAAGGACTGGCAACACAGTTATGCCTTTCTCGGAAAGAAGGGTCTACCCGAGGGGAAGGCATGGGAGGCACATTCAAATACATCACCTGCAAAGATCAGCACTCCTGACCAGACTATTCGACTGTCCGATATACGGCTGTCGAAGACCCGACCCATAGGGAGTTTACCATTAAAGTAAATTTTGACTAAAAAATAACCTTTTAGTATAATAACCTGACCCGGTCTTTTTTTTAACAAACAATGACACCCCAGAGGATACTTTTTATACTTATCTTCCTTCTCGGTATAGCACTGAGGGTGATCTATCTTATTACACCCAACCTCGATTCTGACCAGGCCATTATGGGTCTTATGGCAAGGCATATCCTCGACGGGGAATTCCCCGTCT
>CAKKRL010000011.1 GCA_919902655.1 Thermodesulfovibrionia bacterium
AACGGGGTTATGCGGTTTAAATTCTCCGGTGGTTAAATCTTCTGCCTGCATTATCCCCCTTGCATTGCATAGCTCAATGGCATTGAAGAACCACTGGTCTGCCCGGACATCGGGAAAATGGGGCTGGCTGCCGATAAATTTCGTTGCGAGGGATTCGTCGCCTGAAACCTTTAAAAGTATATCCTCTATCATTACTGCATATTCTACCTTGGTTATATTCTGGTTAGGATGGAATGTATGGTCAGGATACGGTTCCAGTCCTCTTACTCCAATATTAATTATTGTCTCTATGTCTGTTCTTAAGACATGGTTATTAATATCAGTAGTGGCGGCTGCCTTTGTAAGTTTATCAGCTTCGTATTTCTGTGGACTTTCGGGAGATTTAAAGTCAGTGTCAAAGGTCTTAACACCTCGCTTTTTGAAAAGCTTTTCAAGTTCCAATTCCTGAACAAAGAGTGCAGAGAGGTCTCCCCTTGTTATTTTATCAATCAATGCAATCTGAAGACCTATCCTTGTTCCGGGTGCCGCCCTCTGAATCTTCTGAACAACTTCCCATTCCTTATTTGCTTCAACCACAAGCTCTTTATTTATCTCAAGAACCTTCTTGAACATCTCCCCTGCCTTACCCATACCATCCATGGTCTGGCTTAATTTATATGCAATACCCATGTAGTAATAAGGGGCAGGAGCGCCAGTATCTTCTCCTATGGCTTTTTTAAACTCCTTTTCGCAGTATGAGAGCCAGTCTTCCTTCCTTTCCATTGAATAGAGTCTGAGCATGCCCACACTAACTTCCACCTTATGCTCCTTTGATTTTGATAAGTCTTTAGCCTTCTCCATGCTGTCAAATGCCTTTTTAAAATCCTTTTTGTAGCCATAAACCAGTCCTGTTCCTGCATGGGCAGGCGGGTATTTTGGGTCTAACTGAAGTGCAAGCTGAAATTCCCTCAATGCACCGTCATAATCATCTTTTTGAAGGAGTTTATTCCCGCTGAATACATGGTGTTCTGGGGTATCAAGGACAGACTCTGCCTTCCTCTTCTGTGGTCCACAAGCGGTCATTAACCCAAAGAATAAAAGAAGCAGTCCACATGAAACTACTTGATAAAATATCTTTCTATTCATAATTCTATCCCTCCAAGATTTCAAATTTAAAATCTTGATTATGCTGCAAAAATCTTTTCCCGAACGACTTTTTAAGTTTTCCTTTGTTCCATAGTGACCTCCCCTTTATCCCCTCCTTTGTAAGGAGGGGAAGGGGGAGGTAGAGGGCACGACCCAGCTCTGCTGTGTGCCCGAAATTAACGGAAGTGAGGGAAAAGGGTTTTTGCAGTGCCCTTAATCTTCTAAATGACAATTATTACCCTGCATTTCTCTATAAATGTCATATTCTCAGCATTCGCCCTTATCTTTCCTGCATCTATATTGCTTATAACTATATCAGCCTTTGCCTGACCCGATGTCTTTAAACCCTTCACAACAATAGGGGTGGCAGTTACCCTCGGATTATTCCGGGCAGCGACAACATCCTTGCTGTAGCCCGCCATCCCTTCTTTGATAGCCCATTCTCTGTTTACATAGGCAGAGCCATAGACTTCACGACCATCTTCATCAAAAATCTTTGGTGCCATTGCAGGTTTTGCACCGAGACCCCTCGCATCAACTATAAGTCCTGAGAAGACCTGTCCTCCCTGATTAAAGGGGACAGATGAAGGCTGGGGAGAT
>CAKKRL010000012.1 GCA_919902655.1 Thermodesulfovibrionia bacterium
TTAAGCTCTCCTGCGAGAGATTTTCCGGCAGGGTCGTCAATATTTATCACAGCAACTCCGCCGGGTCTAAGCAGGTTAAAGAGCCCCTTCTTAGCCCTGAAATAATCTTCCATTGTTTTGTGGAAATCCAGGTGTTCCTGAGAGAGATTCGTGAAGAGGACTACCTCAAACTCGCAACCAACAACCCTCTGGAGGGTCAGGGAATGGGAGGATACCTCAAGCACTGCATACTCCGCCCCTCCGGCCATCATCTCTGCAAGATATCCCTGAAGCTCCAATGCCTCAGGCGTTGTATGGGAGGCCGGAAGGATTAAACCATTTTTTATGATATAATTTATTGTTCCTAAAAGTCCAACTTTTTTTTGGGCTGAATCGAGAATTGATCTGATAAGATAAGAGGTTGTTGTCTTTCCGTTAGTACCTGTGATTCCGATGAGTCTGAGGGTGCCGGAGGGATGACCGTAAAATCTGTCCGACAGAAGGGCAAGGGCCCTTCTCGAATCGGAGACCGTTATGAACGCGGTGATCTCACGATTGTTCGCTTCCGAAGGTTCGTATTCCTCTGACACAATCGCAGCAGCTCCCTTTCTGAGGGCATCCTTTATATATTCATGTCCATCGGTGATATAACCTCTCATAGCAATAAAGAGGGAACCCTCTTTAACCTTTCTTGAATCATAAGCTATATCTTTAATCTCTACCTCTATATCTCCCTTAAACCCTTTCATCTCTAAGAGGCTGATAAGATCCTTAAGTCTCATTGAACATTGGAAAGAAAAACAGTACGGTCTTCTTCCATCATCGGAATCTTAAGGTATGTAAGGACCTGTTCTGCTATCTCCTTGAAGATCGGCGCAGCAACACTGCCACCATATATAGCCCCTTTTGGCTCATCCACAACTACTATTATCGAGATCTTCGGATCTTCGGCAGGAAGGTAACCCACAAAGGAGCTGACATACCTCTCATTCGAATAACTTCCTGTCTCAGGGTCGGTCTTCTGTGCGGTCCCTGTTTTTCCTGCTACAAGGTTACCCTGTATAGCAGCCTTTGTCGCAGTCCCGCCCTCTTCCACCACTGTCTTCAGTATCTCTGTAAGTCTCTTACTCGTGTTCTCAGAAATAACCTTTCTTACTACCTGTGGGGTAAAACTTTTAATAACACGTCCCTCATTATCCCTTACTTCGGAAACTATATAAGGTTTCATAAGGTTCCCATCATTTGCAATTGCAGAGAAAGCCGCCAGTATCTGCAGAGGTGACACTGCAATCTCCTGCCCGATCGACACGGCACCTATTGATGTCCCGGACCATTCCTTCGGCACTCTCACCTTACCAGGAGATTCTCCAGGAAGGTCTATCCCTGTCTTCTCCCCGAAACCAAAAGCCTTAATATATTTGTAAAACCTCTCCTTGCCCAATTTCATACCGATCTGAATTGCTCCGATGTTACTTGACTTCTGGATCACCTCTGTGAAAGAAAGTACTCCATGCCTGTGGGCATCACGCATGACTTTTCCACCAACCTCTATCTCTCCTCTGCTGCAATCGAACAGATCCCCTACTCTCGCAACACCCTCCTCAAGGGCAGCAGCAGCAGAAATAACCTTGAATGTAGAACCAGGTTCATAAAGGTCTGTTATGGCCCTGTTCCTCCAGTCGTAAGGCTTATAATTCCCTATGATATTCGGATTAAACTCCGGTCTCACACCCATCGCAAGTATCTCACCTGTTCTCGGGTTCATTACTATGGCAATGGCACTTTTTGCCCTCCACCTCTCCACACCATTGACGAGTTCCTTTTCAGTAATATACTGAATAACTTCGTCAATCGTGAGATAAAGATCTCTGCCTGATGAGGGAGACTTATAATTATTGTTTGAAGGGAAAATATCCCTTCCCAGCGCATCCCTCCCGAGGACCAGCCATCCTTCTTCTCCCTTCATATCACCTTCATATGCTAACTCAACCCCTTCCAACCCCTTATTATCCATCCCCACAA
>CAKKRL010000013.1 GCA_919902655.1 Thermodesulfovibrionia bacterium
GGAAAAAGATAAAGGGAAAGAATATTGTCTCCAACCCGGGTTGCTATCCTACAGGTGCGATCTTAGGGCTTGCTCCACTTATTGAAGAAGAGATTATCAATCTGAAGGGGATTGTTATAGATTCAAAGTCAGGCGTAACCGGGGCAGGAAGGAGTCCTGATATAGGATACCTTTTTTCAGAGGTGAATGAGGGGGTAAAGGCGTATAAGGTAGGAGTTCACAGACATACCCCTGAGATAGAGCAGGAATTGAGCCTTCTTGCCGAAGAGAAGGTTGCTGTTTCGTTTACTCCCCATCTTATCCCTATGGACAGGGGGATACTTACCACTATTTATACCAGCATCAAAAAGGATACAGATGATCGCAGCCTTCTTTCTCTTTACAAGAGATATTATTCAGGAAGGATATTCATAAGGATTCTTGATCAGGGTCGTTTCCCTTATACAAAGGATGTGAGAGGGACAAATTTCTGTGATATCGGACTAAAAGTCGATAACAGGGTCGGAAGAATTATTGTGGTCACAGCCATAGATAACCTCGGCAAAGGTGCTGCAGGCCAGGCCATACAGAATATGAATATCATGATGGGCCTTGACGAGAAAGAAGGCCTTCTTTTCCCCGGGTTATTCCCATGAAACCCATAATAGTCCCCGGTTTCAAGGCTGCCGGGATCCATTCCGGAATAAAGAAAAAGAAGAAAAAAGACCTCGCCCTGATCTTCTCCGAAGTCAAGGCACGGGCAGCAGGGCTTTTTACGACCAATCATGTGAAGGCAGCGCCTGTAGTCCTCGATATTAAAAAGATACGGTCAGGGAAAGGGCAGGTCATAGTTGCAAACAGCGGGAATGCGAATGCCTGTTCAGGCAGGAAGGGGTTCTCCGATGCATTAGAGATGGCAAGAATCACAGCGAAGGCACTGGAGGTTCCTGAAGAAATGGTATATGTTGCGTCAACAGGGGTTATAGGGAGATATCTTCCTATGGATAAGGTGAGGAAAGGTATTGAAAAGGCAACCCCACTCCTCTCAAAGACAGGTCTCCATGATGCAGCAGAGGCTATAATGACTACAGATACATTTCCCAAGATTGCATCTCAGAAGGTGGAGATCGGTGGAAAGGTCATTACTGTTGGAGGGATGGCGAAAGGTGCAGGAATGATCTATCCGAGGCTCGCTATGAATCCTGTTAAAGGAACGGCTACTATGCTCTCCTTTATCCTTACGGATGCAAGAATAGGAGGGGGGGCATTAAAATCAGCCCTTATATCTTCTGCGGAAAAATCCTTTAACAGAATAACTATTGACGG
>CAKKRL010000014.1 GCA_919902655.1 Thermodesulfovibrionia bacterium
GCGGATATCTTAGCTAAAGCAAAGCGAAGGATGCTCTCACTTTCTCTGAGTGTTGCAGAGAATAACAAGGTATATGATACAGTTTTATCTGCTGCAAATCTTGTAAATTTAATCGGCGATAACCCTGAGACACTTCAGATACCAGCGGAATACTCCAATACCTACGGTGCTTATCAGCTTGGTGTAAGACCTGATAAAGGCAGAGACGAGAGACAAGAGACAGGAGACAAGTTGCTTGTCACTCATCACTCGTCGCTTGTCAATGGGCAAAGCATTCTGGATATGCTCTACGAGTCCGATTCTCTCAGGGCCTTATATATAATGGGCGAAGACCCTGCAGTTAATTTTCCGGATAACCAGAGAGTAATTGAGAGATTGAAGGGTCTCGATTTCCTGGTTGTTCAGGATATTGCACTTACAGAGACTGCAAAACTTGCCTATGCTATCCTCCCTGCATCAAGCTGGGCAGAGAAGGACGGGACATTCACAAATGCGGAGGGAGTTATGCAGAGGGTACATAGGGTCGTTGATGCGAAAGTCCAGTCACTCCCAGACTGGCAGATTATAAGGAACCTTGCTTTAACAATGGAAAGGGATATAGGAGTAAAAACTCTAGAGGATATATCAAAGGAAATAAATTCACAGTTCACAGTTCACAGTTCACGGCCTGCCTCTAAAAAGAGGACATTCAACCCTGTTAAATATATTCCTGGAGAAGAACCCGACTCAGAGTATCCCCTGAATATGGTTGTCAGGGATGTACTGCTCCATTCGGGCAGTATGTCTACAAGGTCAAAGGCACTTGATCTTGTAATCTCCGAGGCAATAATCGAGATAAACGAGGAGGATGCAAGAAGGCTTAGGATTACAGATAACAGTCATGTAAAGGTAACATCAAGGCGCGGCACGGTTTATTTAAAAGCGAAGGTATCTGATGAGGTCTCGAAAGGTACGGTCTACGTCCCTTCACATTTCCCCCACGGGCAGGTGAATGTACTAACAAATCCTTCGGTTAATGGTGGAAATTCAATAGATGCAGTA
>CAKKRL010000015.1 GCA_919902655.1 Thermodesulfovibrionia bacterium
TTGGGTGGATTAACCAGATAGTTAAGGAAAAGAATCTACCACTTGGAATTGCTGAGCAAGAAACCGTAGGCGCTGACAGGAAACAGCCTGATGTTATTATCTTTGAAGGCCCAAAGAGTGAGAGGGTGTTGTGTCTCATTGTCTCATAGAGCTAAAAATTAAAATAATTAAAATGAATTAAAATAGGGACACATCCCCTATTTATATCTATAATTAAAATAGGGACACATCCCCTATTTATATCTATAGTTTTATCTCATTCTCTTTTATCTAAATTGGGGATGTGTCCCTATTTAATTCACTATTTAATTCACTCACCATAAAAGAAGCCAGAAAACACTATGGCAAAAAACCCGTTTATAAAGTTTGAAATCTTTTATAAGAAAGAATTCCTTGAAGAAAAACTTATCTGGGGTCTTACTTATCTTTTCTGGCCTTCATAAGACGTTCGTACTTTTCAGCACCGACACATTCCTTTGCCGCAGGGCACCACTCTATGCATGAGGGTTTCATCTCTCTGGATATTGTTTTTCCACACCCCTTGCAGGTGGTTTCTACCTCATCTGTCCATATCTCAGTTATGACACCGCAGAAGAAGCATTTTATCTCCTCCGGATAGGGGCTTTTTATCTCACTACTTCCCGGACATGTATCCTTCAACGCCATAAAAATATTTTAACAGATTGTCTTATTAATTGCATGATATAAATCATAACTAAATAAGGTAATTTTATCCCCATTACCACCCTCTCCCCTGAGGGTGGTAATGGGGATATTTTAAATCTCTCTTGCAGTTTTTTAAAATATTCTGTAATATCCATTAACCATGCAAACACCCATACTGATAAAGATAGGACATATCGAACTTGATGGGGAACTCTTTGATACAGATACAGCAAAGGCTATAGTTAGCAGCCTCCCCATTGAGAGGGAATTTAATGTCTGGGGAGATGAGTTTTATTTTGAAATCCCTGTATCAAAGGGGCCTGATAAGACATCCACAACTGAAGTAAAGATTGGAGATATAGGGTACTGGCCTCCAGGACGGTCCCTCGCTATATTCTTCGGACCCACGCCCATGAGCAGAGGTTCCGAACCTGTCCCTGCCAGCAAGGTAAACATTGTAGGACGGATAATCGGTGATGCGAAGGTATTAAGGGCTGTAAAAGGGGAAGGCAGGATATGGATATCAAGATTAAGTACTGCGTAGTCTGAAACTATAGGCCCCGGGCCGCAGGTCTTGCGGCTGAATTGAAAAGGGAATTTGGTGTGGATGCAGAGTTGATCGAAGGCAGTAACGGGGTCTTCGATGTGACCGTAAACGGGAATCTCATATTCTCAAAGGATAAACTTTTCCGTTTCCCTGATGACGGCGAGATTACAAAAATCATACGCTCAAAATAAAGGGCCTATTGCCATAATCACCTACATTGCTAATTCTTTTACTACCTCCTCTAAAATACCGAGCCCCCTGTCCATCTCTTCCTGAGTGATAATTAACGGAGGGATGAACCTTATAACATTCTTCTCTCCACCGCATTCTATAAGTATAAGACCCCTGTCGAGGCATCCCTTTATTACATTCTTTACTGCCTCCGGGTCAGGTTCTTTCCCATCCCTTACAAACTCTATCCCTATCATATAGCCAAAACCCCTTACATCTCCTATAACCCTGTATCTACTTTTCATTTCCTTCAGATGCTTTATTGCCTTCTGTGATATGGATTCAGACTTCTTCAGAAGGCCATCTTTGTCTATAGTTTTTATTGTTGCTACTGCTGCAGCACATGATACAGGATTACCTCCGAATGTCGTTCCATGGGCACCCGGTTGCCATTTCCCCATGATTTCCTTCGTAGATATGACTGCACTCAGAGGAAATCCTGATGCTACCCCTTTAGCAATTGTCATAACGTCAGGGGTTATCCCAAAATGCTCAAGACCGAACCACTTCCCTGTCCTCCCAATGCCTGTCTGGACCTCATCAAGAATAAGGAGAATTCCATGTCTTAAAGAAAGTTCTCTTATCTCCTTTAGATATTCAGCAGGAGGAACTATATATCCCCCTTCTCCCTGGACAGGCTCAATGATAAAGGCTGCTATCTCATCAGGATGAATTATATGTTTCAGTAAGACATCCTTTAAATATAAAAAACAATCAATAGAGCAATCATCTTTACTCCTGCCAACAGGGCATCTGTAACAGTATGGAAAAGGTGCATGATAGATTGAAGGGAGGAGGGGGCTGTATCCTTTCCGGTACCTGACTGTAGATGTCGTAAGTGATAAGGCTCCGAGGCTCCTTCCGTGAAAGGCGCCTGTGAAAGATATGATTGCCTGTTTGCCTGTCGTATATCTTGCGAGTTTTATCGCCCCCTCTACAGCCTCGGCCCCGCTGTTTGAGAAAAAGAACATATCAAGCCCTGAAGGCGTTATACCCTTTATTGCCTCTGCGGCCCCGATAAGTGGCTCGTGGAGATATATACCACCTGCATGTATCAATTTCTCTGACTGATTCCTTACAGATTCCACGACCATGGGATGACAGTGGCCTATATTCGTTGTGGCTAAGCCCGAACTGAAATCGAGATACCTCTTTCCATCAACAGTCTCGATATAAGCACCTTCTGCTCTGGCAACAACAAGGTTTGTATGGAAAAGCAGGGCAGGAGTGAAAAGCTGTTTTGCCTGTTTGATATAATCCATCAGCCCTTCCCGGCACGGGTCGTCTCCGACCTGTCTATTTGTGCCTTCTGAAGTCTTCCGCTGAAGTCCCTGTATATGACCTTCCATTTAGTAAACATATCAATAGCTCCGCCTCTTCCTCCTGCCTCTTTTCTTCCGAGGCCGCTCATTTTTGTACCACCGAATGGAAGTTGTATCTCTGCACCTATTGTAGGTGCATTTATATAGACAATACCTGTATCGAGGTCCCTCTCAGCAATTGCTGATTTATTCACATCCCTTGTATAGATGGATGATGAAAGCCCATAGGAGACACCGTTCACAATCCCTATAGCATCATCAAGGTCTTTACACCTGATTACACATACAACAGGACCGAAGATCTCCTCCTGGGCTATTCTCATCTGAGGGGTTACATCGGAAAATATAGTCGGTTCAATAAAATACCCCTTTGCACACTCACCATCCCTGTAAGGTTTCCCTCCGAGGAAAAGCCTCGCCCCTTCCTTTATCCCGATATCAATATAATTCAGTACCTTCTTCAGTTGAGCCTCATTTATAAGAGGCCCTATATCAGTAGTTTTATTAAGACCATTTCCAAGTCTGAGTTTTGATGCTGCCTTTTTAAACATATTAAGGAATGTATCATAAATATCCTTATGAACAACTATTCTGCTTGCAGCAGTACATCTCTGGCCTGTTGTGCCGAATCCTCCCCATAGTGCACCTTCAAGGGCAAGGTCAAGGTCTGCATCCTCCATAACAATAATCGCATTCTTTCCCCCCATCTCACAGGATATCTCTTTCGGAGCGCAGAGTTTTGCAAGCCTCTCTCCTACTGCAGTTGAGCCTGTAAATGATATGCCGTCTATCCCGGTGTGAGTAGCAAGATATTCTCCCACATCATCGCCGCTTCC
>CAKKRL010000016.1 GCA_919902655.1 Thermodesulfovibrionia bacterium
ACAGATATCACCTTTGATACCCCTGGCTCTTCCATCGTTATCCCGTAGAGGACATTGGCTGCCTCCATTGTCCTCTTGTTATGGGTGATTACGATGAACTGGGTCTTCTCTGCGAGCATTTTCAGTATCGAGGCAAATCTGTCAATATTTGTATCATCAAGCGGGGCATCCACCTCATCGAGGAGACATAATGGGCTCGGTTTTACGAGGAAACTTGCAAAGAGGAGGGCGATGGCCGTAAGGGCCTTCTCTCCTCCGGATAAAAGTGATATGTTCTGGAGTTTTTTTCCGGGAGGCTGGGCTATGATATCTATACCTGAGTTAAGGATATCACCGCCTTCAAGAATAAGCTCTGACCTTCCCCCTTCAAAGAGCATCCTGAAGACCTCCTGGAACCTTTCATTAAGGAGAATGAAGGCATCCCTGAGTCTCTGCTCTGTAGTCCTGTCTATCTTTGCAATAGCGTCTCTTAATGAGTCGATTGACTGAATAAGATCTGTCTGCTGGGTAGAAAGGAAGTCATACCTCTCTTTAAGTTCATTATATTCTTCTATTGCAGCTAAATTCACAGCACCGAGGGATTCAAGCCTTTCCTTCAGATGATTAAGTTTCTCATCTGCATCTGCTCTTTCTATTGCAGTTTCTCCAGCCCCTGAGATAACTTCTTCTATCGTCAGGTTATAATTGTTCCTCAGAGTCTGGACGATATGTTCGAGCTTTACCGTGAGCTCTGTCTTTTTAATCTCTGTTTCACCTTCCTCTGTCTGGATTGCATCAAGTGCCTCTCTGTCTTTCCTCAGGGATTGTTCGAGGACTTCAATCTCTTTGTAGAGGCCTGTCTGGACATCTTTTGACCGGGTTACCCTCTCATTATCCTGAGCCCTCTCTTTAAGGGTTAAGTTGAGCGACCCCTCTGTTTCTTTGATACTGTTTTCAGACTCTTTGATCTTTCTGATTACTTCATCGATCTCTTCCCTCAAAGTTAGAATCCTTTCTTCTCCTCTTTTATGTAAGGCTCTGAATCTTTCCTTGTCCCTGATGTTCCCGTCCTTCTTCTCTTTGAGAGTGGCCAGATCGAGTTTAATGTCCATCAATTCTGCCCTTAAATCCTCGAAGGCATCCCGCCTGTCTTTTAATTCCTCATTGAGTGTTTTTATCTTCTCTTCCAATTGTTCTTTATCTCTATTAAGGATATCAAGATTCTCCTTCCAGTTGAGAAGGTCGCCATCCGTGTCTTTCGTTTCTTTCTCGATCTGTTCTTCCTCTGTCTTAAGGATCTCGGTTCTCTTCAGAAGTCTATCCCGATCTCCATGGACTATCGCTATATCTTTCTCTATGGTAAAGAGTTCTTTATCAAGTCCTTCGGTCCTTGACCTTAGATCCTGTTCCTTCTTTTTCAGGACGTCCAGATCTTTTGAAACCTTTGAAGAACCTTCTTCAATCGAGGACAACTCCCCTCTTATTATCCGTGTTTCTTCCTCAAGCTCCTTTATCTCTCTCTTTTTTTTGAGTATTCCTCCGCCGTTTAGAGAGGCGCTTCCGCCTGTAACAGAACCTGATGGGTCTATCACATCCCCTTCGAGTGTGACAATGGTCTTGGAAATACCATTGAGTCTCCACATGTCCAGAGCAGTGGAAAGGTTGGTAACTACAACAGTATCGCTCAGGAGGGCCTCAAGGACTCTTTGATAACCATTTCTGCATTTTACGAGGGACAGGGCCTCGCCTATAACACCTGTCCCGTTAGCATTTATAGGCTCAGACTTCACTACCCTCGGTTCAAGGGGTATAAATGTTCCTCTTCCGGAATTATCTGTCTTGAGCCTGTCGATTGTCTTAAGTATGGTCTTATGATCTTTAATTACTATATGCTGAAGCCTCTGGCCTAACGCCGCCTCTATGGCAGGTTCATACTCGGGTGATGTTTCGAGGATGTCTGCAACAAGGCCATATATACCAGGGTCATTCTGGCTTTCTATAAGAATGGACTTCAGTCCTTCATGATACCCATCGAGACCTGCCTCTACTTCTTTAAGTGAATTCAACCTTGCAGTTTTTTCTGTTAATGCATCTTTCTTCCTGAAGAACTCTTCTTCTTTTAAAGCAAGAGCCTTTTCATTAGCCTGAATCTCTTCGGTTGTTTTTATCCTTTCCTGTTCCTGGTCTTCCCTTTCTTTCTTACATCTTTCCAGAGATTCCAGCATTCCTCTCAGGGTGTTCTCCTTATCTTCAAGCTCTTTTCCTAGAGCATTTATCTCATCTTCACCCGTTACCTTCTTTCTGGAAAGACCGTCGTTTAATGTTTCGAGATGGGTTATCCTGTTTCTGGAGTCAGAAATACGGGAGACGTTCTCGAAAAGCTCTGTCTTTGTCTCCTCAAGGGACTCATCTGTTGCTGAGAATTGATTTTCAAGTTCAGAAAGCTGGTCTTCTTTATGCAAAATTTCTTCTTCCTTTCCCCCGATCTCTCTTTCAAAGTTATTTCCTTTTTCCTCTATGCCTTTGAGTTGTTCCTTCAGGGTCTCTTCTTCGAGGGTGAGGGTCTCTATCTCTTTCTTATTCTTTTCCTCCCTTTCCTTCATAGAGGAGATATCACTCCTTATGAGGGAAATCTCCTTTTCCTTATGGCCTATATCCTTTTCTGCCTGAAGGAGTCTTTCCTGCAAAGACCCTATTTCCTTTTCGACCTCGAGGAGGTTTATCCTCCTGGTTTCTATCCCTGTCTCTCCCTTAGAGATATTCGCCCTTGCACCTGCAAGATCCTCTTTGACCTTTTCTAACCTGTTATTTACTTCTGAAAGTTCAAGGCCAAAACCCTTATAATCGATTGCCAATATCCTTAACTCCAGGTCCTTTATCTCGTCCCTTATTTTTTTGTACCTTTCCGCCTTGCTGACCTGTCTCTTCAGAGAGTTTATCTGTCGTTCAACTTCTCCGGTTATATCCTTGATCCTAAGAAGGTTCTGGCTTGCGAGTTCGAGTTTATTGGAGGCCTCGGTCCTTCTGGCCTTATACTTCATGACCCCTGCTGTCTCTTCAATGAGAAAACGTCTGTCTGCAGGTTTAGAATTCAGGATCTGACCGATCTTTCCCTGTTCAATAATCGAGTAGGACTTAGCCTCGAGGCCGGTATCAAGGAAGAGATCTTTTATATCCTTAAGACGACAGGGGACCTTGTTTATAAGGTATTCACTCTCCCCTGAACGGTAAAGTCTCCTCGTTATAGATATCTCATCATATTCAGATAACCCGGGTGGAAGTTGGCCGGCCATATCCTTGAGGTATAAAGTAACCTCTGCCATACCGGTGGCCTTTCTTGCCTCACTTCCTATAAAGATCACATCCTCCATGCTCTCTCCCCTCATATTTTTTGCACTCTGTTCTCCGAGAACCCATCTGAGGGCATCAACAATATTACTCTTTCCGCATCCATTCGGGCCTATAATCGATGCGATTCCTGGCTGGAAGGTGAATACTGATTTTTCTGCAAAGGACTTAAACCCGATCATCTCTATTCTTTCAAAATGCATAAGTTCCTCCAAGCTGAATTCCCACTCCCCGTTTTCACGAGGACAAGTTTCGAGGGGATGACATTATTATTTAAATATCCATACCACAAAATTTAGTGGTTGTAAAGAGATTTTTTACTATATGATGTATTTCTTCAGATAAACAGCAGAAAATACTACTTGAGAAGGATAAATGTCTGTGTTATTTTAAAATATGCAGAAGGTATTAACAATAGCAGGCTCGGACCCGTCAGGAGGGGCAGGGATACAGGCAGACCTGAAGGTGTTTTCTTCATTCGGTGTTTACGGTATGGCTGTTATCTCAGCACTTACAGCCCAGAACACTGAGGGCATTTACGATATTATGGATGTGCCACCGGAATTTGTAGACAATCAGCTTATATCTGTACTGAGAGATATGAATATTGACGCGGTAAAGACAGGGATGTTATACAGCCCTGAGATCATCGAAATAATCCGCAGGGTCTTCAATGATTATAAAATCAAAAATCTTGTTGTCGATCCTGTAATTAAATCCTCTACAGGAACACTGCTTATAAAAGAAGGTGCTATAGAAAAGATTAAGAAGACCCTTTTCCCATTGGCTACAATTGTAACTCCGAATATTTATGAGGCGTCAGTCCTCTCAGGAATTTCTATTAAGGATATTAATGAAATGAAGCAGGCAGCAAAAATCCTTAAAGACCTCGGAGCAGAAACGGTTATTATCACAGGGGGGCATCTTGAAGATGAGGCTATTGATATTCTTTATGACGGGAAGGAATTTTTCGAGATGAAGGGGGAGAAAATTAAAGGTACCTATCACGGTTCAGGTTGTGTTTACTCTGCCGCTATAACCGCCTATCTTGCCCTTGGATACTCCATAAAGGATTCGGCTTTGAGGGCAAAGGATTTTGTGACGAAGGCAATAAAAAATTCTTATTCTTTAGGAAAG
The DNA here is from genome assembly GCA_919902655.1 of Thermodesulfovibrionia bacterium. Lineage (GTDB taxonomy): Bacteria > Nitrospirota > Thermodesulfovibrionia > JACRGW01 > JACRGW01 > CAKKRL01. The sequence continues at coordinate 4,465 of CAKKRL010000016.1, forward strand.
GGACTCAGGGTACTCGGATTCTAAATTTCAATCATTGCAAAATTAGCATTTTAGATTTAGCAATTCAAATCCTGACCTGTCGTCAGGACAGGTTCAGGACAGGTTCAAGATTCGCAATGCTAAATGCCAATTTTAAAATGCTAAATGCTAAATTTAAAATGTATACCTCATCCCCAGCCATATGTAGAGCTGGTCACTAATTGCATTATAATCGATACCGGTACCAATCGTGCCTGCAGGTCCCTCGCTTGTATTAGCATACCGGATCTGATCCTGTGTGCCTTCAGTTTCTATCCTCAGATATTCGAGTCCAAGCAGAATAGAAAGGCGTCTGCTCAGGGATACATTGCCATCTGCCTTGATAGAATAATAGGGCCCGTCTGATTTAGCAGTAGACTTCTTGGAGCGCAATATATGGTCGTCCTCATCCTCTGCAAAGGCCCATCCATAGGCGAATGAGAAGTTCATGGAAAAACGGGAAGAGGGCCTTAAGTCTAAGGCAAGACCGGCATAGGGGATGCTGTAGGTTATATCATAGGTTGCTGCCTTTCCTGGCACATAAACATAATGATCCCATGCATCTTCCTGCGATACATTGCTTATATCAAAGGAAAAAGACTGATACCTGTATCCTGCAGCAAGACCTAATGATATGCGCGTCCTCTTAATGATATAAAATTTTCCTGTCAGATCAAACAAGAAGGCATCCATATCCGTATCAGACTCAGAATAGATAATCCATCCACGTTCGATTCTGCCGGTTGCGTCTTCCCTCGCCGTAAGGATATCTATGTCTGTTGTTTTACCCGTATCTTCTGTGATGTTCTTTGAGAGGGATAGATCAATAGACCAATGGCCTTTCTTGCCAAGGGATGCGGTTATTCCTCCAATGGCAGAATCGAGAGGGAATTCTAACTCACTTTCTCCTTCGAGAAGTGTTATTCCATTAGAGGTTTCATTTATAGGGAATTTTATATTGTAAAGTGTAGAACCTGTGAGGGATCCGAAATCCACCCCCAGTCGAAAGGATACCTGTTCCTCTGCCTGGGCCTTAGGGGCAGGGACTTGAGCAAAACCTGTGTCTGAAAAAAAGGATAAGACAGTAATAATAGTTATTAAAACTATCGCCTTTTTCATTTTTCTCCTTCCATTCTCTTTAACAGGTTATAGATTGCAGTTCAGACCTTGTCACTTCCTTGAGATGCCCTAAGTATATCACCGACGAGGGAAATGTCAAGTTTACAAGTAACAGGTATAAATCTGGGGCAGATCCAGATAAAGATGCAAAACGGGCAGGGGGTGAAAGACCCCCTACCCGTTAAATTCTGTCCGTAGGATCCTGTGGATTGGTCGTGGCTAATGTGGGGCAGGAGAATGATTCTGGTTGTCCGAAGGATCCAGTCGTAGACTCGACTCATAGAGTGGACAGACTTTACTGCATTGCTATCGCCTGTTCAGGACAGCTATCAATTGCATCCTGGCAATTACATCCGTCACAGCCATTTTCATTAATCACATATGCCTTTCCGTCATCCTTCATCTGGAAGATATCCGGGCATAATGCCTCACAGGTTCCACAACCTGTACACAGTGCATAATCAATACTTGGCTTTGGCATTCTTTCCTCCTTTAGACTTTAGATTAGGTTTTGAATGGGAGATTTTATATTAAAAATCTGAAAAGGTCAATCTAAATTTTAAGACCTCTGTCCGGCTCTATTTACACAGATTATTTGTTCTCAAGCAAAGATTGCAGCTTTTCTTTATTGGTGATAACTATTTTTTTTGCATGGGAATCTACCAGTCCCTCCTTGCCGAACTTGGACATTACCCTTATGGCGGTCTCTACTGTTGTCCCTGCCATCTCTGCCAGATCGAGCCTCGTAAGGTTTATATCGAGCCTTGTCCCGCCTGTCTCCTCTATCCCTATCTTCTCTGCAAGTCTCAGAAGTATTGTTGCTATTCTCTTTTCAACCCTTTCTGCTGCAAGGCTCCTCATCATCTCATGGGCATCCCTTAGCCTCTTCCCCATATAGGTAACAATATCGATTGCAACTGTAGGGTAGCTGTCAAGGATCTTTAAGATATTCGACCTCGATAGTTTAAGTATCTTTGAGTTTTCCATTGCCTGTGCAGATGCAGGGTAAGGTCTCTTATCAAGTACTGCCACACCTCCGAAGAGGTCGCCAGAAGAGATTATCTCGAGGATTATATCCTTTCCGCTTGCAGATTGCTTGAGCACCCTTACCTTCCCTTCGGACACGACATAGAGCCAGTTTGAAGGGTCTCCTTCCCAGAAGATATACTCATCTTTCTTGACAACCTCCTCGGCAAATAGCGATTCTATCTCCTTCAGTTCTTTTTCTGTGAGTGAGGAAAATATGGGGATTCCCTTTATTATCTGGAATTTTTTGGTTTCAGGCATTTCCTTATGTTCTCCTTTAGCTCATTAAGGTTAGAGGATTTTACAATATAGGCGTCAGATGCCCATACTTTAAAATCATCCTTGTGATCATAAGCAGTGCACATTATAACAGGGAGCTTGCTGTTAAACTCCTTCATCTTTCTGAGGATCTCTATCCCGTCCTCCCCTGGCATCCTTATATCGAGGGTAACTATATCAGGTTTGACCTCTCCGAAGATACGAAGGGCCTCCTCACCATTCTGGGCAAGGAAAACCTCATAGCCTTCCTCTTCGAGCTCCTCTTTATAGAGCCTCCGGATGGCTGCATCGTCATCAACAATCAGGATTCTCATAGATTCCTCCTTTCCTTCTTAAACCATAAAATCATTCTAAATTTATCATTTAGCATTGATAATTTTAAATTTAAAATGCTAATTGTTAATTTTGCATTGAGTCAATCGTCATCCTTTCATCACTTCAGCCCACTTTAAAGGCAGTTTAATTATAAATGTTGTCCCCACACCTTCCTGACTCTTGGCCACAATCTCTCCGCTATGCATTTCGATTATCCTGTGCGTAATGGCGAGCCCCAGTCCTGTACCCGAGGATTTTGTTGTAAAGAAGGGGTTAAAGATATTTTCGAGCACGTCTTTTGGTATCCCGACACCTGTATCGCTGATTTCGATAGTAACCATGTCTTCAAGCAGGGCAGTCTTTATATGTATCTCCCCGCTTCCTACGATGGCCTGCTGGGCATTATTTACTATGTTAATAATTGCCTGTTTTAGTTGTTCCGGATCTATAGGGATTTCTAACTCACCCTGATATAGTTCCTTTATAACCCTTATCTTCCTGTCTCTAAGGCTTGAGGAGAGGAGGGAAAAGACATCCTCGATGAGTTTATTCAGCCCTGTTTTCTGGATAACTAATGGCCTCTCTTTGACAAAGCCCATTAGTTCCTGAAGTATACCCTCAAGGCGGTTGACTTCGCCGACAATTATATTTACATAGCCTACTTCTTTAATACCTGCCTTCCTTAATTTACCCTCGAGACGTCTGGCAAAACCACCTATCGAGACGAGGGGGTTTCTTATCTCATGGGCGATCTTTGCTGCCATTTCTCCGAGTGCTGCCATCTTCTCGGAATAGAGGAGACGCTCCCTCATCTTCCTCTGCTCTGTTATATCCCTGAGTATATGTATCGTCCCTATAACAGTGCCTGAATGATTTAGAAAAGGAGAGGTGGATACAAGGAATGTCCCTTCTCTGGTATAATCTTCAATCTCCTGTATAGCTGGTTTCCTGGTTGTGAGGGTCTCGAAATGGGGGCATCCAGGCTTTGGCCCTCCGCATGTAAATATATCATAGCATTTTCCTCCTATTATCTCATCGGTCTTCATACCGAGCCTCTCCATCAGGGTTTTATTTACTTTCATGATATTGAAATCCTTATCCACGAGAAAGACCATATCTGTAATGGAATCGAAGATATTCCTTAGCTCTGCCTCAGCGCCGGCAACCTTCTCGAATAACTGGGCGTTCTCAATTGCCGAGGCTGCCTGGTTTGCGAATGTTGTGAGGAACCTGAGGTCGTCTTCTGTTATAGGCCTCTTTGTAAAGAGGTTGTCCACAAGGATAAGTCCGATAACCCTGTCCTTTGCAATGAGCGGGATTGTTGCGAATGCCTCTGTTCCGAACTGCTGGATAAGGAAAGGGTCTACAGCCGGATCTGTTTTTGCATTGGCAATATTGTAACATCTTTTATTCTTTATAGAGAGTGAAAGGATGCCTTCTCCTTCGAGAGGGATCTCAGTTCTTTTTGCAAGACGATCTACGAAAGCCCCTTCATCCCATGGCATTTCACCTGTCAGGAGGTCTTTAAGGCTCTTCCCCTCGGATGCGATACGGTTCCATATCTGCCATGCCTCATCATGGCTGCTAGGGCCGACTCCCATCATGCCTTTAAGAACCTTTCCATCTTCATTTAAAAGGAAAAGAATTGCACGGTTAAAACCGAGGCCATCCCCCATTGTAACGCTCGTAAGTATGATCCTGAGAAGATTGTTGAGGTTGAGCGTCTTTCTCATTGCATCGCCTATAAAGTAGAGGGTAGAGAGTTCACGGGTCTTCCTGAGTATCTCTTCGCCCATCTTCTTTTTCTCTGACAGGTCCCTTGAGATACCTGATATCCCTATGACTTTCCCGGAGGGATCGAGTATCGGTGAGAGGGTAAGATTTATCTCGAATACTGTACCATCATTTTTCTGCCTCAGGGTCTCCATATTCTTTATTGTATCCCCTGCCTTTATCCTCTCTATAAAAACCATCTCTTCGGTCATTAAGAACTCAGGTATCATAGGCAAAAACTTGCCGATTACTTCCTCCTCCCTGAAGCCGTAGACCATCTCTGCAGCCTTGTTCCATGAGGTTATCTTCCCATCAAGATCCGATGTAATAATGGCATCGGCTGAGTGTTCCACGATTCCCTCAAGATAATCCTTTGTCTCCTGCAGTCCTTTCTTCGCCTCGGCAAGGGCTGATTCCCGCTCTTCAAGTTCTGCAACGTTTCCCTTGAGGTTCGAAATCGTCTGTTCGAGCCTTGATGCCATCCAGTTGAATCTCTCTGCAAGGGTTTCAATCTCATCTCCGGTCTTGATCCCGATATGTCTGTAAGATTCGCCTTTCCCGAGAAGTTCTGCCTCATGACTCAGTCTCTCCAGGGGTCTTGAGATGGCCCTCGAGATTATAATTCCAAGGATAACAGCAAGGGCGATACCAACCGAAGACTGGATGAGAAGAAGTGTATAAGTCCAGTTTCTTGTCTTGTTGGAGAAAGCAATCTGGCTGTCCATTTCATTAGCGAAGATTCCCTGCAATTTATCACCGATCTCGATGAGAGTGGTTGTTTTTTCCTTTAATGATTTCATTGCGAGCATTGCGTCTATAGGGTCTTCTATTGTAAAGATATTAAGACCTTCCCTGTAGAGACTATCATATCCGTCCTTGAATTGCCTGTAGGCAGACCTTTCCCTGTCAGTAGAGATAATTCCTTCGAGCTCCTCAAAGGCAAGTGATATTTTCTTTGAGTCCTTAAGAAAGTTCTTCCTCTCATCAGGGTCTTTTGTATTAACCCAGTTTTGTGCTGCCCTGAGGCCATTATGGATCAGAAGATGGATATCGTTATTTATCTGCTGTTTCTTGCTTATTGCATAAAGATCTACCAGGCTGACGGAAAGCTTGTTCATAGCTATATACGAAACAAGACTGTTTAATATCAGGATTGCAGCTACAATAAAGAAGGCTGCCATGAATTTTGTTCTAATCCTGAATCTCATCCCTTTACCCTTCCTTAACTTTTTTCGTTAGCAGAGTTAATTGCCCTGCCGTATATATCCAGATATTTTTTTGCTGAAGCACCCCAGGAAAAATCAGAGGACATGGCATTTGAGACAAGAGCCCTCCAGAGATTTTTGTCCTTATATGAACTGAGGGCATTCTTAACCGAATTAAGAAGTGCTTCAGCAGAGTATTCTTCAAAGAGGAAACCATTCCCTCTGATTCCCATTCGTCTCCCCTTTTTAAATCCCCCCTTGCCCCCCGATAATCCCCCTACATCCCCCTTTAATAAAGGGGGACAGAGGGGGATTCTAGAAGGGGGGATGGGGATTCGGGGGGATTTAGGGTTGAATTCAATTATGGTATCCGTAAGACCTCCTGTCTTCCTCACGATTGGGATTGTTCCGTATCTCAGGCTTATGAGCTGTCCCAGGCCGCAGGGTTCATACCTGGATGGCATAAGGAAAAAATCTGACCCCGCATAGATCTTCTTCGCAAGGACATTGTCAAAACCGATCTTTATCCCTGCCTTTTCAGGGTATCTGCGGGATATATCTGTGAGTATTCTCTGATACCTCTCTTCTCCATCTCCAAGGACGATGATCTGAAGATCAAGTTGCATAAGATTCTCAATAGATTCTGAGAGGATATCAAGTCCCTTCTGGCTTGCGAGTCTCGTAATCATTCCGATTAGTGGCGAATCCCTCTCTTTCAAACCCATTTCTCTCTGGAGAGTCCTTTTACACAGGGCCTTCCCTTTCATATCATTCAGGCTGTATCTGGCAGGGATATTTTTATCAGTGGCCGGATTCCATTCATCGTATTCTATGCCGTTAATTATCCCGTAAAGGTCTGCTTTTCTTTTCCTCAGGACGCCATCGAGGCCGAAGCCATACTCTTCTGTCTGGATCTCTTCGCTATAGGTTTTACTCACAGTATTAATAATATCAGAGAATATGATCCCTCCTTTAAGGAGGTTTATCTTTCCGTGAAACTCGATTCCCTCAGGGTTGAAATACTCCCAGCCCAGTCCTGTGAGGTGCATGTCGAGATACCAGAATATCCCCTGATATCCGAGATTATGGATTGTGAAGAGGCTTGCGATATTCCTGAGGTAAGGGTCATCCTTGTAAATGGTCTTAAGATAAACAGGAACCATTGCAGTCTGCCAGTCATTGGAATGGATGAGGTTGGGTTTTAGTCCAATCGATTTAACTGCTTCGAGTATTGCCCTTGAAAAAAAGATGAACCTTTCAGCATTATCAGGATAATCCCCTTCCGGGGTCTGATAAAGTTCGTCCCTGTCGTAATATCTATCCTTCTCTATAAGATATACAGGGACATTATTACCTGTCTTGCCTTTCCATATCGAGGCCTCTTCAATCCTGTCAGAGACAGGGACCCTTATCTTCAGGTTCGTAGGTTTCAATCCCTCCCTCTTGACCTTTCTGTATAGTGGAAGGATCAGACTTACCTCTACACCCAGCCTTTCCAATTCCTTTGGCAGGGCCCCGGCTACATCGGCCAGACCTCCGGTCTTACAAAACGGGACTGCCTCGGATGAAGCGATAAGGACATTCATATATCTTTCCTCAACGGATCTTGGATTGACGATTTCGGATTTCGGATTTTAAATCCACAATTTACAATCCGTAATCGTCAAGTTTCTATCTTTGCCTCCCTTAAAAACCTTGCCGCCTCTTCAGGCGAAGTGGGGTTGATATAGAACCCTGAACCCCACTCGAATCCTGCTATCTTGGTAAGTTTAGGAACTATCTCGATATGCCAGTGATAGAATTCGTTGATCGGATCACTGAAGGACGATGTATGTATCATATAGTTATAGGGGGGATTACTCAGTGCCTTATCGATCCTTTTCAGTGTTGAACTGAGGATTTCTGCAAGGTCTTTGTATTTATCCTGATAGACATTTTCAAAACTGGAGTCATGTTTCTTAGGGAGTATCCATGTTTCAAAAGGTGACCTTGGGGCAAATGGAGAGAGGGAGATATAACCCCTGTTTTCTGAGATTATTCTGGTTCCTTCCTCCATTTCCTGGCTGATAATATCACAGAAGATACATCTTTCCTTGAAATCATAATGCTGCTTTGCACCATCGATCTCTTCCCTCACGAGTTTTGGCACAATTGGTAAGGCTATGAGCTGGGAATGGGTATGCTCGAGTGATGCCCCTGCAGCAGAGCCCTCGTTCTTGAATACAAGGGCATACTGGAGCCGGGGGTCATTTCTCAGGTCTGTCATCCTTTTCTGGTAAGCCCATAAAACATCTTCTACTATATGCAGTGAGATGGTTGAGAGGGTGTCTTCATGGTTTGGGGTTTCGATGATTACCTCATGGGCACCTATACCGTTCATCCTGTCAAATATCCCTTCACCTGTCTTTTCCAGATCACCTTCTATCTGGAGGGCAGGGAACTTATTAGGCACTACCCTCAGGCTCCAGCCCGTTCCATTTGGCGGGGTTTCGTTCCTGTTCGCGATGATCTCAGGAGGGGTTGTATGTTCATTGCCAGGACAGAAAGGGCAGAACCCCCCTTTCTTTTTCTCCCTCTGTTCCTGAAAGTCTGTAGGTCTCTTCCCCCTCTCAGTAGAGATGATTACCCACCTGCCGATGATAGGGTCTTTTCTGAGTTCAGGCATATGTAAATTATAACACAAGAGCCTTATAAAATATTATTTTTTAAGAACGATATATGGACAGAAAAGAGGAAATGTTGTATCCTTTCCTTATGTCGTACAAATTCCACAAGGTCTCGGATGTCCTCTCTAAACTGATGAAAGATTATGGACTCAGTGCAAAGACCCATGAATACAGAATACTGAAGATATGGGATAAAGCTGTCGGGGACAGAATCGCATCCCATGCCCAGCCTTTAAGGTTAATCAGGGAAGTCCTTACAGTTATAGTTGACAGCCCGGTATGGATGCACCAGCTCACCTTTTATAAGGAAGATCTTATCAGTAAGATGAATGCAGGAATCGGAAGGGATATTGTAAAGGATATCCGCTTCAAGACAGGAAAGATTGAAGGGAAAGGAAATGCAGTAGTAAGGACTCAGGATTTAAGACCGAAAACGGACATTCCGGATGTTGAATCCAAGGTGGAAAAATACCTTGACCCTATAGGAGATAACGAAGTAAAGAGGGTTGTCAGGAATGCCATTACAAAGGCACTTATAAGGGGGAAGAGGAAGATTTAGATATAAGTCATTATGCCAGTTCGGCCTGTTTCTCATAGAGAAGCAAGGGTTTCTCCCTGTTAGTTATCACCTCTTCAGCGATGAGGCACTCCTTTACCCCCTTTAGCGATGGGACCTCATACATGATATCGAGCATGATATCTTCAAGGATAGCCCTCAGGCCCCTCGCCCCAATCTTCCGCTTGATCGCCTTCTTTGCGATAGCAGCAATCGCCCCTTCTGTGAAACGGAGTTTAACATTCTCGAAGGCCATCAGTTTCTGGTACTGTTTGACAAGGGCGTTCTTTGGACCGGTCATGATCTTTACAAGCGACTCTTCGTCGAGGTCATCGAGGGTTGCCACAACCGGCATCCTTCCGATAAACTCTGGGATAAGACCATACTTGAGTAGGTCTTCAGGCTGGACGAGTGACAGAGCCTCGCCGATCCTCTTCTCCTTCCTGCTCGTTAATTCTGCGCCAAAGCCGAGGGACTTTTTCCCTATCCTCTGTTCGATCATATTCTCGAGACCTACAAAGGCACCACCGCATATAAAGAGTATGTTGGTTGTATCTACCTGGACAAACTCCTGATGGGGATGTTTCCTTCCTCCCTGAGGAGGGATACTCGCCATAGTCCCCTCAATGATTTTAAGGAGGGCCTGCTGGACACCTTCGCCTGATACATCCCTTGTTATTGAGGGGTTCTCTGACTTTCGGCTTATCTTATCGATCTCATCTATATAGATGATTCCCCTCTGTGCCCTTTCTACATCATTTTCAGCGGCCTGGAGTAATTTCAATACAATATTTTCCACATCCTCTCCGACATAACCTGCCTCCGTGAGGGTAGTGGCATCGGCAATTGTGAAAGGTACATCCAGGATCCTGGCAAGGGTCTGGGCAAATAATGTCTTTCCGGTACCTGTCGGTCCGATAAGAAGTATATTACTCTTCTGAAGTTCTACGCCAGGTTCTATCGGGCTGTTAATCCTCTTATAATGATTATGGACAGCAACAGACAGAACCTTCTTTGCCCTTTCCTGTCCGATTACATAATCATCGAGTATCCGTTTGATCTCCTTTGGCGTTGGAAGCTTTGTGAGGCCTATCTCCAGGGTCTCGTCCATCTCCTCTGCGATGATATCGTTGCATAAACCTATACATTCATCACAGATATGTACTGACGGTCCTGCTATGAGTTTCCTCACCTCATTCTGGCTTTTACCGCAGAATGAGCACCTGAGAGTAATTCCTTCGTTTGCCCTTTTTGTCATCCATACCTCCTTTCCCTTAGCTTACCTTCTGGGTCTCTGTCCTTCTTACTATCACCTCATCCACAAGGCCATACTCCTTTGCCTCTTCTCCAGACATAAAGAAGTCCCTCTCTGTATCAGTCTGAATCTTTTCGAAAGGCTGGCCTGTGTGGAATGAGAGTATCCTGTTCAGAACCTCCTTCATCTTAAGGATCTCTTTGGCGTGGATCTCAACATCTGTTGCCTGTCCATGGAACCCACCCATGGGCTGATGGATCATAATCCTTGAATGCGGTAAGGCAAACCTTTTACCTTTTGCACCTGCTGATAAAAGGAGCGCACCCATACTTGTTGCCTGACCGACGCAGTAGGTTGCAACATCGGGCTTCACATACTGCATGGTGTCATAGATAGCCAACCCTGAAGAGACTATCCCCCCTGGGGTATTTATATAAAGTGAGATGTCCTTGTCTGGGTCATCAGTCTGGAGAAAGAGGAGCTGTGCTATGACTGTATTTGCTACTGTATCATCAATGGGTGTTCCTATGAAGATTATCCTGTCCTTGAGGAGCCTCGAATAGATATCATAGGCCCTCTCCCCGCGGTTTGTCTGTTCAATTACAATCGGTATCAGGTTCATCTAATTCCTCCTAAGTTTAAACATTATACCATAAAAAACTCAACTATCTTAATACAGCCTTTGAAAACAGACAGTCAAGGGTCTTTTCCACGAAGATCTCGCTTCTAAGTCCCTCCAGCGAACCGTCCTTAGAGATGTAGAGCCTTTTGATATCCTCATGGCTCTCACGCAGTCCGGATGCTATATCTTCTATCTTTCTGTTTAGTTCATCATCAGATACGCTGATATCTTCCTTCCTCCCTATTGCCTCGAGTATCAATCCGGCCCTGACCCTTTCTGTGGCAACGGGCATGAGTTCGACTCTTTGGCCATCTTCATCAAACCCATCGAGAGAGCCTCCTCCCTGAAGCATCTGTCTCTTTCTTCTGTTCAGCATAATCCTCGATTCCCTTTCTACCATTGAAGAAGGCACATCAAAGGGGTGGGTTTCGATTAATTTTTTAATAATCTCTTCCTTTTGATTGTTTTCTGCTTTCCTCTTTTTATCATTCCCGATTTCTTCTCTTATCTTTGCATGGAGATCAGACATGGAGTTCTGTCCGAGGTCTTTAGCAAACTCTTCGTCAAGATCAGGAAGGATCTTTCTTTTAATTTCCCTGATATCAACCTTAAAGAGGACCTCCTTTCCTGCCATGTCCCTGACTCTGTGATCTTCGGGGAATGTGACCTTAATATCCATTTTAGATCCCTTTTTAGTACCTATAAGTTGTTCTTCAAAACCAGGGACCAGGGTCTTAGAACCAATCTCCAAGAGGTAATCCTCTACCTTGCCACCTTCGATAGGTTTATCCCCGATAAAACCTTCAAAAGAGATCAGGCAGAAATCTCCATTCTCTATTATGCGGGATTCGTCATACGGTTCAAGACGCGCATGAGATTCCTGAAAACTTTTAAGTGCCCCTTCTACCTCAGCTTCCGATACATCATATGATAGCCTCTTGATCTCAACACCTTCATAGCCTTTTACGTCTATGGACGGCTTTACCTCGACAGTGGCCTCAAAGATAAGGGGAGAATCTTTCTTCAGGACTATATTTCCGTCAATGGCAGGACTCTCAACAGGTGTAATCCCGGCCTCCCTTACTGATTTAAGGTAATAATCAGGGATGAGTTTATCTATGACCTCGGCCTCGATAGTTCTGCTGTACTGTCTTTCAAGGACATATCTCGGCACATGGCCCGGTCTGAACCCGGGGATTTTTACTTTCCTGTTGAGTCTCAAATAGGCATCTGTTGTCTCTTTTTCGATGGCCTCTTTTGGAATCTCTATTCTTAATTTTTTCTTTATCGGGCTTAATTCTTCTACTGTATACATTTCAGAAACCTTACTAATTAATTTCGTTATTTTACTTTAAACCTGCTTGAATTGTCAAAGAAGGACTGTTCTGATGTAGTTAGATATAATCATTTTATCAGAGAGAAATCAATAAGTCTCCTCTCTATGTCTACCCTGTCGACCCTGATCTTTACCTCGTCGCCTGTCCTGTAGACCTTCTTCCTTCGTTCTCCTTTAAGCAGACGGGCACTCTCGTTAAAACTGTAGTAATCATCTCTTAGTGCAGAGACATGGACGAGGCCTTCAACAAATAAATCCTTTAGCTGGACAAAGAGGCCATAGGACACAACGCCTGTTATCACCCCCTCATATTCCTCGCCGACCTTGTCCTTCATAAATCTTACCTTTAGGGAATCGGTTACCTCTCTTTCAGCCTCATCGGCAATCCTCTCTCTTTCACTCGAGTGGACGGCGATTTCATTGAGTATTCCTTCAAGGTAACCCTTTCTCTTCTGGGGTAAATGCCCATTTTTTACCTCTTTCAATATCCTGTGTACTATCAGGTCAGGGTACCTCCTAATCGGAGATGTAAAATGTGTATAGCAGGCAGAGGCAAGGCCGAAATGACCGAGATTCTCTACGGAATATCGTGCCTGCTTCATTGAGCGGAGCATGACGTTGTTTATAAGTTTCTCCTCGGGTTTGTCTTTCACCTCTTCGAGGATCCTCTGCAATACTTTTGAATGGAGCTTCTTTTTTATTATAGTATGACCAAACCCTTTAAGGAATTCTATGAACTCCTCCATCTTATCAGGGTCAGGTTCTTCGTGAACCCTGTAGATGGAAGGGGCCTGCAGGCCGGCAATATACGAGGCGACGGCCTCATTTGCGGCAATCATGAATTCTTCTATGATACGGTGGGCTATATTTCTCTCTGCAACAAGGATATCCCTGATTTCTCCTCTCAGGTCGAGGACTATCTCTGATTCAGGGAGGTCAAAATCGAGGCTTCCTCTGTGCATCCTTGTGTCCCTGAGCCTGAGTGCGAGCTCCTCCATAACCGTGAAATCGTCAATGAGATGCCTGTAACGTCTGCATTCCTCAGGGGCATGATCTGCAAGAATCTTTTTTACTGATGTATATGTCATCCTCTCATTGCTATTAATTACACTTTCATAAAAATCTGTCCTTACCCTTTTACCTTCCCTGTCAAATTCCAGTTCTGCGGTTAAGGTAAGCCTGTCTTCATAGGGTTTCAGGCTGCATATACCATTGGAGAGTTCCTCAGGCAACATAGGGATAACCCTGTCAGGGAAGTATGTACTTGTTCCACGGGACCTTGCCTCTTCATCAAGGGGAGAATCCCAGGGGACATAATAACCTACATCTGCTATATGGACCCAGAGGAGAATAGAACCTCCTGCGAGCCTCTTTACCGAGACGGCATCGTCAAAATCCATTGCCTTTTCCCCGTCGATCGTAACGGTATTCAGTCCCCTCAGATCCTTTCTCCTCTTAAGCATTGCCTTTGTTACCTTCTGAGTGACTGTTTTTACTTCCTCAAATACTTTATGAGGGAAACTCTGGGGGAGTTCATACTCTTCGATTATGATATCTGTTGTTATCCCTGAATCCTCGGGTCTTCCGAGGATTTTTATAATTCTTCCTTCAGGGCCTCTTGTTGGTGTGGGGTAACTCACGATCTCTGCTACAACGAGATCACCTTTTGTTGCCCCTTTTCTCTCCCTGGGTGCTATGTATATGTCCTGGCCTATCCTCGGGTCATTCGGGACAATATATCCGGTATCCCTGCTATATTCAAATCTTCCGACAATCTTCTTATGGACCCTCTCGAGGATCCTTATTACACTGCCCTCCCTTTTCACCCCTTCTCTGAAATGTTCAACCCTTGCAACTACCCTGTCCCCGTGCATTGCACCGAACAAACTCCTGTTGGGGATAAAGATATCGGACTCTCCTGC
>CAKKRL010000017.1 GCA_919902655.1 Thermodesulfovibrionia bacterium
GGGTCACCACTCCGACAAACTCCTCGGGCAGATCGATCACAAGGTGTTCCATCGGTTCGTGGATGACCCCGTTCATTTCTTTGACGACCGTCTCGGGCATCGAAACAGAGAGCTCATAGCCCTCTCTCCTCATCATCTCGATGAGAATCGCAAGCTGGAGTTCCCCTCTTCCCATGACCTTGAATGAATCGGTGTTGTCGAAATCAACCCGTATGGAGACATTGTAAAGGAGCTCTTTTTCGATCCTTTCCCTCAGGTTCCTCGAGGTGACATATCTCCCGTCCCTGCCGGCAAAGGGAGAGGTGTTTACTGAAAAGACCATGGATATGGTGGGCTCGTCAACCTTTATCCTCGGAAGCGGCTCAGGTTTTTCCGCATCGGTTATGGTGTCGCCTATGTTTATGCCCTCGATGCCGGCCAGTGCTACGATGTCTCCGACCGAGGCCTCCCTTAACTCAACCCTTTCGAGACCCTGAAATCCATAGAGAGACGTTATCTTTGTCTTTATGGTTTCTCCGCTACCGTTCACCATTGATACCCGGTCACCAACCTTTACGGAGCCCGAGAATATCCTGCCGATGGCGAGCCTCCCTACATAATCGTTGTAATCGATGTTGGTGACAAGGAGTTGCAGCACGCCGTCTTCATCAGCCTCCGGTGAAGGGATGGTAGAAAGGATCAAATCAAAGAGGACCTTGAAATCACTCGATTCATCATCCATAGAGAGTTTGGCTATACCCAGTTTTGCGTTTGTGTAGACAATCGGGAATTCGAGCTGTTCCTCCGTTGCATCGAGGTCGATAAAAAGATCATAGACCTCGTTCAGTACCTCCTGGATCCTCGCATCAGCCCTGTCAATCTTGTTAATCACCAGGATCGGTGGCAGGTTCAGTTCGAGGGCCTTCTTAAGGACAAACCTTGTCTGCGGCAATGGTCCTTCCGATGCATCGACAAGAAGGAGCACGCCGTCAACCATCTTCAGTGTCCTTTCAACCTCACCTCCGAAGTCGGCGTGCCCGGGGGTATCAACGATATTTATTTTTGTACCCATTAAATCTACCGCGGTGTTTTTTGCCATAATTGTAATCCCGCGCTCCCGTTCCAGGTCAATGTTGTCCATCACCCTTTCCTGTATCTTTTCATTCGACCGGAATGTGCCGGACTGCCTGAGCATTCCGTCCACAAGTGTTGTTTTTCCATGGTCGACATGGGCGATAATTGCAATATTTCGTAAATCCTGACGTTTCACATATACCTCTCTTTTTCTTCTTAAAATATAACTTCCGGCAAAGCCGATAGGCAAGACAAACCTCAAAAAGCAGCGTTCAGGGGTTCTTAATGAGGGCCGATGACTGTGTTATAGTTTAACAGCTTCGGGATCTAAAAAGCAACAGGTTATAATTTCTGCCTTTTGCACTTCGGCATTGAGTCATTTAGCCTTGAGGTTAGAAGCAGTTAAGTCTTCCGCTCTTTCTCACTTTTGCACTTTTATCCTATTGTGACTCAGAAGTTCTGGTATAATTACGCTAAAATAATAAATCAGGAGGTTAGGTAATATGGTATTCGATCATATAGGTATCGTGAACAAAAGCGAGGAAGAGGCTTTGTTGTTCTACCGGGACATCCTCGGACTTGAGAAGATAAAGGATTCCGTCTCAACAGCCGATCTTTCGGAACAGCTCTTTTCTATTTCAAAGGATATAAAAATGATTGTTTTTGGCAAGGGAAGCCTTAAAATTGAAGTATTCATCCTCCCTGAATTCATCCATCCCTCGCCAAACATCCCCCATTTAGGCCTTCAGATTGAAAACCTTGACCAGTTACTCGAAAAGGCGAAACAGTCAGGGGTAAAAGTTATCACAGGAAGGCGAGGCGACAAGGTTGTCTATTTCATTCAGGATTTCTCAGGAAACCTGATCGAGGTAAAATCGATTTAATCGTTCTTCCGCTCTATCGAACTTCCAGATACTCTTTTAAGCTCATAATCTTTATGCCTTCAAATTCTTTCATTTTCAGCATTTCTTTGTCTCCGGTCACTATTGCATCAGCCTTGCCGCATAACGCACATTCAATGACCCTGTTGTCGGGATCGTCTTTGAAAATATGAATCCTTTTAGTCGGATTTACTATCTGGGCAAGATCTGAAAGATAAAAGGCAACATGGCTGATGGCCTCCCTGTCACGATGAAACTTTGCAGAAAGCACCGATAGAACCTCGTTAATAATATCTCTCGAAATTATTAATGAGTCGTAGCATTCGATTACTTTTAAGACCGCTTTCTCGGCTTTACTGTGAGGGATTACAATCGCAGAGATAAAGATATTTGTATCAAATACCAGTTTCACTTTTTAAGATATTTCTCAAGGTCTTTTTCCGTGAGGATACCTTTTTCTTTTGCCTTACGGCTCCAGTAACCCTGGATTTGATAGAACTCCTTCCTCAAACGTTCCTTTCTCGTAGTCCTCAAAGCATCCTGAACTACCGCACTCAGGGTCTTTCCTTCTTCCGCTGCCATCATTTCGATCTCTTCTGCCAGATCAGGTGGAAGAGATATTGTCTTTTTGACTGCTGTTGCCATCTGATCACCTCCTGTTATGGTATGAATTAATCATACCATAAAATTACCTGTTAATCAAGGCAACAAAGGGCAGGATATTAATTACCATATAGAATAATTTTAGGTAATTGTAAGGCAACTGCTTTTTTATAGAGATGAATAATTTTTGAAGTTTTAGTCGGGAAGCTGGAGAGTTAGGCGAGTAGGGGAGGCCTCAGTCTCCCACTTGTTGTTCAGTTAAGAAATATGGGATGTGTCCCTAACAAACGCTAAAGTTCGTTCAGGTTGAGGTTGGATATCCTTCCTTTAGCGGCATCTCTCAAACCCTTCTGTACACTCTCATGGGCCTCTTTATTTTTATAAAGCCATTTTTCTGAATATGGAATAAGTTCCAGCATTGTCTTTTGTCTTTAGCCTGTTTAGTTCTTCCATGTCTATAACAGCAGCCACTTTATGTCCCTTTTTATCGGTTATGTATTGTTTAACTTTAATACGGTTATCTTTTTGCTTAAGTGCTGTTGACATTAAATACCTCCCTTCAGTGTTCTTCAACATTAATATTATACCACACTAAGGGAGAATTATGCTATTTTGCTCTTCTGCTCTTCTGAACTTCAGCGCTTCCGTTCTTCTGCTCTATCGTGCTTCCGCGCTATTGCTCTATAAAAATTATAGGGTTCGGAACCATGCACGCGTTGATTGATTTTTTTCTTGACTTTTTTAATACACTACTATACACTTTGTATAATTATGAAGACACAACTTAATCAAAAACAGTCAGATGCAGTCCGCTATGTACGAAACCAGCTTATGCATAAAGGCGAAACCCCATCTGTGCGTGAGTTGATGACAGCCCTCGGATATAAATCCCCTCGCTCTGCTTCTCTAATTATTGAGGAATTAATCCAGAAAGGTATTTTGAGAAAGCGTTCAAATGGAG
>CAKKRL010000018.1:0-10826 GCA_919902655.1 Thermodesulfovibrionia bacterium
TTTATATGAGATAGGCTATTTACTTTTTGAGGCCGATGAGGAAGAGGTTGCGGACATCCTCAGAAGGCACGATATCTCACATCTTTTTATCAAAAAGAGCCGAATCTATCAGGATAACCCGCATAATAGACATATATTGGGTTTTCCAGAGAGTTTCATTGACAGGTTGAACACTTTTAATTCATATTTTAAGAAGAAATTTGAAAATAATGAGGCGGTAATATTTGAACTCAAAACATTTAGTATAAATACAGGTACAAATAAATGAATTTAAGGAATATCGTATTTTCCCTGAGGAGAACTACAAAGAGTATCTTTATGATTCCCTTTATAGCTTTAATAACATATTATTCTTTTATTAATTTTAATTTCTCAAACGATGCTATCGAAGACTCTAAATTTAATGACACCCGAAGAAAGGATAGCAGTCTCCGTGTTAAGGCTGATAAGGTTGTTTTAGAATATTATTATGGACAACCCAAAAATGCCTTAATAATGGCTCAGGAAATAGTTAATGAATTTCCCGGAAATATATTTGCAAAAAGACTTATCGGGGATATTGATGACTATTTTACAAGGTTGACGGTTTTTAAAAACGATATGATCTTGATAAAAGGCTACGGGAAATATTTTTGGATTGATACAAAGGAGGTGACTGTAGGCAGGTATAAAAGATTCATAAAAACTGCTTTCGGCAAGAAATATTATCTTTACAAGATAGACCCGCCTGATCTTTATTCAAATTTAGGGTATGCGGATCAGCCAGTAAAACTGAGGACACTTAGTGATGGATATGATTTCTGCTATTGGGAAGGCAAGAGATTGCCAAAACCAGCGGAATGGGGAATGGCAATGAGATACTTATCCGATGGATCCTATGGACAGCATAGGATTTCAAAAGAAACGGGTCTCCAGTTTAAATTTCTTTTGGATAAGCCTTTGGTCTACGGCCTGTATCAGATGACGGATAGAAGGATGTATATCGTAAATAAAGCAGATAAGAGATATGAAAATTATAATATTGGACTAAGATGTGTATCCGACTAAGAGATGATTTATAGATGATAGATAAGGAAGAACAGAGTAAGCCTATGGAAAAGAGACCCTCAGCCACGAACCGTCTGGTTCATGGCTCAGCAACTATAGTAATTCCTGCATATAATTCAGAAAGGACGATTGCCAGAGTTATTGAATCCTGTTTAAATCAAACGGTGAAAGGTGAGGTTATAGTTGTTGATGATGGCTCTGATGATTCAACGGCAGAAATTGTCAAAAGATATCCTGTGAAGTATATCTATCAGGAAAACTCAGGGCCTGCGAAGGCGAGAAACACGGGATGGGAAAATGCTAACGGAGAAATTATACTTTTTACCGATTCTGATTGTATTCCAGAGAAGGATTGGGTAGGTAAGATGCTTGGATATCACTCTCGTGACAATATCTATGTTGTGGGGGGATCCTATGATATTACTAACCCTGAATCCTTATTGGCAAGATGTATACATCAGGAAATCCTTGAAAGGCATCGGAAGATGTCCGGGGAAGTTGATTATTTGGGTTCATTCAATCTTTCCTACAGAAGGAAAATCTTGGAGGAATTGGGTGGTTTTAATGAAGAATTTAGATATGCCAGTGGAGAGGACAATGATCTGTCCTACCGTGTAAGAAAGAAAGGATATAAATTAATATTTGACCGTGAGATAAAAGTTGCCCATAATCATCAGACAAAATTTTTCAAGTACCTAAAAGAACAGTTCCGCCACGGTTTCTGGAGGATGAAACTTTACCGACTACATCCGGATATGGCTAAAGGCGACAGTTATGCAGGGATATTTGACTTCATTCAGCCACCGCTTGCAATGGTAATTTTGATTGGAGCATTTTCTTCGATATTTTCTGAGTTGTTACTGAAGATTACCGGCGGACTCGCTTTATTACTTGTCGGTTTACAGCTTCCCATAACCTTTTCTGTGATAAAAAGAGAAAAACAGATATCCTATCTTTTTTTTATTCCAATGTTGTTCTTTCGCACATTTGCCAGGGGGTTAGGGATGCTCCAAGGATTCCTGGACTTTTTTCTCCTAAAAGGAAGCAAGAAATGACGGATTACTCTCCGGCAATAATAATATTTATTATTTGTTTTGGTTTCTTGATAGCGATGAAATTGAGAAAGAATCTATTCTTTTATGTTTTCATCGTAGTAGCCGCTATAGCAAACGGAACAATTCTTGCCGGAATGACTGGTTTGTTTTATCTGCCTGTAGTGGCCGGAATAAGCGGTCTTTTTTCCATGGCACTCTATTTTATATTCAGGCCTGTCTTTCCTGAAGGACATCTTGAAAAAAAGGATATAATACTTATTTCTCTTATTCTGATTGTATGTTTATCTTTTCAGTATAAGACGCAATATCTTGGAGGGCAGGATGCAGTATCAGGTTTTTTGCCTATCAGCAGGCATCTGGCAGAAAGGCATGGTTTTCCAGAACAGAAAGAAAATATCTCTGAGCCGGATTCTGCACTGTTCCGCCTTGGTGCTCCCCCCCTGATATTAGGATTTGGTGGGTTACTTTTTCAATTAACCGGGATGGCAAGTGAAAAGGTTGCTTCCTTTGTCCCGGTCTTTTTCTTTATGCTTTTCTTACTTATAACCTTTTTATGGGCAAAAGAAAAGGAGATCGATGTACTATGGATTGGCATCTTAGTTCTTTTTTCGTACTTTATAGTACGGATATTCTCCTGGTTCTGTCAGGAAGGTCCATTAGCATTCTTTTCTGCAGTAGTGTTTTATACATTATATAAATTTATAAAGACAAAAGAGATTTCTTTCTTTAAGGTAGCCCTTTTAGCCAGTGGTTTGTCAGGCCTAACGAAAATTACAGGACTTGAGCTTTCATTTCTGATAATCTTGTTTGGTCTATTTTACCGTCTATGGAATACAAAGACAGTTGGTCTATTCATTTTTGCACACCTTGTTCCCATTCTCTGGTTTCTACGAAACTATCTCCTCTTTGGTGCATTTTACTCCTCCGGTGCCGGACAAGACATTGTTGGATTAAATCCAGAAATAGATGCCTCTGCAATGATTCAAAGACTTCTTCATTTGTTCGAGAGCTTTCCCTATGAAAAGATAGCAAAGGCGTATTTTTTGGTGCCGATCTTTGCAATCTGGCTGATTTTAGCTCCGCTTAGATGGAAAAGGATGGAACAGTTTGAACGTTTAGTGTGGCTCTGTTATGCAGGGACAGTTTTTGTATGGGTCTGGTTTCTGGGTAACCTCACAGAGAGATATCTGATCTTCTTTGCTGCTCCCTGCCTGATCTTCCTTGGAGTTCTTGCAAAGGAAATCAATGAGCATAATCTTATGAAGGTCAAAAATAAGATTGGTTATCTTTCAATAGGACTCCTGACCGCTGGGACCCTTGTGCTGAATTATAGCATAAAAGGGGAAACCGGCTGGTTCCCGGAGTTTTACAATAACAGGGAGATTCATTTGCGGGCGATTGATTTCCTCAAAACTGAAGAAAAAGTGGCACCTGACACAAAGATATTGGCAGATACAGATATGGGTTTTCGATGGTTTGGGAGATTATATATGCTGGAAGCTGGTTACAATATACCTCGAGATGAATTCAAGCTGGCCCTGAGAGAAGGAGAGATCGCCTCTCTTTTTAAGAAATACGGAGTTCGTTATGTAATCGACGAATGGCTCATAACCCGTTTAGATGAAAAGATATTTCCTATCGTTGAGTCAGATAAGAAAAATTTTACATCGATATATAAACGAGATGGGATTACAATCTGGAGGGTCAATTATTTGTATTAACAGGTAGTCTATTCTGGAAATGCAGAAGGTAAATATACTCGGTATAGAATTAGATAATCTTGGATTGGAAGATGTCCTGAAAAGGATAGAGGATTTTATCTCTGAGGGGATTCCACGTTATGTCATAACTTCCAATGTGGACCATCTCATTTTGAAAGGAGAGGACAGGGTGTTTGAAGAGGCATATAAAAATGCTTCCCTTGTTGTTCCTGACGGGGCCCCTTTGCTCTGGGCATCAAGATTTCTGGGGAATCCCCTGAGGGGGAGGGTTAATGGCACGGACCTCTTTTTGAAGATTTCTGAACTGTCAGCCAAAAAAGGATATAGCATATTTCTTCTTGGGGCAGAGTATGACGTTGCTGAGAAGACTGCAATGGTTCTAAGGGATAAATATCCCGGTTTGAGGGTAGCAGGCACATATTCTCCTTATTTCGGTTTTGAGAAAGACAGGGTGGAAAATGAGATGATAGTTCGCCTTATCAGAGAAAGCAGACCTGACATCCTGTTTACTGCCCTCGGCTCGCCAAAAGGAGAAAAATGGATATACAGGTATTACAAATCCCTCGGAGTTCCATTATCGCTGAATGTAGGGGCGAGTTTCGACTTTGTCTCCGGCAGGGTTAAGAGGGCGCCCATCTGGATGCAGAGAAATGGCCTTGAGTGGCTCTGGAGACTTTTCAAAGAGCCCGGGAGACTATGGAGAAGGTATCTTATAAGGGATATAGGGTTCTTCTATCTTGTGTTCAGGCAAAGATTTATTCGAAAGGTTTGAAAGGTTATGTATAGGGCGAAAAGGAGAATACTGAAAATAAGGCTGATTCTTTTTGACATGGCCGCTGTAGGTATTTCCTTCTGTCTATCTTATTGGTTAGTTAAATCATTAAAATATCTGCCCTTTCAAAAGCCGGCCCCCTTAAGGTATTATTACGAAATCATCATTCTTATAGTCCTTTTATGGTCCGTCCTCCTATACATCCACAATGCATACTCCCACAGGAAGGGCCTTTCTACCCTGAATATATGGACTATAATAAAGGTAAATATCTGGGGTTCACTGATCCTCTCTTTAATTCTTTTTATATTCAAGATCCAATGGGTTAATAGATCTATCATCGGGTTTTTCGTAATTTTATCCCCCCTGTTCCTTTTCACAGGAAGGCGTCTCCACAGTCGGTGGGTAGCCCATCAGGTAATGAATGGAGAATCTTTAAGAGAGGTGCTGATTATTGGAACCGGAGAGCAGGCAAAGAGGATAGCAAAAGAGATAGGTCTTCATCCGGAATTCGGATTCCGCATAAAGTGTTTTCTGAGTTTAGATCCATCGGAGGTGGGGAGATCTTTATGTGGTAGCAATGTAATAGGAACAGTTGATAGACTTCCCGATGTCCTTTCTACAGAAACAGTGGATGAGGTTGTTTTTGCAATCCCCTTAAATATCTTTGAAGGGATGAAGGTGTATCTTCTTTTGTGTGATCAGATGGGGATAAGCGGAAGGGTTATACTCGATCTTTACGAACCTGCCCATTCCGATGCTCATGTAGAGAAATTCTTCGGATTGCCCACCTTCTATTTTTCAACTATTCCGGTGAGGCTTTTTAATCTCTATGTAAAAAGATTCGTTGACATCTCAGTTGGTTCGGCCCTATTTATTATTCTGTTACCTCTGATAACAATCCTCGCTATTGTGATAAAACTTACATCCAAGGGGACTGTCCTCTTCAGGCAGGCAAGGGTGGGATTGAATGGGAGGCGGTTTACCCTCTATAAATTCAGGACAATGATTGAGGGGGCAGAGGAACTTAGAGATAAACTCCTCGACCAGAATGAGATGGACGGCCCTGTCTTTAAGATAAAGGAAGATCCGAGGATTACTACTATTGGAAGGTTCATCCGAAGATTCAGTCTTGACGAAATTCCTCAGTTGATAAATGTGATCAGAGGAGATATGAGTTTAGTTGGTCCCAGACCACTTCCTATGTTTGAAGCTGCTAATATAAACGGGTTTGAGAGGAGGAGGTTTTCTATGAAGCCCGGAATTACCTGCCTGTGGCAGATAAAGGGAAGGAACCTATTAAACTTCAAGGAGTGGATGAGCCTGGATCTTGAATATATCGATCAATGGTCGCTCTGGCTCGATACAAAGATACTACTTAAAACACTTCCGGCTATCCTCGCAGGAAGAGGGGCGTATTAGAAACCAAAATGCGAAAGAATTGTGAAGACTTCTATGAGTTATAATAATCTCTGGGGCAGTGATTACTGGGATGGTGTAGCAAGAAGAATGAATGGACCCATTTTTCAAGAACAGATAGCCATGTATAAGCGCAGATTATACCTCGACCTTATCTCGGCATGGGCCCCACCTGTCGAAGACCCGATCCATAGGGCGGATAGGGAGGCAAGGACCCTTTTAAAGACGGATCTCTTTGAAGAGGCTTTTGGCAAGGATCTCCTTCTCGATTCCTTAAAAGAGAAGTACTCCACTACAATTGGTATGGACATTTCCTATGTTGTAGCTGAAAAGGCAAAAAAGCAGGTTCCTGGAATCTCATGTCTAACAAATGATGTGTGCAATTTGCCTTTCAAAAATGAGAGCTTTGACCTTATTCTCTCTAATTCCACTCTGGATCATCTCCCCTTTGATATGATTCCCGATGCGATAAATGAGTTATGGCGGGTTCTTAAACAGGGAGGATGTATGATCCTCACCCTGGATAGCAGGCATAACCCCCTTCACCTCCTTTCTCACTATATCCGGAGATGGATGGGAGGGTATCATGAGGAACATTGCTTTACCATTCAGGAGGCCACTGCCCTGCTTAATAAAGGGCGGTTTCAGGTTTCTGATATCACAGTTATATGCCATATTCCTCCAGGTGTCAATTTAATGGCAAAGATGCTCTATAAGGCAATAGGCCCCCATTCAAATAGATTAATACAGTACATAATAGATATTTTTCACAAAGTGGGGCAACTTCCTACCCGCTTTATTACAGGAAGATACATTGCCCTCCGCGCCGTTAAGGCAATAGAATCGGAATATAAGGAGAAAGGTCTTGATTCAGATTGAGTGCAAAATAAATGAGAATGGAGAAGAAGTAACCGGGTATCTTGTAATAGACTCAACAATAGATAACAGTTCTGCTGGCGGGGTAAGGATGAGCATGGATATTACTATCGAAGAACTATCCCTATTGGCCAGGAATATGACTTTAAAATATGGTTTCCTCGGTATTCCTCAAGGAGGGGCAAAGGGAGGGATCATTTATGATCCCGAGGCTTCTCCGGAGAAACGAAGGCTTGCTCTTTCCCTCTTTGGGAAAGGGGTCGCCCCTTTTTTGAAAAACAGGATGTTTATTCCCGGTTCAGATATCGGAACCGACAGTGATGACATACAATGGATGATAGAAGCCTCTGGCAGGGGAAAGTCTAAGAGAACTCTTCCTTCAGGAAGGTCTTCATATTATACCGGTCTTACTGTGTTTGTCAGTGCTGAAAGGGCAGCAAAACATCTCGGAATAGAAATGAAAGGTGCGACAGTTGCAATCGAGGGGTTTGGAAGAGTAGGATCAGAAGCAGCACGATTCTTCGCAGAGAAGGGGGCGAAGGTTGTAGCGGTTTCGACCAGTAAAGGTGCTATCTATAATGAGAATGGGCTGGATGTCTCTTGTTTAATCGGGGAGTTAGCTGCTAAGGGTAGCACCTTTGTCTCTGATTATAAAGAGGCTGACCGGATCCCTAAGGCTCAGCTCCTAACCCTCGATGTTGACATCCTTTCCCCCTGTGCAAAATATCACTCCATTAATGGGACAAACATGTATGAGATAAAATCAAAAATCATCAGTGCTGGAGCAAATGTCCCTGTAGACAATGATGCAATTGAAATACTCCATTCCCGCCCTATCCTTTATCTTCCCGATTTTGTGACAAACTGTGGCGGTGTATTAGGGACATACATTGAGATTGCAGGATTGCCATTAAATAGGGTTAGCTCTTTAATTCCAGGATTAATCGGATCAAAGATTGACGAAATAATCCTTAACGCAAAGGAGCGAGGAATTCCTCCCATTACTTATGCTAAGGAGATAGCCATGGAACGATTTCATCATCTTAAGGGTTCGGCAGAGGGGAAAGGGTTGTTCGGAATAGCCCTTCGACCATCAATCATACGGGCTGTACGTAATTTTATCCCACCATTTATTTTAGGTAAGATGGCAAAAATATATATTCAAAGATATCTGGATAGACAGTTATGAAAGAACAATGTTCCTGGGTATCTGGCAAGGAGTAAATCCGTGTCTGCACCTCTTGTCTCGGTTGTAATGGTGAATCTTAACGGCATTGGTTTTTTAAAGGACTGCCTGCAGTCCATCTACGGCCAGAGCTATTCCGATTTTGAGGTAATCCTTGTTGATAACGGATCGACAGACGGTTCGGTAAGTTTTGTGAAAGAAAATTTCCCCGCCGTTAATATATTGGAGAACGGAGGAAATCTCGGTTTCGCAAAGGCGAACAATCAGGGAATTAAAATTTCTAAAGGTAAGTATATTGCCCTGCTTAATAACGATACTGTAGTTGATAAGGACTGGTTAAAGAACCTCGTTAAAGCAGCAGAATCCTCTCCGGACAAGGTTGGTATGTGGGCAGGGAAGATACTCTCTCTTAAAAATCCTAAGATCATAGATTCTGTGGGGGGGCTGATGATCTCAGGCGATGGTATTGCGAAAGGCCGTGGCAGACTCGAGGAAGACAGGGGTCAGTACGACAGGGAAGAGGAGGTATTTATACCGAGCGCATGTGCTGCCCTATACCGGAAGGAGCTGCTAAACGAGGTTGGCCTTTTTGATGAGGATTTCTTTGCCTACTGCGAGGATACAGACCTCGGCATGAGGGCAAGGCTTGCCGGCTGGAAGACGATCTCTGTACCAAGGGCGATTGTATACCACTATTATTCAGGGACGACAGGAAAATATACTTCCGCTAAGGCATATTTTGTTGAAAGGAATCATATATGGCTCGCAATAAAAAATTTTCCATCATCAAGGATCCTTCTTCTTCCTCTCTATACATCGTGGAGATATCTGATGCAGGCCTACGGTATAGTATCGAAGAGGGGCGCAGGTAGTAGATTTGTAGAGAATCTCTCAGGCAAAAGATTATTTTTTATCCTTATCAAGTCCCTCCTTGGGACAATTAAAGGGATACCTCTTATGTTGAAAAAGAGGAAAGACATCCAGAAGGATAGAAAGGTCTCTAACGAAGAAATAAGGAGTTGGTTTAAAAGGTACGGTCTGACCATGAAAGAGATTGTTTTAAAAGATTAATTTCTGTTCAGAAAATGAACAAAAAATACTTGACAAACCACTAATGTTATGATATGTTCATTCCGTGAACAACGGGAAGGGTCAGAACGAAAACGATTCCTATAAGTCCTTATTACTTTTAGAAGAGTTATCAAAGGGAAACGTTGTAACCCAGCGTGATTTAAGTAAAAGCTTAGGAATAGCACTGGGGCTTATCAATTCTTACCTGAAAAATCTCGTGTCTAAGGGTTATATCACCGTTACTGCCATCCCCAAGAAGAGATATAAATATTACCTTACACCAAAGGGGTTTACTGAGAAGACCCGCCTGACATATCACCACCTCCAGAATTTTACGAACCTTTATAAGACTGCGAGGAGAGACTTTCAGGAACTCTTTCATGTGCTTGAGAAGGATGGGGTCAAGGATTTGATCTTCTGCGGCGTTGACGAGGTTGCGGAGATCGCTTATCTCTCTTTGAAGGAGGTAAATATCAGGCTTATCGCTATTATGGACGACGAAAAGGCAGGTGAGAAATTTTTTGAATATGATGTTCTTTCTTTGAACAGGATAGACGAACAGCTAAGAGAGCCGATAGTAATAACGAAATTCCATGATGAAGGGATGTATCAAAGGCTGATAAATATAGGGATAGGAAGTGAAAAGATATACCGCAGAGGCTCTAAATTAGAGTTTAAAGTTTAGGGTTTGGAGTTTAGATTATGATGCATTTTGAAGATTTAGTTGAAGGGAGAAAGGCTATAGCGGTTGTTGGTCTTGGATATGTCGGTCTCTCTCTATCTGTGGAACTAAGTAAGGCGTTTAAGGATGTTATTGGTTTAGATATAAGTAAGAAGAGAGTTGATGAACTCAGGCAGGGTTTTGATATTACCGATGAGGTATCCTCAGAAGACCTGAAACATGCAAGAATAGAATATTCGGCTGATCCGCAGGACATAAAAAGGGCGTTATTTATTATTGTTGCAGTACCTACCCCGATCAATCCCCACAATTTCCCTGACCTTGAACCACTCAGATCGGCCTCTCAGTTAGTAGGGGAAAACCTTTCAAAAGGAAGTATAGTTGTATTCGAATCCACTGTGTATCCTGGCATAACAGAGGAGTTCTGCGCACCGATACTCGAAAGATATTCAGGACTGAAAAGAGGTAAAGATTTCAAGATTGGTTATTCTCCTGAGAGGGTAAACCCCGGGGATAAGGAACATACAATTTCAAAGGTTGTTAAGGTGGTAGCAGGTCAGGACGAAGAGACCACCGATGCGATAGCCAGGGTATATGGAAAGGTTATAAAGGCAGGGGCCTTCAGAACAAAAAATATCAGGACTGCAGAAGCCGCAAAGGTTATAGAAAATATCCAGAGGGATCTTAACATCGCCCTTATGAATGAACTTGCCATTATCTTTCACAGACTTGGTCTTGATACAAGGGAGGTCTTAGACGCTGCATCCACAAAATGGAACTTCCTGAGATTTGAACCCGGGCTTGTGGGGGGGCATTGCATTGGTGTTGACCCTTACTACCTTACATTTAAAGCACAGGAGTTGGACTATCACCCCGAGGTTATTCTTGCAGGGAGGAAGATAAACGATTTCATGGGGAAGTATGTGGCTGAACAGACCGTAAAACAACTGATAAAGGCAGGGAAATCCGTTAAGGGGGCGAAGATTCTCATACTCGG
>CAKKRL010000018.1:10836-11939 GCA_919902655.1 Thermodesulfovibrionia bacterium
ACTCGGTATTACCTTCAAAGAAAATATTAAGGACATACGGAATACAAGGGTAGTTGATATTGTGAATGAACTTAAGGAATACGGAGTTGAGGTCTTTGTACATGACCCGTACGCCCTTAAGGATGAGGTCTTGCACGAGTATGACATAAAACTCCTGAATGGATTAGACGTCCTCAAGGTAGATGGAATAATCGCGGCAGTCAAACACAGGGAATATATCGAAATGGGGTTAAAGGGATTAAGGGATAAGGCTGACAACAATTGTATCCTTATGGATGTCAAGGCAATCTTCAATAAAGAAGAGGCTGAGGGATATGGGTTCAGCTACTGGAGGCTCTGATGATAGTTGTTACAGGTTGTGCGGGTTTTATAGGCTGGAAGACAACCCTCAGTCTTCTTGAAAGAGGGGATAGCGTCCTGGGTATTGATGATCTTAATGATTACTATGACCCGAAGATAAAGGAGTGGAGGCTTTCAACACTTTCGGATAAGAAAAATTTTGAGTTTCATAAACTTGATATAAGTAACTATGAGATTCTTAAGGAGTTGTTAAATGGCAAAAAGATAGAGTCGATTATTAACCTTGCTGCAAGGGCCGGGGTGAGGGCAAGCGTAGAAAACCCCTGGCTCTATCTCGATGCAAATGTAAAGGGAACACTGAATCTTCTTGAGATATGTAAAGACAGGGGTATAAAAAAATTCGTCCTTGCCTCTACCTCAAGCATCTACGGCCTTGAGGATATGCCGTTCTCAGAGGATATCAGGACGGACAAGCCACTTGCCCAATATCCTGCTACTAAGAAAGGAGCAGAGGTTCTTTGTTATTCTTATTACTATCTCTATGGTATAGACATCTCGATCCCGAGATATTTTACAGTATATGGCCCGGCAGGCAGGCCCGATATGAGTATCTTTCAGTTTATAAAGAGGATAGATGAAGGCATGCCGATAAAGGTCTTCGGTGATGGAAAACAGAAAAGGGATTTCACATATATAGATGACATAGTGGAGGGAACTATTCGTGGACTGAGGCCATTGGGTTATGAGATATTTAACCTCGGCAATAATAATTCTATAGAGCTATCTTATGTGATTGGACTTAT
>CAKKRL010000019.1 GCA_919902655.1 Thermodesulfovibrionia bacterium
TAAAAGCCAAAAGATATTTCTTATGATATTCTTCGCGTCTCCAAGATGTTAGTACCAGTTTTGAGTTCGTAAAGAGAGATAAGGCTAAAATAGCAGAGATTCCTTTAATGTGCGACCCATTGCTAATGAAGAGACCTGTAAGTGCAGAGATCAACATTACGCTCCAGGAGCCGTATTCCTTGAGCATATATTTTTTCAATCAGTAACCTCTTTATTAGCTTTTTCCTTTAAAACGAAGGAAACTTCCATTAATGAACTTCTGAGAAATAACGTTTCCTTGCCTGTCGAATACGACTTCATATAAGAATGGATACCTATCCTCCATTGTGCCGAACTGGAGGTCGAAGAATCTCAGTATATGGAAATCGCCATCGTCTTTCTCTTCAGCGAGAACAGGAAACCTTGAGAACCAGAGGAAAAATTTTACACCATCAAGGTTTAATGCCTTGTCAACAAATATAGAGTTCGGAAACTTTAACCAGAACTTATATTCCACATTTTCCGGGGATTTAAATTTTGCATTAAATCTTCCGATATAGGTATCAGGTTTGATAGTTTCAGGGTTTCTATTCTTCAAATCCACAAAACCCTGATAGATTTCTTTTCCCGTATCAATATAGTTAGCCCAGTAGAAAGGAGACAGGGGCTGCGGCAGTGATGAGACATTGATAACCTTGATGTTCCGGTTAGATGCAAAATCTTTTGACAGAGAGATAGACTTTGAATGGTTATAGGCACACAGACCTGTATACAAGATGATAGTAAGAAGCGTGAAGATACTTATAGCCTCCCCCTTCTTCTTCCATAGATACGCAATTACAAGGCCGGCTATGAGTAACCCGGTATAGTAAAGGTCTATTATAAAGACAAGGTCGAGGGAGAATCTCCTGTCCGAGAATGGATAGAGGAGCATAGTGCCGAAGGAGGTCTGGAGGTCAAGGAAATTATGACCTGCCATTTCAATCAGAACGAGGAGGAAGAAAGTCCAGAAAGCCCTTTTTTTAGAAAAGCGGTTAAAGATAAAAGTCAGAAGAAAGGCAATAGGAAACATAAGGAAGACAGAGTTGCCGACACCCCTGTGATGTCTGAGAAAAGATTCTTCTCCAAAGAACCTGAAGATAAAATCTGCATCAGGGATAACTGCAGAGATTATGCCTGCAACAGTGCCAATCCTGCCGAGCCTCTTACTGAACCCGGCCTTCGCAATTACAGCCCCTGCAATGCCATGGGTAATAGTGTCCATTCGAGATTATCTAACATATTTCAAAGGCATGATGTCAAGGGAAAAGTCCCGTTGACTTGGTTCGGGGTGAAAGACATGGAACCGAGGGCAAGGATTAAGGAAGGAGAGATAGTCTGTTTCCCATGTTTTGAAAATCCCCCCTCACCCCCCACTTTATTAAAGGGGGGATTGTGGGGATTAAAGATTGGCATGTATCTTCTTCATCGTCTCTTCCTGAATGCCGAGCTGTTTCATAAGTTCAAGTACACAGGCCTCGAAGAATATAAGGACCGATATCTCGAACAATGACCCCATTGGAGGAAGTGGAATCCCCATAATATTTCTCAGGTCATAACTGGCTACTTCCCTCGGAATAATCTCTGACGGAATGATAACTATACGGTCGGAAAGTGAGGCAAGTTCTGAATCCCTGTTGCTCGTTATTCCTGCTACTTTACCTCCTAAAACTTTTGTTGTCTTTGCTACTTCCACTATGGAGGTGGTTTTACCTGACCCAGACACTGCCACGAGGACATCATATTTTCTCATTGCAGGGGTGATCGTCTCACCGACTATAAAGACCTTTTTCTTCAAATGGACAAGTCTCATACCGAAGGCCTTTGCAACAAGTCCTGACCTTCCAGCACCTATGATATATACCCTCGGTGCTTTCTTTAAAAAGTCTATGAAATCGAAGAACTCCTTATCCGATACCTTCTCGGTTATCTCTCTGATCTTATCGAGTATGAAAGGGTAATGCATAATTATTTCTTTTCGACCCCCTTAATTTCTGCCCGAAGGAGTTTCGCTGCCTCTTTCGGATCCTGAGCCTTTGTGATGTAACCGCCAACAATAATGATAGAAGGACTGAAGTGCATTATCTTAATGATATCTTCAGGTTTTATCCCGCCTGCAACCGCAAAGTGTGTAGAGATCTTCTTGGAGAAGGACTCTAAGGCTTTAAATGGGTCCATCCCTGCCTTCTGTTCATCTATTCCTGTGTGTATACAGAAGTAATGTGGTCCCATATCCATTATATCTCTGGCAGTGTGGATCTTGTCAATAGCTCCGAGTAAATCCACCATTACTTTCTTGTCCCTCTTTCTACCCTCTTCTATGGCAGCCTTTATTGTCTGTCTTGGGGCGACCGAACATACGCTCATAATATCTGCCCCTGCATCAAAGGCCATTCTCGCCTCAAGATCACCCACATCCATAGTCTTCGTATCGGCAAAGATGAGCTTTTCCATGAATACCTTTTTAAGAATCTCCACAGTCCTTAATCCCTCTGATTTAATAAGGGGTGTACCGACTTCAATAATATCTACATACTCCTCCACTTCTGAAGAGATCCTGAGGGCCTCTCCGAGTTTAAGACAATCCAGGGCAACCTGTAAAAGGGTCATAATATATTCTACCATATTATAAATAATGTTGACATATTGATAATAGGTATGATAAAAATAACCAACAACTGAATAGGACTTTATCCGAGTGAAGGGAATCCCGTGAGAATCGGGAGCGGACCCGCCGCTGTAATCCCGACCCCAATAAGAAGGGGTAGTTTCCCTGGCATAAAAGTCACTGTCCCGATATATCGGGATGGGAAGACAAGCCAGAGTCGGGAGAGCCAGAAAACCTGCCTGGATAAATAACCTCACACAGTCTTCGAGGCAAAGAAAGTGAGGATTAAGAGATTAATCCCCAGATTCGTAAGAAGACTGGGGATTTTTATTTTAGGGGATTAAAAGAGTGGTTAAGATGAAAAAACTGATAATTTCATTTTTACTATTTACTATTCACTATTCACTTTACTCTCCGGCAGTTGCAGGTGAACCACCAGAGCGTATTGTATCTCTGGCTCCGAGCATAACAGAGATAGTCTATGCCCTTGGACTCAAGGACAGACTTGTAGGCGTAACAACATACTGCGATTACCCTGAGGAAGCGAAAAAGAAACCTAAGGTCGGCGGGATGGTAAACCCATCCGTCGAGGCTGTTATCACATTGAAACCTGACATTGTGATTATGACCACGGATGGAAACCCGAAGGAGTTTGGAGATAGACTCCGTTCACTTAATGTAAAGACCTATGTATTCAGGGCGAGACGGCTTTCAGAACTGCCACAGGGGATCAGGGAAATGGGCTCAGTACTGGGAGTAAAGGTAAGAGCGGATAAGCTTGCAAATAGGATAGAAGAAGCTATTAATAAATTCAGAGGTCAGCAGTTAAATCCCCTCTCACCCCCCTTTACCCTCGCCCCTCTCAGAGGAGCGGGGTTTACTAAAGGGGGGCAGGGGGGGATAAATCACTCGTCACCAAAAAAGAAGGTTCTCTTCATCATCTGGCCTGAGCCTCTGATTGTAGCAGGCCCGGGGACTGCCATGGATGATGTAGTAACGTTGCTCAGCGCTCAAAATATAGCCTCAAAGGCTAAAGTGCCATACCCGAAATATTC
>CAKKRL010000020.1 GCA_919902655.1 Thermodesulfovibrionia bacterium
GTCGGAAGCGATGTCAATATGGAGAACTATGCCTTTGGGCTTAAGGAGCTTTCAGATGGCTTCGGTCTCGGAGAGGTTTATTTCATTGGCGCAGCAAGCATAGAAGAGCTCAACGCCTGTTACAGGGTTGCACATGTATATCTCTGTATGAGCGAGCATGAGGGGTTTTGCGTCCCCCTGCTCGAGGCGATGTATTTTGATGTCCCCATCATTGCCTATAACTCCTCGGGGATACCCTATACTCTGGGAGATGCAGGTGTACTCGTTAATGAGAAGAGTTTTGAAGAGATTGCGGAGATGGCGGATATCCTTGTCAGGGATGAAAAGGTGAGGGACAGGGTGGTCGAGCGCCAGAGGGAGAGACTGAAGAATTTCAGCAGGGAGAGGCTAAAGGATTCTTTAAGGGAATATCTTGATAAATTTGAAAATTAGGATTCAAAATACACAATAAAGATCGAGACCCAGAGATGATAAAAGGTATCTACCAGTTCCTTCCCAATATGAGTTATGGAGATGCAATATCAAACTATGCACTGGTTATTAAAGATATTCTGAAAGAGCTTGGATTCGCCACAGAGATATTTACGATAAATACACATCCAAAACTATTTGGTTTAACAAAAAGTTATCAGGAGTATAAGTCTCTTAGCTCCAGGGATAATATTATTATCTATCAATACTCAATCGGTTCTGAACTTACGGAATTTATTAAGACACTGCCTGATAAAAAGATCCTGCTATTCCAGAACATAACCCCATCCAATTTCTTCCTTGGTATTAACAGCAGGGTCGAGGAAGATTGCAGAAGGGGGAAGGAGGAGCTCGAAGGTTTAGTCCCCTTTATCGACCTGGCATTAGGGTCATCGGAATTTAACAGGATTCAACTTGAAGGCCTGGGCTTTAAGTTCACAGGGACAATGCCGATTATCCTTAATGATCTTACTTACCAGAAAAAGCCTAACAAAAGATTCATGAAACACTTTGGTGATGGAAAGGTGAATCTCCTCCATGTTGGCAGGATAGCACCGAATAAAAGGATAGAAGAGATAATAAAGATCTTTTACTTTTACCACCATAAGATAAACCCAGATAGCAGGCTACTAATTGCAGGGACAGATATCAATATGGAGAACTATGCCTTTGCACTCAAAGAACTCGCCGATGGCTTTGGCCTTGGAGAGGTTTATTTTCTCGGTATGACTAC
>CAKKRL010000021.1 GCA_919902655.1 Thermodesulfovibrionia bacterium
AATCAGCCCTTATATCTTCTGCGGAAAAATCCTTTAACAGAATAACTATTGACGGGGATACAAGTACAAATGATTCAGTCCTGTGTTTTGCTAATGGACTTGCAGGTAATAGAGAGATAAGATCAGGAACCGAGGGATTCAGTAAGTTTCAGAAGGTTCTTGATAGTATCACTTCTTCCCTCGCCAGGATGATAGTCATGGATGGAGAAGGTGCTACGAAACTTATTGAGATTGTTGTAAAAGGAGCATCAACAGATGACAAAGCTAAAAAGGTTGCGTTCAGAATAGCCAATTCAAATCTCGTAAAGACTGCCTTCTACGGGGGGGACCCGAACTGGGGGAGGATAATGGCTGCTATTGGGTCTTCTGGTGTGGGTGTTAATCCGGAGAGGATCAATATCAGTTTCAATAATCTCAGGGTGGTGGAAAAGGGTCTGGGTCTTGGCAGGGATAAAGAGGCAAAGAGAATCTTGAAGAAAAGGGAGATCAAGGTTACCATTCAATTAGGCAAAGGGAAAGGAGAGGCAAGGGTCCTTACCACCGATCTTTCAACCGAGTATGTAAGAATCAACGCCACTTACCTTACATGAGCCTTTACTGGATTAGAAAATAATCAATGCCTTAAACTTTTTGTAATCTCCGCAACATGCCTTCCCTGAAAGCGGGCAATAGCAAGTTCGTTCTCACTTGGCATCCTTGAGCCGTCAGGGCCTGTTATAGTTGATGCGCCATAGGGAGAACCACCACTCATTTCATTTATCGCCATCAGACGAGATTCAGAATAGGGAACCCCTACTATTATCATGCCATGATGAAGAAGGGTAATGATGGAACTGATGATTGTTGTCTCCTGGCCTCCATGCTGTGTTGCTGTTGATGTAAAGACACTTCCCACTTTTCCGATTAATCCTCCCTTTGCCCATAATTCTCCTGTCTGGTCAAGAAAATTTCTCATCTGAGCACACATATTCCCAAACCTTGTTGGCATTCCGAAGATTATTGCATCTGCATCGGATAATTGTTCTACCTTTGCAACCGGAATATGTGCAAATGCCTTCATTGCCCCTGCTGCACCACTTTTTTCGAGGATATCCTGAGGAACAAGTTCAGGGACCTGATATAGCCCCACATCTACATCCTTCACTTCCTTTGCCCCTTCTTTTACCGCCTCTGCCATACGGTATATGTGACCGTACATGCTATAAAACACTATCTGGATCTTTACAATCTTTCCCATTTTTACCTCCTGTTTTTAGGTAGGCACCTGTTTGAATTGTAAATAAGCCAGAGTAACTTCATCTGGCTTTTGAAGCCCTGCGATTTTCCAAGCCTTAATAGGCTCAATAAACTGTTCGTCTACACATTCTTTTGGTTGATGTATATTCTTACATACAGAACGCAGTATTGGAAAATGGTTATATCTTTTATAGTAATCTCTGATAAATTTTATTATATCCATCCTTTCCTCTGTGAGTTCTTTAATTCCTTCTCTTTCTGCTAAAGCAAAGGCCACTTTCTCATTCCAGGCATCGAAATTTATTAGATAGCCTTCGTCATCTACCTCGATCTTTATTCCGGAATATTCTATTGTCGGCATTTCATGCCTCACAGAAGGCCTACCTTCTCTCCTCAAAATTTTTAATGAACTGCCCGATCTGTACACCGAAATAAATGCATTTTACGCCATTCATACACTCATCGGCGTCCTTTTTCTCGAGATGTGTCGTCAGTTCATGACGGTTTTTTTTGAACTTTATGATATAGGCATTCTTTTCTTCATTGAATTCAAGGCTGACAGAGATATTGTATTTCATGATCTC
This sequence comes from Thermodesulfovibrionia bacterium, assembly GCA_919902655.1. Taxonomy (GTDB): domain Bacteria; phylum Nitrospirota; class Thermodesulfovibrionia; order JACRGW01; family JACRGW01; genus CAKKRL01. The sequence goes on from CAKKRL010000021.1 coordinate 1,821, forward strand.
TGGATACATTTCGAGGATTTTATCTTTCAAAGCAACGATTGTATAGCCCATAAATTTTACTCCAATTCAAAGTTAAAAGTGAAAAGTTATGATTTTTTAACTCCTAACTCTCAACTCTTAACTTAATATTTATGCCCAGGGTGTGCCTCCATCAACGATGCTATGCTCTTCCCACATAAACCAGTTTCCGGTATTTGAGAGGAAAAAGTAGGTATTTGAGAAAATATCGTAATGTTGTTGTTCTTCATTGATCAGCCTCTCAAACAGTGCCTTCTCTTTGTCTGTCTGCAACTCAGAGGAGATTTTTTTATAGAATTCGATCCCTTCCTTTTCCATCTGCATCGCTATCTTAAATGCCTCGAGTTCATCATCAGTTGCCTCGACCCTCTGCATCATCTTGTCTCTCATGGATTCAAAGATCGTCTTGATATTTTTCTTCTGATTAACATCCCTTATTTCAATATCAAGTCCCTTGAATATCTGCGAGAGCATCTCAAGGTGTCTTTTCTCATCTTCTGTTATTGTCAGGAACATCTTTTTCCCGACAGGATGCTTTGTTTTACTTGCTGCCTTTGTATAGAAGTCTATCGCATCTGTCTCCATCTTTATAGCTGTTTCAACCGCATCCATTAAAACATCCCTCACTCATTATTATGTTAACTCCTCTACCTCTTTCCTGCCCTCTGCCAATTCTTTTTCCTGTTCTTTGTCCTCCCTCAACAGCAATGTCTGGAATTCCCCTGCATGGGTCTTTTCTTCTTTCGCTATATCGAGCAGGATCTTCCTGATATCTTTATTTGTAGTCATAGCCGCCATCTGTTCATAAAGATTTATGGCATCAAGTTCCGCTATCATTCCTACCCGTAGTATCTCCCTGTCAATATCTTTTTTATTTAGCTTTCCGAGATTAATAGGGATTTGTGATAACATGATATGCCCTCCTTTCTAAGATTGTTTCAGCAGATCAACAGATTCTTAACCTATCCATCAATCGTAAGATGTTGTCTGTTTTATTCGGAAACTTCGAGGATACCTTCCATTCCCCTTTTTCTATGGCTTTTAAGAAATAGTAACTTTTTATCACAGTAGAAAGAGTACTTCCCTGCTTTTTTGGGAGTAAACTTGATGACCTTCGGTTCCGTACTGATGGTTTCTCTAATATCGATGCCTGCCTCTATTTCCTTGATTACCATATTATGGGGTATCAATCCAGGTTCTTTTTTGATTGTTATCTCCACCGGCACATCCACCTTTACAACGATATGAGCAGGTTCATAGAAATATTCACTACCTGAAACTGATACCCGCTGAATACCATCAGGGTCAACAATAGCCTTATAAATATTCTTCGCTCTCTCCTGGGCAAATCCGATACTGACAAAAAGAAGAAGGGGCAGAACTAAAAACTTAATAAGTCTCATATTTGTTCTTTAGACCTCATAACACAGGACCCTTATTAGCCCGATAGTCTCACCCTTGTCGTCTGTAGTTGCCACATCAGAGACAGTTATAACCCTTTTGATATTATTTTCTGTTATAAATTTATTGACAATTCCATCAAGTTCGGATAGTTCATGCATGGTCTTGAGCGGCATTATCTCAATCCCGAAGGTTTTTACCTTAAACATAATTGGTCCTCTTTCAGACTGCTATCACTTCCCTGATTTCAGGCACTTTTTCTTTAAGCCTCTTCTCGATACCCATCTTGAGCGTCATAATAGACATAGGACAATGTCCGCAGGCACCGAGAAGCTTCAGTTTGACAGAACCGTCAGGTGTCACTTCCACAAGCTCCACATCGCCACCATCTGCCTTAAGCATCGGCCTTATCTCATTTAATACATCCTTAACCTTCTCTAACATTGATTCCTCCAGAAAATTATTTTAGCCTTCCCTCTACAGCCTTCCAGTCGATATTTTTAAAGAATGCCTCAATATAATCCGCCCTCTTAAGGCCATAGTCGATCATGAAGGCATGTTCAAATACATCCATTATTAAAATAGGGTTACATCCAGCAGGATGCGATACATCATGTTCGTTTATCCAGAAATTCATGAGTCTTCCGCCAATACTATCCTGATAAAGGACAACCCACCCGATTCCCCTCATCGTCCCTGTTGATTTAAAGTCTTTTTCCCAGGATTCATAATTTCCAAAACTATCAGTAAGTTTCTTCCCGAGTTTCCCGGCTTTATCTAAACCCCCTTTTCCCCCAAGGTTCTCAAAATAATACTCGTGGAGCCTCATTCCGTTAAATTCCCACCCGAGTCTTCTCTTAAGTTCAGCAAATTCCGGTGTCCCTGTCTTCCCATCCTTTAACATCTGTTCAAGGGTATCGAGTACCTTGTTTGTATTCGTCACATAACCCTGATAGAGTGTAAAGTGGTTCTTCAGGAGCGTTTCACTGAAACCCTCCATACCAATAAGTTTTGAGTAATCCTTTGCTATGTAAGGCATTTCGACCTCCCTTCAGGCGCTATGATCTCTTGAAATCTTTATCTGGCCATCAGTTACTATATTAAATCTATCACATCCCGAAGAAAAGTCAAGGTAAATTACCTCTTTTCTTTACATTAAAACCGTTTTTAATTAAATCAGAAAGGATATCTTCTAAATGTTCCCTTCCACGGGTTTCGACTGTAAAAACAACCTTTGTCTTCCCGACTGACAGATCTTCTGCAAGTCTGTCATGGACGACATTCATTATATTCCCCCTATGTTCTGAAATGACGCCGGTTAGAGAATGGAGCCTTCCCGGAAGGTCATCAACAGTAACCTCAAAGACGCCTATCCTTCCGCTTATCACAAGCCCCTTATGGATTATCCTGTCAATCAGTGTAAAATCTATATTACCTCCGCTTACAACAAGGACGATGGTTTTCCCTTTAAATCTCTCCCTGTTCTCTGTTAATGCAGCAAGGGGCACAGCCCCTGCACCTTCAACAACAAATTTCTTCCTCTCGAGGAAAAGGAGAATGGCCATTGCGATGGAGTCCTCGCTTACAAGAACCATATCATCGACATATCTGTTCATTACCTCAAGCGTTCTTTCACCAACCTGCCCTACTGCTATACCGTCAGCAAGGGTGGATAAAGGTGTCTTGCCGATTATCCTTTTCCCCTTGAATGATAGGCAGACTGATGGCGCGGACTCTGTCTGGACCCCTATAACAGTTGTTTTTGGTGACATAGATTTTACAGCAACCGATATGCCTGAGATAAGTCCACCCCCACCCACAGGCACGAGTATAATATCTATATCCCTGAAATCCTCCATAATCTCGACCCCCACAGTCCCCTGCCCTGCAATCACCTCATCATCATCAAAGGCGTGTATGAATGTGTAACCTTTCTGAGAAAGGGCATAATTGAGGGCGTCATTAAAACTCTCTCCGTAAAGAACAACCTCTGCCCCGTATCCCCTTGTCGCCTCTTCTTTTATTATCGGGGTTGTGACCGGCATGACTATCTTTGCAAATATCCCGAGTCTGCCTGCGGCAAAGGCAACACCCTGTGCATGATTGCCCATTGATGCTGCTATCACTTTACCATCTTTAATATCAACCATCTTGTTGAATGCACCCCTTACCTTGAATGAGCCTGTCTTCTGCAGGTTTTCTGCCTTGAGATAAACCTCGGCACCAAACATTTTGCTGAATGAGTTTGAATGGATTAAAGGCGTCTTATGGACAAAGGGCTTTATGTTACGGTAGGCCTTTTCGATATCTTCAATATTTACCACTCTATTTCTCCTTTAATAGTCGTGGGAAAAAACGCGGAACCTTTCTTATATATAACCTGTATTCTTCACCGAAACGGATCGAAAGCTCTCTTTCTTCAAGTGGTATGATGAGGAGATTTATTAATATAAAGTCAAGCAATGTGAGAATAAAAACTATTAACACCTCTGTCATAAGAAATATACCAGAAAACATAAGTGTATGTGCTAAATATGTAGGGTGTCTCACCACTGAAAAGGGACCTTCCTTTACGAATCTGCTTTTTATTATAGCGGATATCTCAGGTAGCCCCACAAGTCCCCAGGGGCCGAGCAGTTTTCCTGTCCAGATATGGAGCAGTGTGCCTGTAGTTAAGAGTATTATACCGATTATTTTCAGGGTAACCGGAACGTCGATCTTATATTGAAGGATAAAAATTCTGTTCTGATAGATAAGATAGGCCAGAGGCAGCCATGTAATCAGAGGCATGATATAAGTGAGAAGACCGAGCCTTTTAAAAATCTTTGAAAGGCCATGGACAGGGATCCAGAAAAGTGGTATCACAGGCCATAGTATGATACTTATAAAGGCAAGGAGTTCAGTCACAAGATTACCCCTCAAACTTGCAACAGACCTCTTCCTCTATTTCCTTTCCATCCTGTAATTCTTTATAAACCTGATAGGCCTTCAATGCCCATTGCTCACCAGGACAGCCACCCTCGGTCATTGCGACATTAAGAAATTCAAGTAATTCCTCTATGGTAACACCAACTTGATAGGCCATCTTGGTATAGGCATTTATACAGGGCTCACACTTCGTAACCACAACTACTGTCAATGCAGCGAGTATCTTGTATTTGGCAGGCACAGCGACGTCCTTAAATGTTTCTTCTCTCATCCTCACAAGACCGCCTGTAACCTTTGGGCTGAGTTTTCTGAATTCAGTGTAGAGACCTTTAGACATCTTTTATCCTCCTTTTTTCGTTAAGTTTTCTAATAACCAGGCGCCGGTGCTTTCTTGGGTGCCTCTGCAGGTGCCTTTGGCTTTAAAGACATGATATAGGCAACCATATCTTTCATTTGATTTGATTTCGGATCAATAGCCTTACCCTGATTACCGTTTACAATACAGAAATTCACTGTCTCCTCAAGTGTTTTCAACTTCGTCCCAGGTGGTGTTAATAATTCCTTCCTGGCTAACTTATCTGCAACATCCTCCAAATCCTTTCCATTCGGATGGCACGAATTGCATGACCTTTTCCCGCCGGCAAACTTCGGGTCATTAAAAAGAGTTTTGCCACGTTCCTCAGGTAGATGTTTCATTGCAAAGGAGATTGAAAAGATTAATCCAACGCCTACAAAGGAAAGTAATGCGATCTTTAAAATCCTCATCCCAATTCACCTCCTTTCTTTAAATTAATGGGTGTTCCACTGGTTAGCAGGGTTTTTATAATGTTACCATATATAGACATAATATCAAAACAGATATTTCTTCAAAAACTCCCTGAGCTTATCAGGACTATACATAGGTTCATAGCATACATTTTTGATGCATAGAATAACACGGCCTTTATCCTCCCCATACACTACACCTATATATGGACTTAAAGATGAGATGGCTATATCGGTTAGTTCACTTTCAGGAGCTGTTTCTAAGGTAAGTTTAAGCATATTAAAATATGCATCGAGGGCACAAAAATAATATCCTGAATGGATACCCATGTCCTTTGCCTTTGAAGAAAAGGACTTCAAAGACATCTCTGCATATTGATTGTATATCTCCTTCCGGGTTATGAAGCAGAGTTTAAGAAGAATTATGATGGCAAAAGAGTTTGGGGATGGGTGAGGGATATCCTCTATTCCCTTGAGTCTTATACCGATAACTTCATCATCGGTATCAAAAAAACCTCCTTCATCCTTATCCCAGAATTTATTTATGCATATATTCATAAGTCTTTCTGCCCTACCAAGATATGATGAGCCCCCTGTAACCTCGTATGCGGCAATGAATGCATCTATAAGATAGATATAGTCATCAAGCAATGCCCTTATACCTTCTGTATGGAATAGCTCGTTATTGATAAAATATTTCTCCATTATTTTCTCAAGACTCTTAAGGGCAAAGTCCTTTACCTCTTTATTTCTTAATACCCTGAATGCACGCAGGTAAGAAGAGATCAATACCCCGTTTATAGATGTATAAAATCTGCTGTCAATAAATGGTGCCTCCCTTTTCTCCCTTTCTCTGAGCATTTTTTCTTTACCTTTACTAATTATTCCAATGATATCCTTTATATCCTTTCCTGTCTTTTCAGCAATTTCTTCTTCATCCATCGAAACAAAAAGGACCTTTTTTGATCCATCGTGGTGCATGGATCCCTTTTCGTGAAATAAATGGAGTGATAGTATATTATATTCCTCACCATCAAGAACTCTCCTGAGGTCTTTATCCTTCCATGTAAAATATCCTCCTTCATCATCGGGTGTCACATCGGCATCCTGGCTTGCATAGAAACCGCCTTCGGGGTCAGATAGTGTTTCTCTAATAAATTTTATTACTCCCTCTGCTACCTCTCTGGAATAATCATCTCTAAAAACAGAATACGCATCTATGTAATTCCTTAAAAGCCATGCGTTATCATCTGCCATCTTTTCAAAATGGGGAATTATCCATACCTCATCCGTAGAATACCTATGGAACCCTCCTCCGAGCTGGTCGTGAAATCCACCTCTTGCCATAGATAAAAGGGTCTTTTTTATGGCCTCACCGATGGATTCATCTTTTGTTATGGAATGTCTATTTATCAGGAACTCCATCGCACCCGGCATATGGAATTTCGGGGATGTACCGAACCCTCCATTCTGGGAATCAAATTCAGAAAGGATAGTCTTTACCTCTTCGTTGATATGGTATTCGTTTATTTCTCCATGTACCGCAGGTTTTGGCTTGAGAAAATCCATAATTCGCTGGGTATATTCAGAAACATCTTCCCTTTTCAATCTATAAAAATCAGCCACTGCCGTAAGAACCTTCCTGAACCCTGGCATTCCATGTCTATCCTCAGGCGGGAAATAGGTCCCACCGAAGAAGGGCTTTCTATCGGGCGTCAAAAATACACTCAATGGCCAGCCTCCGCTGGAACCCATAGCAACCACTGCCTGCTGATATCTCCTGTCAATATCGGGCCTCTCATCTCTATCGATCTTTATATTTATAAATTTTTCATTAAGTAGTCTGACGATCTCTTCATCCTCGAAACATTCCTTAGCCATCACATGACACCAGTGACACCACACACCGCCTGAACTAAGAAATACAGGCTTGTCCTCCATCATTGCCCTCTCGAATGCCTCGCCAGACCAGGGATACCACTCGATTTTCTGGTGGGAAGAATGTCTGAGATAGGCAGATTTTTCCTTTGATAGTCTATTCATTATCTGTTTATTTTATTAATAATGAAATAACTTCATCATCATTCAAATCATACCAGTTTATGTATGCATCTGCTACTGCAAAGGTAAATCCACTTCTTATATTGAGGCAGACGAGTTCATCAAC
>CAKKRL010000022.1 GCA_919902655.1 Thermodesulfovibrionia bacterium
CGAACCCCTGTAAGCAGATCCAGAGTCTGCCGTCCTACCACTGGACGACTCCCCATCAAACAATTGCGGATTGGCGATTGAGGATTGTAGATTAATAAATCCGAAATCCGCAATCTGAATTCCGAAATAATCAGCATAATATACAATTAATTAACCTGCTTTTCAAGCCCCTCGGTGTCTTTTTCTATCCTGGTGGCCAGCCCATCCATCTGCCTCCGAGGATGTGCATGTGGATATGATACACTGTCTGCCCGCTTTCGGGGTTACAGTTGATAAGTGTTCTGAAGCCCCTTTCAGCTATCCCCCTGTCTTTAGCAATCCTGTTAGCAATTAGATATAGGTGACCTAAAAGGGGCTTATCTTCTTCCTTCAAATCTAAAAGGGTAGGGATATGCTTCTTTGGGACTATAAGAATATGAACCGGGGCCTGAGGGTTGATATCCTCAAAGGCATAGACAAGCTCATCCTCATAGACCTTCCTCCCCGTCCTCTTCCCTGAGATGATCTTACAGAAAAGACAGTCCATTTATTCCTCTTTATCTTGAAGTAGTATTCGGTAAAAGCATGTCCTCTCGCCTGTGTGGCAGGCGCCTGAGCCGTGCTGTATCACTCTTACGAGTAAAGTGTCTTCATCACAGTCATAGAGTATTTCTTTTACCTCCTGAAAATTCCCAGAGGTCTCGCCCTTCTTCCAGTATTTCTTCCTCGACCGTGACCAGAAATGTGTGAATCCTGTCTCGATTGTCATCTCGAGGGCCTTCCTGTCCATATAGGCCATCATGAGTACATCATTATTATTAACATCCTGTATGATCGCAGGTATCAGACCCTTCTCATCAAATTTCAACTTATCCATAATATCCTTATCCGCCTTTTTCAAAACTCTATCCCCCTCCTTGCCCTCACACCCCTGTCAGAGGGATGTTTAATTGACCTCATCTCTGTAACATAGTCCGCCATCTCCATGATTTCCTGAGGGGCATTCCTGCCTGTGAGCACAAGCTCTACACGTTCCGGCCTTTTCTTAATAAGGTCTTTCACCTCTTCCACATTGAGCCATCCGCTTCTCATCACATTATTTATCTCATCGAGGATCACGAGGTCATATTCACCTTTCATGATAGTCTCACTCACGAGTGAGAAATCCTTCTCTATCTGTCCGCTTAGTTTATCCTCATTGAATTCCTTTTTAGGAAGAAACATTGGATGGACCTCATTCTCGAACCTGACTATCTTCACATTTCCGCTCATATCCTTTAATACAGTTTCACCTGTAGAGGACTTCCCCTTAAGGAACTGGAATATAATAACCTTCAGTCCTTCCCCGATTGCCCTCAGGGCAAGTCCAAAGGCAGCAGTCGTTTTCCCCTTTCCTTCCCCTGTATAGACATGAACCATTCCTTTCCCGTGTTCTGCCATAAGCTTCCCTGAATAGATTTTCAGTGATTTATACCACTTCAAAATGAATTAAGCAAGTAGAGATTTTCTCGATCTGCCCCTCTACGGGTCAGCGATAAGAAAGACACATTTAAGATATTCTGTCTCGGGCACGGAGAGCAAAACAGGATGATCCCCTGCCTGTGATCTCATCCCGATTACCCTCACCTGCCTGCCCGCATCCCTGGCAGCCAATCTTAATACCTCCGTGAACAATTCTCTGCTCATATGGTAAGAACAGGAAGATGTGGCAAGAAGTCCTCCTGCCTCAAGCAACCTCAATGCATTCGAGTTTATTGCCCTGTAGGCCTTCATGGCTTCTCTAAGTTTAGATTTGCTCTTCACGAATGCAGGCGGGTCGAGGACTATGAAATCATAACGGCTTCCTTTCGATATTTCCTTTTTCAGGTAATCAAAGACCTCAGTCTTTATAAATCCGCACCTCTCAGACAATCCATTCATCCCAGCATTTTTCATTGCCTGAGAGATCGCATAATCGGATTCATCTACCCCTATAACATCCGCACCTTTACCTGCCATGTGTATGCCCCATGCACCTGTATAACAGAACAGGTCAAGTCCCTTTCCTCCATCTATAAGCCTCGAGAAGGCCATCCTGTTTTCCCTCTGGTCGAGGAAGAAACCTGTCTTCTGTCCGGAAAGGGGGTCAACCTCGAAGCGTAAAGAATCTTCAAAGATCACAGGGTATCCATCCATTGTCCCTTTTAATATCTTTTTCTCTATCTTCAATCCCTCAAGCAATCGGGCAGAACTGTCATTTCTGAGTACAATCACAGAAGGCGAGAAGATCATATCAAGGACATCTATAATAATCTCTGACCACCTCTCCATTCCGAGTGTGAGGAACTGAACAGACAGGCAACGATCATATTTATCCACTATGAGACCAGGGAGGTTATCGCCCTCGCTATAGATCACACGGAAAGAGTCGGTGTCTTTTAAAAAGCGATTCCTGTATTCAACAGCATGCAGTATTCTCTTCCTGAAAAAATCCCTGTCTATATTTTCCTTGTTTCTTGTAATGACCCTTATTGCAATCAGCGAGTGCGGGTTGATATATCCGATTCCGAGAAAATTATTCTTGCCGTCTCTAAGCTCAAGCAGAGAACCCGGTTCGTAAATCTTCGGGCTTGTGGCAAGCTCGTTTGAGAATACCCAGGGATGGCCTGAAAGTATCCTTGATGTGCGTTTTAAACGGACAATTTCCATAGAGGCATTCAAACATGGAGCGGGCGACGGGTCTCGAACCCGCGACACCAAGCTTGGGAAGCTTGTACTCTACCAGCTGAGCTACGCCCGCATATATGGATAATCCCTGATTTCTGAAAATTTACTTTTACCTGTTTCCAGGTCTTCCATTTACCCCGTTACACCCAGAGGGATGAATGGAGGGGATAAAATCTTCCTTAAAAAATGCCACGTCCTTCAGGACGAGGTGTAACGGTGTTTGCTGTAAGGCCGAGGTCATTAGCAACATTGGTGATAACATCCTCATCAATAACCTTCCTTTTGACCAGGAATCCTTCGAGGAGGGCGTTGTCGCATATGGTATTAATCAGTCTCGGAATCCCCTTAGCATATTTATGGACAGCGCTCAGGGACTTATCCGTAAAGAGTTCACCGTCACATCCTGCGATATGGAGTCTGTGTTTTATATACTCCTTTGTGGTTGTTTCCTGAAAGGAGTGGAGTGAATACCTGAAGGCTATCCTCTGCTTAAGTGGCTCATCGAGAGAAAGGTTTTCATCTATTTCAGGTAAAGCAAAGAAAATAAATGTAACCAGTTTCCCATCGGGGACTTCCATATTCAGAAGCCCCCTGAACTCCTCCATGATCTCTTTGCCCTTGAGCATCTGTGCCTCATCAATAAGTACAACTACCTTCTTGCCACCCTCATACAGTTCCAACAGACGGCGATATAACTGACTGAGGAGTTCTACCTTCTCCTCGCTCGGGTCCTGTACACCGATTTGTATTGCAATCTTCCTTATGAGCCATTCTGCGGTTACAGAGGAATGGATTATTACAAGGAGTGCTGCCTCATACTCGCTCTCGTCCATCTCGTCAAGGACCCTCCTTGCGAGGGTAGTCTTCCCTGTTCCAATATCCCCTACGAGAAGGGCAAGACCTTTTCTTGTACTGGCAGTATATTTAAGCCTGACAAGCGCCTCTGAGTGCTGGGAGCTGTTATAGTAGAACCTGTTGTCTACGGCATTCGTAAATGGCTGATTATTCAGCTTATAAAACTCCATGTAATCCATAATCTTAAGGGGTTAAGGGGTCAAGTACTGAACTTGTTTCAGGATCACTCGAACCCTATAATCCTCGAATCCTTGAACCCTATCTGATTCATATTCTTACAGATATGAAACCCTGTCCTTTTTGGTTTTCTGAGCCTTCTTCGAAGGTAACTTTATGTCGCCTACCCTCTTTTTCAGGTTCTCTATTCGTGAAGTAACCTCTCTGAATTTTATATTTATCCCGTAGATATCTGTATAGATACTTAACGCCTCCTCAAGCATCCCCGCCTTTTCGTAGACATCACCGAGATCATATTTAAGGCTCAGGTATTCGTCTGTCCCCTCTTCCACGGAATTTATTGCCTTCATGAATTCCTTTATTGCAAGCTGGTAAAGTTCCTTTTCCAAAAAACAGAAACCGAGCATGCTCGATGCCTGGACATGCCAGGAAGGGTCCCTCGCAACCATCTGGAACTCATTTATCGCTTCATCTATCAAGCCCATTTCCTTGTATGCAATGCCAAGGTTATAATGGGTTTCGTAATCCTTCTCGCCTACCTCTCTATCCACGCCTTTCTTGAACTCCTGGAATATCTCCTGAAGGTTTTTATCCCCAAAGGGGGATTCAGGGACCTGTGCCTCCATCTCCTCCTTGAGTTCCGCAGCGAAGTCGATAAATTCATCATTGCTCTCTTCAAGGACAACGGCCTGAGGTTCTTCCTTTATGAAAGGTATTTCTTCTTCTTTTTCTTCTTTCATGAAGGGTATTTCTTCTTCCAGTAATTCATCCTTCATTAAGGGGATTTCTTCTTCCTTTACCTTCTGAGGTTCTTCAGAGATAACAGGTTCCGGCTTCTCCTTAATGAAGGTTATCTCTTCCTCCACTTCCTTCTGGGGCTCCTCAAACACGAAGGGCTCATGTTCTTTCTCTCCGAAGGTTATATCTTCTACCTCCTCCTCAACTTCTGAAAGTGCCTCTATTTTCTTCTGTATATCCTCATTCCCGGGCTGCAAGTTAAGAATTTCCCTGTAGACCTTGATTGCGTCTTCGGCAAGTCCCTGCTGGGCATAGAAATCTGCCTCTGCAATCCATTCTTCGATAACATCCGGCATTGCCTTTTTCTCCGGGCTGACCTCAGGGATTACCTCTTCCTCGATTTCCACAGGTTTACTAACTTCTTCAATTACTGCCTCCTTCTCAGATACTGCAGGCTCAATCATTTCAGTAAGTGCCTCAGGTCTCAGTATCCCGAGTATCCTCTTATCCTCTGGCTCAATCTCTAAGGCCTCATTCAGGATGCCAAGCCTCTCATCCTCCTTACCTGTCTTCTGGTATATATCTGCCAGTGTCAGGCACTCTTCAACGAACTCATTCTTCATACCTTGGATTTTGAAAATATCCTTAAGCATAATATGACTTTTTATACTCCCGGGATTTAGATTGAGGAAGTCTCTGATAATACCAGTTGCCCTTTCCACAAGGCCGTATCTCATGTAGACATCAGCCTCTGCAAGTGCCTCACTCTCCTTTTTCCCCTCGAGCTTTTCAGGTACGATCTTAATAACTTCCTGAGGCTCTGCTTCCTTTACTATCCCTTCTTCGAAAGGCTTCTCCACAAATGTTGGGATTGCTGGGATCTCTTCAGCGGCTCTCTGTATCTCTTCAAACTTTTTCCTGAACTCCATATTGGCCGGGTCCATCTCGATAAGACTCTTGAGTATATTGGTTGCCTTTTCGGAATCTCCCTGATTTATGTATATGCTTGCCAGAAATTCATATTCCTTCTTTACATCCCTTTCTCTTCCGAGTTTCCTGTATACATCAGCCAGATTATGGTGGAGGTTCGGGTTTTCGTGGTCTATATCTATCATCTGCTCAAGGAGGGATATGGCACCTTCCAGTTCATTCTTCTGCATCAGCGCATTAAGAATGGTTCTGTATTCCTCGATGGAGGCATCCTTGTTCCCCTCTTTCAGATAGATCTTTGCCAGATATCCTCTCGCCTCCCTGTCCCCGGGTTCAGCGTTTAGATATTTAACTAAAACCGTCTTCGCCTCTTCCAGCCTGCCTGCATGGAATCCAGACTTCCCGTATAAAATGAGGACATCTTTCCTGTCAGGGAAAAGTTCCTTAGCCTTCTTTATAATCTCAAAGGACTCTTTATGATTCCCTTCTTTCTGATATACGATGCAGAGGCCCTTTAAGGTCTCAAGGTCTTTTGGGCGGTAGCTCAGGGCCTTGTTATATAACTCCTTTGCCTTTTGTATATCACCCTTTTCGAAATAAGCAGCCGCAGAGTCTATGTACTTCTTAATTCCGTCTTCCTGCCGTCCCTCCCTGATATACATCTCGGCCAGCTTCATCCTGAGATTTATATTGTCAGGATTGATATTCACCATCCTCTCGTATATCTCCAATGCCCTGGAGACCGAACCTTCTTTTGTATAATACTCGGCAACGACAAGATAATTTTCATTCGCATTTCCGATCAAACCCCTCTCTGCATTAAGCTCAGCCAGAGAGATCATGGCATCAATCTGATTTGGATTTATATTTATGATCTTTTTATATAAGGCGAGGGCCTTAAGTGTAAAGCCGTCTTTCTGGAATATACCTGCAGCTTTTCGGTAGGATTCTATGGCCTCCTTCTGGGCCTTTATCCTAAGGTAGAGGTCTCCGATTGTATTGTAGATATTACCGTCATTAGGGGATTCCCTTAAGAGCTTCTGCCATTCCGCAACAGCCTTCTCAATCTGACCCCTTGCAGTGTATTTCTGGGCATCCCTGATTATTGAATTCTTATCTAAAGGCAAACCGATTCCTCCAATTTAATAGATTAAAAATAACATACAAGGGAATAAGAGTCAAGGAAAAGTGTGTGTAATTCCTAAGTGGTATGACAGATGAAAAACTCCCTCTCAGACAGTGATACCGTCGAGTCTCCTGAGGCCAGCCTCGATGGCCATTCTTACAGCATCTGAGAACTCTTTCCCGGTTATCCTCCTGTTGAGGGGTGGATTTTCAAAGGCCTTGTAACAGGGGTAATACTGGTCCATCACATTTAGATATGTATCTTTCGATATCTCCTCTGCGAGGAACCTCACGACCTCCCTCGTCCCTGCCAGACCTTCAGGAAGTATCAGGTGTCTTACAAGAAGCCCCCTCAGGGCTATACCCCTTTCATTAACAATAAGGTCTCCCACCTGCCGGTGCATCTCCTTTATGGCTGCCTTTACGGTCTCAGGGTAGTTCTTAGCCTTTGAATACCTCAGGGCTGGTTCCGGGTCGGAGTATTTGAAATCAGGCATATAGATATCAAAGATTCCTTCAAGGATTTTTAACGTCTCCACCGATTCGTATCCCCCTGAGTTATAAACGAGGGGAATCCTCAGTCCCTTACCGATAGCGATCTCGATGGCACCGAGTATCTGCGGTACCTGGTGTGTTGGTGTTACAAAGTTTATATTATGACATCCGAGATTCTGGAGATAGAGCATTATATTAGAAAACTCCTCCAGTGTTATTTCATCTCCTTCTCCGAGATGGCTTATCGTGTAGTTCTGGCAGAAAATACAGAGGAGGTTACAGCGGGCCATGAAGATGGTGCCCGATCCATGTCTTCCGACTAATGGTCTTTCCTCTCCAAAATGGGGGTTATAGCTCGATATAAAGGGGAGGATTCCTGTCTTACAGATACCCTTCTCCCCTTCAAGGCGGTTCACCTTACAGTTCCTGGGACATAGCGTGCATTCCTCAAGAATTTTGTATGCCTTCTTTATCCGCTCCTTTAGTTCCTCCCTCGTGAGACTCAGATATGAAGGCAATATCTCTGTTGAAATCGCCATGTTTTCAATCTAATGTATGGTAGTGATAAAGTCAAGTATGGTATATTAACCTTAATTCAGCGGGTTCAATTTTGCAAATCGAACCAGAAAGTTTTGTATTATTATTGAGCCAATGCTGTTATAAAATATCAGGTTCAAGTTATAAACTTGAACCCGCAAAGAGGGATTCAGCCTTGCCTGTATGAGCAAACCTAAAGGTTTGCCCTGCATAGGCGATGACACATTGTAATGAGCCATTTTGTTAGCCATGTCCGAAAAGGATAAAAGATTTGCCCGCGTAGTTATAGGTATTCCTGTCGATAACATCTTCGATTACCTTATCCCTGAGCCTCTTATTGGGAAAATAAAGATCGGGATGAGGGTGCTTGTCCCGTTAGGAAAGAGTCGCGCTGTAGGTTATGTTGTTGGTCTCTCGGATAAGACAGTGGTTAATGAGACAAGAGAGATCCATGAGATTCTCGATGAAGAACCAGCACTTAATTACAGCCTCCTCAGACTCACAAAATGGATAGCGGACTACTACCTCTCAAGCTGGGGAATGGCCATAAAGACCGCATTACCTTCATTTCTTAACCTTGTAAAAGAGAGTAAAAAGAGGAAGGCATTAAAATATCAGGGTATCAGAGAGTCAGAGGATCAGGGTTCCCCTCATTCTTTATCTTTTTCACCGCCCGGGGAAGAATAAAATGCCCTGAAAAAAATTGAAGAAGGCCTGAATAAAGGTGGATTCAGGATGTTCCTCCTGCATATCAGACCGGGGATCAGAAAGAGAGAAATCTATATGGATGCCATATCCCGGATAAAGGAGAAGGGCGTTATAGTCCTTGTCCCTGAGATATCTCTCACCCATGAGCTAATAACGAGTCTTCGTTTAAGGTTCGGGAGTACTGTATCGGTACTCCACAGCGGCCTTTCAGAGAGAGAGAGGCTCAGTGAGTGGAGAAGGCTCCATAAAGGAGATGCATGGATGGTGATAGGCGTCCGGTCTGCCGTATTTGCACCTTTAAGAAAGGTGGGCCTGATCATCGTGGATGAGGAACAGGATCAATCTTACAAACAGGAAGACGGGATTAAGTATAATGTGAGGGATGTAGCTATTATGAGAGGGAAGATCGAAGGTGCTACTGTGATCCTCGGCTCTGCAACACCATCCATTGAGTCTTTCTATAACGCCAGAAAAGGGAGGTATCAGTACATCGATCTCACTGAAGGTCATCCCGGACCTTTAATCTCACTTGTAGATACAAGCAAGGAACGGGCTGTTCTTTCGGAAAAACTAAGGCAGGAGATTTCTGAAAGGCTCAGGAGAAAAGAAAAGATCCTTCTCCTTCTCAACAGAAGGGGCTATTCACCGTTTCTTCTCTGCAGGGAATGTGGCTATACGCCCCGGTGTCCAAACTGCAGTATAACACTCACTTACCATAAAGTACTCCGAAGGGGTAAGGAGCTTAGCGGCCCTGTCCTTCACTGCCATTATTGTAACCACAGGACTGCCCCACCCTTAACCTGCCCTGATTGTGGCGGAATAAATATTTCTTTTATAGGTGCAGGGACAGAGAGGGTGGAGGAAGAGATAAGAAAACTTTATCCTGATGTAAATCTTTTAAGGATAGAAAGGGATTTAACCGGAAGGAGAAGTACTGCACAGAAAATATCAGTTCAGGATGCAGATATAATCCTTGGCACGCAGATGATCCTTAAGGAATATAACCTTTCACCGGTTACCCTCGGAGGTATCATATGGGCTGACAGGGACCTGCATAATCCAGATTTCAGGTCAGCCGAAAAGACTTTCCAGCTTATCGCCCAGCTTGCCGGAAGGGTCGGGACAGGAGATGTGATAATACAGACCAGCAATCCTGACAACTATTCTCTCAGGTGTGCAAAAGACCTTGACTATACAGAATTTTATATGGAAGAGATGAGGTTAAGAAAGGAACTCAAATATCCTCCCTTCTCCCGTCTCATAAGGATAATTTTTAAATGCGGCAGGGAAGAAGTGCTTTTAAAGATGGCCCCCGATCTTAAGAGGATAATAAACAGGCTTATGGGTTATGGATCAGGATTTAAAAGTCTTGATATCCTCGGCCCTGCCCCTGCCAATCCTTATAAACTGAAGGGAAACTTCAGGTGGCACCTTATTGTTAAGGGAAATGATATTCCGTCACTCCATAAGTTCACATCGGATCTGATTAAAATGGTGAAGGAAAGGAAATATAAGGGGATAAGATCAGATGTGGATGTCGACCCCGTGAAGATGGTTTAGATGGATTACGATGTGCTTAAATCTTTAAATTCAAGGACAGATATGAATTCATTTTCATGAACCCCCTTCGGGATATCTGCCCCTCTTTTTGAGTTAGGCCTTCTCTTGAGGATAAGATATTTTATTCCATAATCCCTGGCAGTCCTCAGAACATCCACCGTATCATCGATAAGGAGTGTCCTTTCTTTTTTAAAACCGATAAACTCCTCAGCCTTCCTCCAGAACTCAGCAACTTCCTTCGGATAACCCAGGTCAAAGGATGCGATAACCGAGTCAAAGTATTTACCGATGGCAGTCTTCTTGAGTTTTAAGTCAATGCTCTTGTAATGTGCATTGGTCACAAGGAATATCCTTTTCCCCTTCTTCTTCAGCATCGAAAGGAAATCCTCCACATAGGGGTGTACTTCTATAAGGTGCTTTATCTGCTCCTTCAGGACAGGGATATCGAGGTCGAGTTCCCTTGACCAGAAGTCTAAATCTGTCCAGTTCAGCGTACCTTCATGGGCCTTATACCTTTTAAAGAGTTCTTCCTTCGCTTTTCCGAAGGTCATATTATTCTTCTCAGCATATTTCTCAGGGACGAGGTGTTCCCAGAAATAGTCATCAAAGTATTTATCAAGGAGTGTCCCGTCCATATCGAGAAGGACATGATCGACCCTTCTCCATTCTATTATGTCTCTTACTTCAGTCATATATCAGTATAACACAAACCGTTTATCAAAGGTCTGTTATGGTATAATAGCAATCATGAAATTTTCTAAACTTGTGGACTACTTTGAACGGCTTGAGGCAACTGCAAAGAGGCTCGAGATGTTCGATATATTATCTGAACTTTTCAAAGAGGCAACACCAGAAGATATAGACAAGATCATCTACTTAAGCCAGGGCCAGCTCCTCCCTCCGTTCCATGGTCTGGAAATCGGGATGTCAGAGAAACTCCTTATCCGTGCAATTTCAAATGCCACCAATATCCAGATAAAGAAGGTAGAAGATTCTTTCAGGCGTACCGGAGACCTGGGGAAGACCGTTGATGATCTTATAAAAGGAAAGGGACAGCATCTTACTGTAAAAAAGGTCTACGAAGAACTCACGGATGTCGCATACACAGCAGGCGCAGGGAGTGTAGAAAAAAAGATCGGTTTCTTAAGTAATCTCCTTAAAGGTGTGTCACCGAAAGAGGCAAAGTATATAGCAAGATTTGTTATAGGGAGACTAAGACTCGGTATCGGTGACCCGACAGTTCTTGAGGCCCTTGCCCTTTCGCAGGGTGAAAGGGCATTGAGACCTGAACTCGAGAGGGCCTATAACTTATGTTCCGACCTTGGCCTTGTAGCAAGGACATTACTTGAAAAAGGGATTGATGGTGTCAAGAAATTCCATGTAAAGGTAGGCTATCCGATAAGGATGGCCCTCTGTGAGAGGCTTCCATCATCAGAAGAAATAATCGAGAAGATAGGCAGAGCAGCTATAGAGGCCAAATATGACGGGTTCCGTGTCCAGTGCCATAAGGACGGCGACCGTATAGAACTCTTCTCAAGGAACCTTGAGAGGACTACCCCTATGTTCCCGGAAATAAGTAATGCGGCAAGAACACACTTCCTTGCGAAGAAGGCGATCTTTGAAGGTGAGGCCCTTGCATATAACGAGGCAACAGGAGAACTCTATTCCTTCCAGATAACCATGCAGAGAAAGAGAAAACATGGTATAGAGGCCCTTGCAAGGGAATACCCTCTAAAGTTTTTCGCCTTTGATCTCCTTTTTTCAGACGAAATTGATTATACAGAGAAACCTTATATTGAGAGGAGAAAGAAACTCGAATCCCTCATAAAGAAGGATACCATCATCGAACCCTCTGCCCTCTTTATCACAGATGACCCTAAGGCGATATATAAATATTTTGAAGACGCCGTAGAGAGAGGGCTTGAAGGTGTGGTTGCGAAGAGGCTTGATGCCCCCTATTCAGCAGGGGCGAGGAATTTCAACTGGATAAAACTGAAGAGGTCATACCGTGGTGAACTCGTAGATACAATTGATATATGTATAGTTGGATATTTCAAGGGAAGGGGGTTAAGGGCAAGGTTCGGTATTGGTGCCATACTCGGTGCTGTTTATGACCCGAAGACGGATACATTTAAGACAGTAACAAAGGTAGGCTC
>CAKKRL010000023.1 GCA_919902655.1 Thermodesulfovibrionia bacterium
CCAGCTTCTGAGGATCGAGGAGGAGCTGGGGGGGTCTGCGATTTACAGGGGGAAAGGGGTGTTCGATAATATAAAATTGTAGATTTCGGATTGTGGATTTCGGAGTTTAAATCCGCATTTCGCAATCCGTAATACAAAATATGTAGATGCCAAAGAAGAATAAGACCAAAGAACAGGTTGAGATGGAGAAGAAGAGGCGGACACGATTCTTTATGATGATAAGCCTCCTCTTCATATTATATTTTGTTCTTTCCTTTATATTTGGAGACATGGGGCTTACAAGCCATTATAGAATGAAGAGAACCTATCAGAGGCTTGAAAAGGAAGTGGATCATATCGGCAAAGAGAATGAGAGGCTGAGGAAAGAGGTGGAGGCACTGAAGACAGATCCTCAATATATTGAGAAGCTTGCGAGGGAAAGGCTCGATCTCTCAAAAGAAGGGGAGATCATATACCAGTACGAGTAATAGAAATGTGTAAGGGAAACAGAAAGACAGGCCCTAAGAGGAAGAAAAAAAGAGGAAGCTGAAAGAATCTGCAGTGAAAAGACCATTGTATATAATGTTTCTCTGGCATATGCACCAGCCCTATTACAGGGATCCGTTTAAGGGTGATTATGCACTTCCCTGGGTGAGGCTCCATGGGATAAAGGACTATTATGATATGGTTGCGATACTCAGGGATTTCCCTGAAATACATCAAACCTTTAACCTTGTCCCTTCCCTCCTTGAACAGATAGGGGACTATACTGAGAACAGGGCTGTGGACAGGTATATGTATCACACCCTTGCCCCTGCCGAAAGTCTTTCCCCTGAGGAGAAGGTCTTTATTTTGCATAATTTTTTCCTTGCCCACTGGGATAATATGGTAAAGGTATATCCGAGGTATTATGAACTTCTTGCAAAGAGAGGTTATCATACAACAAAGAGGGAACTTGAAAGAGTATCGAGGTACTTTACCTCTCAGGATTTCCTTGACCTGCAGGTATGGTTTAATCTTTGCTGGTTTGATCCCCTATTCAGAGAGAAGGACACTTTTCTCATTGGGCTTATCAATAAAGGGAAAGACTTTACTGAAGAGGAGAAGCGTCTCCTTATTGAGAAACAGATAGATGTCCTCGGATTGATAATCCCTGAATATAAAAGGATGGAGGATTCCGGACAGATAGAGATAACTACAAGCCCGTATTTCCATCCGATTCTCCCCCTTCTCTATGATACAAATTCTGCCAGGGCGGCAATTCCGGGGATAAAGCTTCCCCATGAAAGATTCTCTTGTCCCGGGGATGCAGAGGAGCAGATCAGGAGGGCTGTCCTTTATCATGAGAAGACCTTTGGAAGGAGGCCAGAAGGGATGTGGCCCTCAGAGGGTTCTGTCAGCAAGGAAATCCTTCCGCTTGTTTCTAAAGAAGGGATAAAATGGATAGCCTCGGATGAGGGGGTTCTTTCAGGGTCTCTCGGCGTAACAATTGACAGGGATTTCTCAGGAATAATGAAGAATGCTGAAATACTCTACAGGGCTTATATGACTGGAGATATTTCCATTGTCTTCAGGGACCATACATTGTCTGACCTGATAGGTTTTGTCTATTCAAGATGGGATATAAAGAACGCCGTTGATGACTTTATAGCAAGGCTCCATAAAATAAGGGAGGGACTCTCTGGCAGCAATGAAGACAATATCGTTTCAGTAATCCTTGACGGTGAGAATGCATGGGAACATTACAGAAATGACGGGAGGCCCTTTCTTCTCCATCTCTATGAGAGGCTCGGCAACGAACCCCTCCTGAAGACAGTTACGATGAAGGAGTATCTGAG
This sequence comes from Thermodesulfovibrionia bacterium, assembly GCA_919902655.1. Classification (GTDB taxonomy): domain Bacteria; phylum Nitrospirota; class Thermodesulfovibrionia; order JACRGW01; family JACRGW01; genus CAKKRL01. Next base: position 1,818 of record CAKKRL010000023.1, read on the forward strand.
GGAGCATTATCCGAAGGAAAGGATAGAGGACCTTTTTTCAGGGTCATGGATAAACCGCAATTTTGCAATATGGATAGGACACGAGGAGGACAATACTGCATGGGACTTCCTGAGCAGGGCAAGGAGAGACCTTGTTGATTATGAGGAGTCTGTAACTGTGAAGGATAAAGAAATTCTATCAGAGGCATGGAGAGAGATATATATAGCAGAAGGAAGCGACTGGTGCTGGTGGTACGGTGATGAACATTCCACAGAGAATGCAGCTGAATTCGATGAGCTCTTCAGGTCCCATCTGAAGAAGGTCTACGACCTTATAGGAAGAGAGGTCCCTCCAGACATTCTCATCCCGGTTATAAAGGAGGACAGAAAGTTTCAACCCACAGTAGAGATTACCTCATTCATCTCACCGGTAATCGACGGGGAGGTGAGCAATTATTATGAATGGCTATCGGCTGCCTATCTCGATGTTAGTAAGATGGGCGGGACCATGCACAGGGCAGAAAGCATTCTCTCACATATATATTACGGGTTTGATCTCAAGAATATCTTCATAAGGTTTGATACACAGAGGACACTTAAGGACCCGAAGGTCTCCGAAATAACATTTGCTATTCGTTTCCTGAGGCCCGAGAATATGGGGGTAGAGGTCAACTGTTCACCTGCAGAAGGGTTTGCAAAGGCAGGGCTCTTCAGGTATAAAAACGGTGAGAGATTCTTAGCAGATAATATCTCTACCATTGCAGTCAGGGATATTATTGAAATTGCACTGCCCTTTTCATTGCTTGATGTAAAAGAATCCGATGAGGTTGCCTTTGTTGTAACCGTGAAGAGGGACGACTCCGAACTTGAGAAATGGCCCTTTAAGGGGTACATCTCTTTTAGTGTACCTACGGCTGATTTTGAGGCGATAATGTGGAAGGTGTGAGGAGACTTTTTACACACCCCCAGCCCCTCTTTTTAGAGGGGATTAAGGGGTGTGTCTACATTGATTATGTATGAACTAATGGTTGAGACCTTTTTCTCTGCTGCCCATCAGTTAAGGGGATACGATGGAAAATGTGAGAATCTCCATGGCCATAACTGGAGGGTTAATGTACATGTCACTGCAGAGAGACTGAATGAGATAGGCCTTGCGATAGATTTCCATGAACTTAAAAAGATCACCGAAGAGATACTTGAACCATTAGATCATTCTAATTTAAATGATGTCTTCCCCTTCACTGAGATAAACCCATCGTCAGAAAATATTGCCAAGTGGGTTTATGATAGTCTCAAGAAGAGGATATCCGGCAGGAATGTCCAGGCCTCTATGGTCACGGTCTGGGAATCCGAAACTGCATCAGCAACATATCTGGAATGAACATGAAAGAAAAAGCGATAGAAATTCTCGATAGGTTAATGAAACTCAAGCACGATGGAGTTGAGGTTTATTTCAAATCCTCGGAGTCTTTCAATGTCGAAGTGAAGGACCAGGAAGTGGAGGCACTCGATGCATCGAGGAGTTGCGGTGTTGGGTTGAGACTTTTACTCGGCCAGAGGATGGGTTTTGGATTTACTTCTGATATTAATGAGGAATCCATAGATGCCCTGATAAAAACGGTTTCCCTTAATACAAAAAACATCCAGGAAGACAGATTCTCTGCATTACCCGACAGGCCTTCTGCGGATTATCAGAGCCCTTCTGTATACGATGAAGAACTTGAGAGACTTTCCGGTGATGAGAGGATAAGAAAGGCGGCTATTCTCGAGAAGGCTGCCATTGATTATGACAGAAGAATAAAGAAGGTAAGAAAGTCATCCTTTTCCTTTACAATCTATAAAAGACAAATACTGAGTTCGAAAGGCATAGACCTGTCCTGCATGGGAACTGCTGCCTCTGTCAGCATAATGGCCGTGGCAGAAGACGGAGGTGATTCTCAGATGGGATGGGATTTTGCTGTCTCTCCTTTTCTATCAAGACTCGATATTGAAGAGACTGGTAGAACGGCAGCAAGGAAGGCTGTTGAGATGCTGGGGGCGAGGAGGATAGATTCGGTAAACGTTCCTGTCATTCTTGATAGTAGTGTTGCAACAGAATTTCTCGGTGTACTTGCACCTGCCCTGTCTGCAGATGCTGTTCAGAAGGGGAGATCCCTCTTTGCAGGTAAGGCAGGACAGAAGGTTGCCACACCCCTTATTACGGTAATAGATGATGGTCTTCTTTCAGAGGGTATTGCTACTGCTCCTTCAGATGATGAAGGAATACCAATGCAGAAAAAGGTATTGATTGACAGAGGTGAACTGAGGGGATTTCTCCATAACACCTATACTGCAAGAAAAGATGGAGTTCAATCTACAGGTAATTGTGTTAGGGGAGGGTTCAGGGGGATTCCGGGTGTTGGTATGACAAATCTGTATATCGAGAAAGGAAATATTTCTAAAGAATCACTTATCAAAGAAGTCAAAAGAGGGCTTTACATAACTGAGGCGATGGGAGTCCATACGGCAAACCCTATCTCAGGAGATTTTTCCGTTGGTGTATCAGGGTTATGGATAGAAGGAGGGGAATGTGCCTATCCTGTACGAGAGGCAGTGATTTCAGGTAATATTATAGACCTCATGAAAAAGATAGATGGTATTGCCGATGATATCCGCTTCTATGGTAGAATAGGCTCTCCGAGCATCAGGGTTTCGGATATGGATATAAGCGGTGGTTCTTAATTAAAAAGGAGGTGTAAAATGTTTTTGGTAATTATTGGCATTATGATAATTGCGGTATATGCCTTTGCTGCCATTAATCTGAACCGTGGATACAGAAGTCTCCTCTGAGGGGGAATTCCCCCTGAGGTCAGGGGCAAGATTGCAGAAAAGGTATCTGCTAATGGTAAGGATGTTCCTGAGTGGCTGAAGAAAAAATCAGGAGGGTCCTGCAGTCTCTAATAATTTGATGCTTGAATGGATTCTCTAAAGATAATCGAGAAATACTACGGTCCCGGCTCAAAGGCCTATGAGTTTCTTGTCCGCCATGGGAGGAGTGTAGCAGGAAAGGCCATTGAGGTAGCAGAGAGGGTGAACCATCTTAAACCTGATATAGGGTTTATAGAAGAGGCCTCTATGCTTCACGATATAGGAATATTATATACCAATTCACCGGAGCTTGGCTGTTATGGGGAAAAGGTATATATATGTCATGGCTATCTCGGAAGAGAGATATTAGAAAGAGAGGGTCTCCCTCTTCATGCCCTTATCTGTGAAAGGCATGTCGGTGTGGGGCTGGCAGTTAAGGACATCGAAGATGGGAATCTTCCGCTACCGAGGAGGGAGATGTTGCCGATCTCTATAGAAGAGCAGATTGTATGTTTTGCTGACAAGTTCTTCTCCAAGAATAAGGATAACATCCTTGAGGAAAAACCTTTATCGGAGATTCGTGAGAAAATCTCAAGATACGGAGAAGATAAATTAAAGAGATTTGATGAGTGGCTCGTAATGTTTGGTGAAAGATAAACGAATCGCTGTCCGTTAGTTAGGCTTTACAATAAGCTTCCTTTATGTTAATATTTTCCATTCGAAGTTTTATTTGAAAACCCTCTGAAAAAAAGTGTCACCTGAATGGAGTGAAGAACCTCTTAAACAATCGATTATATGAGATTCTTCACATTGCTCAGAATGACAGAATCGGTTGTTTTCAATCTTTGTAAGAGGTTCTTTAAGTAGGGATTTTTATGTATAAAGTAAGTTTTGGGACAGATGGATGGAGAGGGGTCATTGCGAGGGATTTTACCTTTGCGAATGTAAAGGCAGTAATCCAGGCTATATCGAGTTATGCAAAGAAGAGAGGGGACGGTCCTTTAGTAATAGGGTATGATACAAGATTTTTTTCTGACAGGTACGCCATGATTACTGCAGAGGTTATAAGAGGTAACGGAATACCTGCAATACTTTCTGACAGACCCGTATCGACACCTGTTCTCTCATACAGCGTTAAACATTTCAGCGCCTCCGGTGGCGTTATGATTACGGCAAGTCATAATCCTTACTATTTTAACGGTATCAAATATAAGGCAGAGTACGGAGGGTCTGCCTACCCTGCAATTACATCGGAGATTGAGGCCCTGATAGGGAAGGAAATTCCGAGGTCTTCAATGGACAAACCTGTGATGGAAAACCTGCTTCCGTTTTACAAAGAGCATATATTGTCACTGGTAGATGTAAAAAGAATTAAGGATTCAGGTATCTCGGTTGTCTTTGATCCGATGTACGGGACAGCAGGGGGGTTACTCGAAGAACTTCTTTCAGGCGGATCCTGCAGGGTAAGAACGATCCATAAGCAGAAGGACCCCTGTTTTGGGGGTCTTCACCCCGAGCCTCTGGGGGAGAACCTCGATGAATTAAGGGATGAGGTCTTGAAGAGAAAGGCATCGATAGGGCTTGCAACTGACGGAGATGCGGACCGCCTCGGTGTAATCGATTCTTCAGGGAGATTTGTAGAGCCGCATAAGATTTTCGGTCTCCTCCTGCTTCACCTTATAAGGAACAGAGGGTGGAAGGGTGATATTGTGAAAACAATTTCTACTACCCTTCTTATTGACAGGATTGCAGATAAACTCCGGCTTAAGGTGCATGAGACCCCGGTAGGGTTCAAGCATATATGTGAACTCATGTTAAAGGGTGATATCCTTATTGGCGGGGAAGAGAGTGGTGGGATCGGAATAAAGAATCATATCCCTGAAAGGGACGGGATACTGGCAGGACTTTTACTGCTTGAGATGATGTCTGTGGAAAAGAAAACCCTTTTAGAACTTCTGAGTTCAATGGCAGATGAGTTCGGTGAATTTCATTACAGAAGATTGGACTATGGCCTGCTGCCTGATGAGGGCAGGGCGATTGTCAGGATGCTCAAAGATTTCCCGCCTGACACGGTTGCAGGCAGGAGGATCCTGGATACAAAGTCTTACGATGGTTTGAAATTCATCCTTGAGGGTAATGGCTGGATACTGTTCAGACCGTCAGGAACAGAACCTGTCCTGAGATTGTATGTTGAGGCTCCGTCTATAATGGAGGTGGACCAGATTATTGATTTTGGCAAGGAGGTTATAATTGGAAAAGGTCGCTATAGGGGTTGATCTTGGAGGCACGAATATAAGGGCCGGCATTGTCGATGCTGAGGGAAGGATTCTTAACAGGATAGAGAATTCAACATCCGTTCAAAACGGAAAAGATACAGTCATAGAGAGGCTTATTGAAGGTATCAAGTCCCTTAAAGATGATGCAAGAGGAAAGACCTTAGAGGTATTATCAGTTGGGCTTGGTGCACCGGGGATAATTTCTATTGAAAAAGGTATTATAGCCATATCACCGAACCTTCCTGGCTGGGTAGATGTACCGCTCAGGGATATTGTTGAGGAAAAGACAGGCATCCATGCAGTCCTCGAGAATGATGCGAATGCCTGGGCATTTGGAGAGAAGTGGGTTGGTGAGGGCAGGGGCCTTCAGGACTTTATCATGATCACACTGGGTACAGGTGTGGGTGGAGGGATTATCCATAAAGGCGAGATCCTTCATGGTGCAGACGGCATGGCTGGGGAAATAGGTCATATGACCGTTAACCCGGATGGGCCAAAATGTGGATGTGGGAACCACGGATGTCTTGAGGTCTATGCCTCTGCAAGGGGGATAACTGACAGGGCAATTGGGGCGATAGAGGCAGGTGGCGAGACAAAACTAAGGGAGATTACTGAAGGAAATATTTACAAGATTAATTCAGAGATGGTTTATCAGGCAGCAAAAGAAGGGGATTCCCTTGCAAGGGATATAATAAGAGAGATGGGCAGGTATCTCGGTATCGGGATAGCAAGCCTTATCAATATCTTTAATCCTGAGGCGATAATCATCGGTGGCGGTGTTAAGGATGCATGGGACCTTTTTATTGAACCATTAAAAAAGGAAGTTCAGGTAAGGGCATTCAGTATTCCTGCTGAGAAGGCAAGGATAATACGGTCTACTATAAGTGATGGTGGCCTGATAGGGGCTGCGGGATTAGCATTAAAAACAGTGAACAGTGAACAGTGAACAGTTTATGGATCATATAAGAAACTTTTCTATAATAGCCCATATTGACCACGGAAAATCCACGCTTGCGGACAGGGTCCTTGAACTGACCGGAGCACTCAGCCCGAGGGAGATGGAGGAACAGGTCCTTGACAGTATGGATCTTGAGAGGGAAAGGGGTATAACAATAAAGGCCCATGCTGTAAGACTTGATTACAGGGCTGATGACGGCAAACAATATGTCCTTAACCTGATAGACACCCCTGGTCATGTAGACTTCGGATATGAGGTATCGAGGAGCCTCGCAGCATGTGAGGGTGCATTGCTTGTTGTTGACGCCTCACAGGGGGTTGAGGCACAGACCGTTGCAAATGCCCATCTTGCACTCGAACATAATCTTTTGATAATCCCTGTAATAAACAAGATAGACCTGCCTAATGCGAACCCTGAAGAGGTAATGCAACAGATAGAAGATATAATAGGTCTTGATAAAGAAGACGCTCTTGTTTCCTCTGCAAAGGAAGGGAGGGGGATAAAGGAGATACTCGAGGCTGTTGTCCGAAGGGTTCCGCCTCCAAGAGGGACAGAAGAAGGGTCTCTGAGGGCGCTTATATTCGATTCCTGGTTTGATGACTACAAGGGTGTAGTAGTACTTGTAAGGGTCTTTGACGGAATAGTAACCGAAGGCCAGAAGATAATGATGATGGCTACAAATAAGGTCTTTGAGGTCAAGTCTGTTGGTGTCTTTACTCCCAAGATGATGTCAACAGAGAAACTGTCTGCAGGCGATGTGGGCTATATTATCGCAGGGATAAGAAAGGTGACCGATACAAAGATTGGTGATACTATTACTGACGCCGATAATCCCTCTTCAATATCGCTTCCGGGTTACAGAGAGGTCAAACCCATGGTCTTCTGCGGTCTCTATCCGACAGAAACCATCCAGTATGAGGGACTCAGGGATGCCCTTGAGAAACTCAGGCTGAATGATTCGTCCTTCACATATGAACCTGAAACATCACTTGCCCTTGGATTCGGTTTCAGATGCGGGTTTCTGGGACTACTCCATATGGAAATAATTCAGGAGAGGCTTGAAAGGGAATTCAGTCTTTCACTCCTTGCTACAGCACCTACTGTTGCTTACAGGGTAACAAGGACAGACGGTGCTGCAGTCCTTATAGAAAACCCTACAAAGCTTCCTGAACACCAGAAGATTCTAAAGATAGAGGAACCCTTTATACTTAATACTATCATTACACCCCAGGAGTTTGTGGGACCGATGATCCAGCTATGCCAGGACAGGAGGGGGATACAAAAGGGGTTTACTTCGACTGGAAAGGAGAGGGTAATAATCACCTACGAGATGCCATTGAATGAGATCGTGATGGATTTTTATAACCGACTCAAATCACTGAGCAGGGGTTACGCATCAATGGACTATGATTTTATAGGATTCAGAGAGTCGAACCTCGTAAAACTCGATATCCTCCTTAACGGTGAGACTATCGATGCCCTTTCCAGTATTATCCATAAAGACAGGGCTCAGTTCAGAGGTAGATTTATTGCACAAAGGCTTAAGGAGGTAATTCCGAAACAGCTCTTTGAAGTAGCGATACAGGCCGCTATCGGAAGCAAGGTTATTGCGAGGGAGACCGTGAGTCCCCTCAGGAAGAATGTCATTGCCAAATGTTACGGCGGGGATGTCACGAGAAAAAGGAAGTTACTGGAGAAACAGAAGGAAGGGAAAAAGAGGATGAAACACATTGGAAGGATCGATGTCCCGCAGGAGGCGTTCCTGACACTTTTGAAGGTGGAGGCTTAAATTGAACGGTTTAGAAAGTCAGAATACTGGAATTAAAACCAAAACAGAAGAGAGGAAGAAAAAGAAATCAACACTAAGGGATTCTGCTGAGGCTATACTTGTTGCGCTTCTTATAGCCCTGTTCATCAGGACATTTGTCGTCCAGGCCTTCAAGATACCTTCAGGGTCTATGATACCGACGCTCGATATAGGGGATCATATACTTGTCAATAAGTTTTCCTACGGACTGAATATCTTCAGGGAGTCATATTTCGGCATAAGCTTCCCCTTCGGGGATATAAACATTGTTTCTTACAGCAAGCCTGAAAGAGGTGATATAATTGTATTTAAATTCCCAATGGATGAAAAAAGGGATTTTATCAAAAGGGCAATAGGTATAGAAGGAGATACAGTTGAGATAAAGGATAAGATTGTTTATATTAATGGGATACCGCAGGCAGAGCCATATACTATCAATAAAGACGACAGGATAGAGACGAGAGAGATAAGCCCGAGGGATAATTACGGGCCTGTAACTGTACCCGAAGGCCAGCTATTAGTTATGGGCGATAACAGGGATGGAAGCCATGATAGCCGGTTCTGGGGTTTTGTTGATACAAAAAAAGTTAAAGGAAAGGCCTTTATTATCTACTGGTCATGGAACAGTGATGATAACTGGGTGAGGTTGAAAAGGATAGGGAAGTTGATACATTAAGACGGAGGGTGATATGGACAGGGAAGGCGGGGGGTTCATTTCAAAGAGTGTAATATGTATCGTTGTCCTTGGGCTTCTGGCTTATAGCGTTATAAACCTCGGGATGCCATGGTTTAACTACTATTCCTTTAAGGATAGATTGAAAGAGGTTGCTCTGTATGAAGCCAGAGGACCAAGAGAAAAGGTAATGAAGATAATTATGGAGACTGCCGAAGATAAAGATGTGCCGCTCGATGAGAAGGATGTAGAAATAGTGCAGACAGGGAAGAAGGCTATCATAAGGGTTGAATGGAATGATGAGGTTCAATTATTCGGAGGGTGGATAACAAAGGTCTGGCATTTTTCTGTTGATACAGGAATGGAATGATTTTATATTGGAATGTGGATTGTGCAATTAAATCCGAAATCAGAAATCTAAAATCCGAAGTCCTAAAAACTGGAGGTTTCCATGCAGGTAATTCTTAGAAAGGATGTAGAGAAACTTGGAGTGGCTGGAGACATGGTAGAGGTCTCAAAGGGTTATGG
>CAKKRL010000024.1 GCA_919902655.1 Thermodesulfovibrionia bacterium
CATTCAGCTTGGAAGGCTGACGCTCTAGCCAGCTGAGCTACACCCGCAATAACTACAGTGAATAGTGAACAGTTATTAGTGATCAGTATTCGGTTCATTTTGGATTTAGTTTTAAACTATTCACTATTTACTAATAACTATTCACTGCAAAATTTGCTTTGTAAATTTCTGTGGTGGGGAGGGGAGGATTCGAACCTCCGAAGCCGTTACAGCGACAGATTTACAGTCTGTTCCCTTTAGCCACTCGGGAACCTCCCCCTCCCTCAACTGCAGTGATTAGTGGACAGTGAATAGTTTATAGTGTAAATTCAAATCTTTTTATAACTTCACTATTCACTAATCACTAATAACTATTCACTGCATTTCTTGGAGCCACCGGAGGGGATCGAACCCACGACCCGCTGATTACAAATCAGCTGCTCTGCCAGCTGAGCTACGGTGGCAGCCTGTCCAATCCTCAAAAATAGAAACTACCCCCCGCAAAAAACTTCTTATTATATTTACTCTTTTTATAAATGTCAATCTTTATTTTATAAGAAACCTATTAAAAATATCAACAATTTTCCTCACTTTTTATCAGGGGGAGTATTAATTTGTAATCCTTTTCTTATTAGACAATTTTTGTCTCAAAACCTCATATATTATCACTCCGGCTGATACAGAAACATTTAAAGATGTAGTCTTGCCAGGCATAGGTATGGATAGCAGGAAATCGCAACTTTCTACGATTCCTTTTCTTAAACCCATGCCTTCACTACCGATCACCAATGCTATAGGTAAATCGAGGTCGAGATCAAACAGGCTTTTCTTTGCCTTATTGTCTGCCCCGATAACCCAGAGACCCGACTTTTTAAGGCTGTCTATTGTATGCCTGAGATTCTTCACCTTTACAACAGGCATAAAATCAAGGGCACCTGCAGATGTCTTGGCAACAGTCGCGGTTAAACCAACCGAATGTCTCTCAGGCAGGACTATTCCGTGAACCCCTCCGGCCTCAGCCACTCTTATCAGGGCACCTAAGTTCCTCGGGTCTTCTATCCCATCCAGAAGGATTAAAAAAGGATTCTCTCCCTTACCCTTTGCTATACCGAGGACATCCTCTAAAGTGGAATATTGCTTTGCAGCAACAAAGGCAACAACACCCTGATGTGCTACACCATGGGCTATATTATCTATTATCTCCCTTGTGCTGAACCTGACCTCAATGCCCTTCGCCCTTGCAAGCCCCAATACCTCCTTTATACTGCCACCTCTCCTATCCCTGCAAAGGCATATCCTGTCGAAGGGTCTGTTGCCTCTGAGTGCCTCAAGAACAGGGTTCAGACCATAAAGCATATCTTTCTTTTCTTCTTTCCTCCCTTTTACCTTCTCACCCTCCAGACCGTGCCCTCAGGCCGGTCTTCAAGAAGGATACCGCGTTCCTCAAGATCCTTCCTTATCCTGTCAGCCTCTCTCCAGTCCTTATTATTCCTCGCCTCGTTTCTTTCTTTGATTCTTTTAAAGATTTCTTCTTCTGAAAGTTCAGAGGCATTTACCCTTCTTAAGGCCTTGAACCATTCTTCAGGTTCCCTCAGAAAAAGATTCAGAATCTTCCCCTTCTCTTTAATAGCATCCTTTGCAAACCTGAGGACTTTAAGACCACCCTTACCTTTTTCCTCTTTATCAAGAAATCTATTTATATTCCTCGTCAGTTCAAATATGTGGCCTAAGGCCTGAGCTGTGTTAAAATCATCATCCATAGACTCATCAAAACCCTTCCTGAAGAGACTAATCCCGTCCATTAAAGATTTTGCACCATCACCAATTTCTTCTTCCTCTCCTGTTTTTGATTCAGCCAGGAAACGGTTTGCCCTCCCGAGCATGGTGTAGAATCTATCAAGTGCCTCTTCTGTCTCTTCAAGGTTTCTGTCAGAGAAATCTATCGGACTCCTGTAATGTGTAGATAGAAGGAAGAACCGAACGACCTCAGGGTCATAGACATTCAGTATCTCCCTTATCGTGAAGAAGTTGCCGAGAGATTTGGACATCTTCTCCTGGTTGATATTGACGAAACCATTATGCATCCACAATTTCACGAAGGGCCTTCCTGTATACGCCTCGCTCTGGGCTATCTCGTTTTCGTGATGAGGGAATATAAGGTCCTTTCCTCCTGCATGGATATCGAAAGTCTCGGCTAAATGTTTCATTGACATCGCAGAGCACTCTATATGCCAGCCGGGCCTTCCCCGTCCCCATGGGCTTGGCCAGGAAGGCTCCCCTTCCTTAGATGCCTTCCAGAGGACGAAATCCAGAGGGTTATTTTTTCTCTCATTTATCTCAACCCTTGCCCCGGCCATCATCTCATCTATATTCCTTTTCGAAAGCCTGCCATATCCTTCAAATTTTCTTACATTAAAAAAGACATCACCTCCTGCCTCATAGGCATATCCCCTCCCTATTAATCCTTTAACTATCTCTATGATCTCTCCGATATGGTCGGTCGCCTTCGGTTCGACATCAGCCCTGTCAACACCAAGACGATCCATGTCCCTGTAATATTCCTCGGTAAACCTCTTTGCCACTTCCTCGGCACTAATAGCCTCTTCTTTTGCCCTGTTTATTATTTTGTCATCAATATCTGTGAAGTTCCTGATGTATTTGACCTTCAGCCCCTTTGATTCAAGGTATCTCCGGATTACATCGAAAACAACCGATACCCTTGCATGACCTAAATGGCAATAATCATATACTGTAACCCCGCAGACATACATTCCTACCTCTCCGGGCTTTACTGGAACAAATTCTTCCTTCTTCCCTGTCAGAGTATTGTATATCCGAAGGGCACTCTTTTCTCCTCCATGATGCCGAACCATACGTTTAATCTCCCTTATTTCTTCCTCCAATGCATTAAACCGCTCTTCAACAGGATCAGGCAGATGGATATGGTCAAGCATTACCTCATCTCCATATCTCATTACCCTCATCTTGACCACCTTCCCAGGCACACCAATCACAGTAGAATAAGGCGGGACAGAATTAAGGACAACCGCATTCGCCCCTATCTTTACATATTCCCCAATCTCTATTGCACCGAGTATCTTTGCCCCTGCCCCAATAACAACATTATTTCCGATAGTAGGGTGCCTTTTCCCCTTTTCCTTACCAGTTCCGCCGAGTGTTACCCCCTGGAACAGGGTAACATCTTCGCCTATCTCTGAGGTCTCTCCGATAACTACCCCCATTCCATGGTCTATAAAAAAGCCTGACCCTATCTTTGCCCCTGGATGGATCTCAATACCTGTAAAAAATCTCGCTACCTGGGACAGAGCCCTTGGGAGAAAAGGGATTTTTTTCTTCCACAGCCAGTGTGAAATTCTGTGAATAAGGATAGCATGAAATCCTGAATATGTTAAAATCACCTCAAGGAGATTTGTAGCTGCAGGGTCCCTCTCAAAAACAGCCCTGATGTCTTTCTTTATCGTCTCAAGAATCTTCATTTAAAAAGTGAACCGTTGTTAGTGAATAGTATTCAGTGAAAAAACCAAAAACTGTTCACTGTTCACTTTTCACTAATAGCTGGTGCTAAAAGGCAGACCGCATATGCAGCAATACCTTCACCCCTGCCTACAGGCCCCATACCTTCATTTCTCTTTGCCTTTATGTTTACCCCTGCACCTTCTTCCCCGATCCCTCCGGCTATACTCTCTCTTATCTTATTTATATAAGGTGCGAGTATCGGCTCTTCGGTTATCACGGTTGAATCGACCCAGAGAAGACTGTAGCCCCTCTCCTTCATAAGGGACAAAACCTTTTTCAGTATCAGGAGACCCGAAATACCTTTGTACTTTTCATCTGTATCCGGAAAATGTCTGCCAAGATCCCCTTCTCCCAATGCACCTAAAATGGCATCAGAGATAGCATGGAGGAGGACATCGGCATCAGAATGGCCTGTCAGCCCTTTTTCGAAGGGAATCTCCACTCCGCCAAGTATGAGTTTTCTGCCGGGTACCAATCTATGGATATCATAGCCTAAGCCGATTCTCATCAGAGGTTCTGAACCTTCCTGTCGGCATAATCCCCTTTATTCTGCAGACTCAGGATAATCTTACCTAATAGGAGGTCCTCCGGGGTAGTAATCTTTATATTATAATAAGACCCCATAATTACCTTAACATTTCCCCCTATTCTTTCTACAAGTGACGCATCATCGGTACTATAAAAATTATCCCTGTATGCCCTTTCATAGGCCTCCAGCATGAAATTATAATGGAAGACCTGGGGTGTTTGAATGGACCATAGATTATCTCGCTGTAATGTCCTCTTAACAACCCCCTTTCGGTCTGCCTCTTTTATTGTATCCTTTACAGGTACTGCCAGGACTGCCCCGTCATTTTCGAAGGCAGCCCTTATTACATCTTCGATCAAATCCCCTGTAATAAAAGGCCTGACCCCGTCATGGATTAGAACAAGGTCTGCCGCGGGGCTGATTAATTTCAGACCATTATACACAGAATCCTGTCTCTCATGCCCTCCTGGGGCGATCCTCTTTATCTTATGAAAGCCGTATTTCTCAACAATCCCCTCGAGACAGTACTCCATATCCCTTTCCTGAATGATCGGGATTATTTCTGTAATATGGCTTACAGAGTGAATCCTCTCTATGGTTTCTGCAAGAATGGGCCTACTGCCGAGGGTAAGAAAGGGCTTCCTTGCTCCTTTTCCGATCCTTTTCCCCTGTCCTGCAGACGGAAGGAGCGCAACGACCCTGATCGCCCGTTTAGTCTTCTCTCCCATACCCTTTCAAATGATTTAGTGACCTGTTCTCCAAACTCCTAACTCTGAACTCTGAACTCATCACTGACTTATCTCGCACCGGCCATCTGATACTCTTCCCTTTCTGCATCCTCCTTCAGCCTCGTGAAGATCATCCTTCCTGCTGTTGTCTGGAGTACGCTTGTTACCGCAACCTCTACATTCTTACCGATAAATCTCCTTGCATTTTCGACCACAACCATTGTTCCATCATCAAGATAGGCCACTCCCTGCCCGACCTCTTTACCTTCCTTAAGGACAAAGACCTTCATCGTCTCGCCTGGAAGCACGACAGGTTTCACAGCATTAGCCAGCTCATTAATATTAAGTACTGCAACCCCCTGCAGTTCAGCTACCTTATTCAGATTAAAGTCATTTGTTATTATCTTTGCATTAAGCATCTTGGCAAGGGCCACGAGTTTTGAATCAACTTCCCTGATCTTAGGAAAATCCTCTTCAACAATTTTCACACTCAAGTCCGACATCTTCTGTATCTTGTGGAGGATGTCAAGACCCCTCCTCCCCCTCGCCCTCTTAAGTGAATCTGCGGAATCTGCGATATACTGGAGTTCCTGGAGGATAAACTGGGGCACAACAAATGTACCCTCAAGAAATCCTGTTTCACATATATCAGCAATCCTCCCGTCTATGACCACACTGGTATCGAGTATTTTAATATTCTCATCGGAAGAGCCTCCCCTTAAGGCCCTTACAATATTATAGACCTGAAATCCCTCCGACCTTTTTATACCCAGAATAACTCCAAGATAACCAAAAAGTACTCCGAGGAGAATCTGAATGAAAAACCTCTGCTCATCAGGAATAACGAATTGCAAGGGGGAACTTATAATCTTTGAACCTATGAGGCCGCCTGCGAATCCCAGCGCTCCCCCGATCAGTATCCTGCCCGTTACCTTCCTTAAGGCAGTCTCAACAAGTATAATCAGGAGCGATATCCCAAAACCCGAAACTGACCCGACATATTCATATCCGGGCCTGATTTCATATCCAATATAATAACCTAATAAAGAACTAAATATGACTAAAGATATCCGAATCGTATTTATAAACATTTTCTCACCTCCTTAAAATTAAGTTTTGAATTGGTAGCGCCGCCAAAAAACTATGAATGATTAGCTTTCGTCATTAAAATTTTTTATGGTTTTACCGTCGCATAGAATTTCCTTCCTTCCCTGTTAATATACAGGAGAACTGTTTCGCCTTTACCGATTCTCGATGCTATACGATTATATTCCCTCAGGCCTGCAATCTCTTTATGGTTTATCTCCTTTATAAGGTCTCCCCTCTTAAGGCCGGCCTCATCAGCAGGACTGCCCGATTCAACCTTTATTACTACTACACCCTTTTCCCTGACAGGAATGCCAAGCTCTCTGGCCATCTCCCTGGTAAGTTCCCTGACAGTTACATCGCTCAGGACATTCTCACCTGTCTCTCCCTCTGGCCTTTCCTGTCCGGAAGGGCCGCCTTCTGAAAACTCCTTCGGGAGTTCAGCAATAATTGCCTCAACCTCCATCTCCTTCTTGTCCCTCAGTAATCTGATCTTTATCTTTGTTCCTGTCTGGCTCTGGGCAACCATATTCCTCAGGTTTCCAACATTATCAACCATCTTGCCGTTATAGCCAAGAATTATATCTCCCTTCTTTATACCTGACTTTGATGCAGGGCTCTGCGGTGTAACATCACCCACAAGTGCACCCTTGAGATCCTTAAGACCGAATTCCTTTGCAAGGGCAGGGTTTATATCCTGTATAGATACGCCGATCCATCCCCTGACTACCTTACCTTTTTTTATAAGCTGATCCATTACCGACTTCGCCATATTGCTTGGCACTGCAAAACCTATCCCCTGGTAACCCCCTGTCCTTGAAAAAATGGCTGAATTTATTCCGGCCACCTCTCCACGTATATTTACAAGAGGGCCACCGGAGTTTCCGGGGTTTATCGCTGCGTCTGTCTGGATAAAATCTTCGTAATCAGCTATACCGACATTCGCCCGCCCCACAGCGCTTATTATCCCCATTGTAACGGTCTGGTTAAGACCGTAGGGATTGCCTACTGCAAGGACGAACTCTCCAACCTGGAGTTTATCAGAATCCCCCCAGGGGATAGTGGGCAGGTTTGTTGCATCTATTTTTATTACTGCGATATCGGTCTTAGGGTCGGAGCCTACCACCTTCCCCTTGAAATCCCTTTTATCAGAAAGGAGAACCTTTATCTCCTCTGCCTTTTCTACGACATGGTTGTTTGTGATAATATATCCGTCAGAGGTTGCTATCACACCGGACCCGAGGCTCTGTTCCTTCCATTTCTTCGGGAACCTGAATTCATGAAAGGGGTCCTCACCGAAGAAATCCCTGGAAAATGGGTCTCCAAATAAACGGGGGGCCTGGTCCCTCCGTATAACCTTTGTTGTAGAAATATTCACTACAGCCGGCGTGACAACCTTCGCAATCTCAGTGAATGCCTGCCCGGTCTGGACAAGCTGTTCCATCACCTTCGGGGGAAGAGTCTGCGGGGTGGTTGTATGTCCGAAGGGTAGCCAGTCAAGGTTTGTGGCTGTTAAAAGTCCAATAAGCACACCTGCCAATATAAGTATAACAGAGAAAACTATCCATTTAGCCTTTCCTTCCTGATTTTTATCCGGGGAAAACATAGATTCGACACTCCTTTAAAATTTTATATTTATTATATATTTTTTAAATCCACTTGTAAAGGTTCCTGAAAATTCCAGGGGAAAGTAGACAGGTCTCTCGGATAAAATAGATCACGGTAAAAAGGGGAACCTGGGGTATCAAGGATCAGATATTTATATAACCTTCTCTTTTTCCTCTATTATCCTGAAAACCTCTGCCGTCTGCTCAAGAAGCTTATCGATCCTTTCTTCATCCCTCTTCATACGGAAAAGTTCATCGGCTAAATTAACGGCAGCGAGGATGGCAATCTTATCCACAGTAAGTACAGGAGCGGTTGACTGAACCTCCTTCATCTTTTTATCAACGAAACTTGCCAGGGTCCTCATATAATCTTCTCTCGCATCGCCCCTTATTGTGTAACTCCTTCCGAAGATGTCTACCCTTGTGCTAACCATTCTCACCTCCTGATTAATCTCTAATTTAATTCTACAGATTCAAGCTCTCTCAGAATACCCTCTATCCTTGTCCTGAGCAGGCCCCTCTCTTCAGTGAGATTATTCAACTCGGTATGGACCATATCGGTTTCCTCCATCTGTAGCCTGACCCGATCAAGCTCCTCTTTCTTCCTCAACAGGTCCGCCTCAAGGGCATTTACCTTTACCTCGAGGAGTCTTTTCTCCTCCTTCAGCTCCCTTACAACCTTAAGGATCTTCGCTATCCTTTCCTCAAGGATACCCATCTTTTCTATCGGTTTTTCATCATTTGCTGACATAAGGTTAAACAGGTCTTCCAATTCATCCCTCCTATAATGCTATATATTATAAACCTAAACTACAATGTTTTCAACTTTGCCGCCTTTGATATAAAATCTTTTACAGTTTGACCGTTGCTTGAGTAAGTCGCATGTCCTACAAGAAGGTTCACCGGTCTGTTATCAAGCTTGATGGATTCTGCCTTCGACCTCAGCCTTTCTATGGCCAGGTCAATCTGATTCCCTGTATCAGGCATAAGGATCGCAAATTTTGCACCCCTCAGTCTTGTTACAACATCTATATTCCTGAAGGTTTCCTTCAGGGCCTGTGCTATCTCATTTAGGAAACCCTTTACTGATAGCTGGTCCATTGCCCTGGAAGAATCTTCAAAATTCTCAACATCTATGAAGAGGATGGAGAGGCTCCTCTTATGTCTGTCTGCCCTCTTTATCTCTTCAGGAAGTCGAAAACGCAGATACCTCTCATTTTTCAGACGGGTAAGCTCATCTATGGTTATCAGGGACTCCTTATTGAGGTGGCTCTGAAGGTTTTTCAGTGCCTTAGTTACATAATGTGCATACTTTCCAAGTATTTCCTTGTCGTCCTCTGTGAAGACCATGGCCGAAAAGGAAGAGTAGGAAAATTTATTATATACAGAGAGAGTCCCCTGGAACTGGTCATCCTCTGTCAAGGGGACTATAAGGCCCGACACGTAAACCGATGTCTCCCCGAATTCAGACCTTGTGATATCAGGAATCAGAAGAGAACGTCCTGATTTTCTAACCTTCTCTGCTATCCTCCGGTCTATCTCCAACAGATCCTTGTCTGACTGATCCTTCTGAAATCCATATGTGGAGACAAGGATCAGTTCCTTGCTCAGAGGGTCAACAAGTTTCAGAATGCCTATTTCTGCATCGGTGATCATAGCTGCAGATGCTACGGCAAGCTTCAGTACCTTCACCCTCTCCATCGTGGAGAGAAGGGCAAGGCCCTCTTCATTCACAACAGAGAGTTTAAGCAATTTCTGGGATATCCTCTGTTTCTCAACATCATCTTTTATGGCAGCTGCAAGGAGGCTTGTTATCTCCTGCAGAAATTTCATCCTCCGGGGAGTCAGGTCTTTTGTACTTATAAACTCGAAGAGGACCGCCCCCATCCTCTTATCTGCAGATGAAAGGGGTAGACATAGAAGTCCCTTCAGGGATTTACCAACAACTGTACCATTTTGAAAGGTCTCCTGAAGTAAGGTAGGGTTACCTTCAGCACATGTCCTCCCTACAATCCCTTTATCCCCAGTTAAGGACATGATACCGAAGGCCTTGGAACATATCCCGATAGAGGCCTGGAGATTAAGATCCCCGCTCTGGCCTCTCAGGTAGATACTGCAGGAAGCAATCCTCAGCCTCGCTGACATACAGGCAGCGGCCTTCTGGAGTTTTTCGTTTATGGGTCCCTCTGATTCGAGAATAGAGTGAATATCCTTATAGAATGTCTGCTCAAGGGATATCTCCTGCATTTCCCTTGCTGTCATTATTTTCTTGAGATATGTCCCTGTCCGCGAAACCAGTTCTGTGAGGAACGAAAGGTCTTCCTGATTAAATGCACCTGCAGATCCTGAAACTACATTCAGGACACCCAACACCCCTCCTTCGTCGTCCTTAAGAGGGACTGATATAGAAGAAAGGCTGTCACGGTATAAATTGTTATATCCTGAAACTTCCTCATCCCCTGAGATTAAAAGAGGTTTTCCAATTGCATCTGCCCTCCCCGGGACACCCTTCCCTATCTTTAGAGGCAGGGTCCTTATCAACGGGATATTGAAATCAGGATTACCACAGAATAGCTCGCCCCTCAGGAATCCTTGGTTATCTATAAGCATGATTGAGCCGGTATCTGCACAGGTAGCCTCCATGGTAGTATGAAGGAGGAAATAAAAGAATTCCTCGCTATCCAGTGCAGGGTCCAGGGATTCAAGGATACCATCTATCTTCTGGCGGCAAAGGGACTGCCTTGCCTTTTTCATGGACGATTCTCTGGGTACTTCCAATAGCTTAAGCCTCCAGAGAAGACGTGCAGTGGAACTTTTTATTATATTCGTATCCTGCAGTTCTATGGTCTTTAGTTCCCTTCGGATCTTTGGATCGGATGAGGTATTGATTATAAGGTCGAGGTCACGGGGAAGTTCTGTAAGGCTGTCTGAAAGGTTGATGTTCAAATCCTCAGAAAAGACAAAGCCGTAATCCTTGAGGGATAGCCCGATGGAATCCATGTCCGGATCCATCAGAAAGGATAATTCCAGGGCCTTGTCCCTGTGAAGAAGGCCGAGGATCTCCATGCCTTCCGGCCCTGCCCCGATTACCCCAATTTTTCTCTTTCTCTCGACCATAACCCTCTCAGTAGGTTCTACTGTTAAAGCTATTAATGAAGGGAGGTCTCTTGAAAAACTATCCTGCCTCAATTAAAAGGCGTATTAAAAATACATCCTTTTTATTATTTTGTCAAGTAGGGATTTTTATCATACTAAATTAGTGCATCAGTCAGTAATATTGTATATCCTCCTGTACTCTTCGTAACTCCTGAGAACCCTTTTTATGTATGCCCTTGTCTCCCTGTACGGGATCTCTTCAACAAATTCATCCAGTTCCTTCGGTCCTTTTTTCTGCCATGAACTTACAGCCTCAGGCCCTGCGTTGTATGCGGAAAGGGCTATAATCAGATTATGATTGAACTTGTCAAGGAGATACCTCAGATACCACGAACCTCTGGAAATATTTTCATGAGGGTCAAAGGGGTCTGAATTAGTCTGAAGTCTGGAATCTGGAGTCTTTTTACTTTGCCCTTTTATCCATTTCCATGTGGATGGGATAACCTGCATAAGGCCAATAGCCCCTGCCCTTGATACGGCCCTATGGTCGAATCTGCTCTCCTCCCTTATTACTGATGCAAGAAGATAGGGGTCAATCATCGTTTTATCCGAGGATTCGCCCAGTAATGCCCAGAAACCCAGCGGATATGAAAGATAGCTGAACCTCTTATCCATTTTT
>CAKKRL010000025.1:0-10600 GCA_919902655.1 Thermodesulfovibrionia bacterium
GGCAGTTCCGAGGGTTGTGTAATGCATAGAATTTTAAATTTAAAATTTGAAATGCTAAATACTAATTTTAAAATGATTCAATCAGTCCTTTAGAGCAACTTTTACAGAATCTACAAGCTCTTTTATCTCTTCATCCTGTATAGTCCTCGCATCAAAGATGATCGCATCGTCCTTTATCCTTGCTATGACAGGACGGTCACTTTTCCTCAGCCTTTCTTCTAAATCATTTACTTTCAGCCGTGGTCCTTTAACCGATGGGCTCAGTGCAACAACAAAGGTGGGGAGGTTAAGCATTGGAAGAGAACCTCCGCCAGCCTGCGAAGAATCCTGCATAACATCAACCTTGAACTGTGAACCGAGAAACGTTTTAAGAACCCTTTCTATCTTCTTTGCCCTCCTCTTTATGTCCCCTAAAGGTTGAGCAAGCATCCTTATGGTCGGGATATTCTCTATAGCCCGATCTTCATCGAGATATTCCCTGAGTGTAGCCTCCATGGCAGAGAGTGTGAGCTTATCTATCCTCACTGCCCTTGCGAGGGGATTCTTCCTTATCCTCTCAATATAAACTTCTTTTCCGAGGATTATACCTGCCTGCGGACCTCCGAGCAGTTTATCACCGCTGAAGGTTACTATATCAACCCCGCTCTTCAGGACTTCCTTTACTGTTGGCTCTCCGTATATGCCATATCTCTTAAGGTCTATAAGGCATCCGCTCCCAAGGTCGTTCATCACAGGTATCCCTTTTCTCTGGCCA
Source organism: Thermodesulfovibrionia bacterium (assembly GCA_919902655.1). Classification (GTDB taxonomy): domain Bacteria; phylum Nitrospirota; class Thermodesulfovibrionia; order JACRGW01; family JACRGW01; genus CAKKRL01. The sequence goes on from CAKKRL010000025.1 coordinate 755, forward strand.
AGAATAACCATATCCTGAAGTGATACATCCGATGTAAATCCGAGGATCCTGTAATTGCTCGTATGTACCTTAAGCAGTAGAGCGGTCCTCTCATTTACAGCCCCTTCATAATCCTTCAGATGGGTCTTATTAGTGGTCCCCACTTCCCTGAGTATGGCACCGCTCCTCTCCATCACCTCGGGTATCCTGAAGGAACCGCCTATTTCTATAAGCTCGCCCCTTGAGACTATCACCTCTTTTCCGTATGCCATTGTATTGAGAACAAGAAGAACCGCCGCAGCATTGTTATTAACGACAACCGATGACTCTGAACCTGTAAGCGTACTAAGTATCTCCTCGAGATGGGCGTGTCTCTTACCCCTTTCACCTTTTTCAATATCGTACTCTAAATTCGAGTACCTCATGGCAATCCCTTCCATATTCCTTATAACACATTCGTCCAGAATAGAACGGCCGAGGTTTGTATGTATTATTATCCCTGTTGCGTTTATAAGAGGTCTCAGCCTGAAAGCCGAAAGGTCTTTAAGAGTTCTTTCTATCTCTGAAAGGATTGTATCTGAGGAAAGAGAATCAGAAACAGGTTCGGAATTAACACCTTTAATCAGGGATTCCCTCTTTATCTGTAGCACATCCCTTACTGCCTTAATGACGAGAGGCCTCGGATGTGTCTTAAGCCATTCCCCGCACTGAGGAGCCTTAAGGATTTCATCAACAGAGGGTATTTCTCTAAGGGTTTCCTTAATATCTGCCATAGACAATAGTATATAAAATATTATCCGATTTTAAAAGAGGAATTTTCTTAAAGAATCGATAACAGGGTCCAAGGGGTCAAGGATTCAAGGAGCCAAGTGATTTCACTCTAACCCTCGAATCCTCGAACCCTTTTGTGTTATATTATTACATGCTTATAGATATCCATGCCCATCTTGAGATGGATAATTTTAACAAGGATAGAAATGATGTGATCCGGCGGGCAAAGGATTCAGGGATTGGCTATATCCTCAATGCAGGTTCTGACCTCGAGGGCTGCAGGAAGGCAGTGGAACTCTCTGCATCAGACCCTATAATATATGCATCGGTCGGTATCCATCCCCACGAAGTAAAAGACATAGAAAACAATACCTATGATGAGATCAGAAGACTTGCAAGAGAAATAAAGGTCGTTGCCTACGGAGAGATAGGGCTCGATTACCACTATGACCTCTCTCCGAGAGAAATCCAGCAGAGATGCTTCAGGGAACAGATAGAGATAGCAAAGGAGCTTAAACTCCCCATAATCGTCCACAGCCGTGAGGCAAGGGATGATACGTTAAAAATTCTCGATGAGGCTGATGCAAAAAAAGTCGGTGGAATAATGCACTGCTTTTCAGGTGATATAGATATGGCTAAGATGACTATTAGTATGGGATTCTATATATCTGTTGCAGGCCCTGTAACTTTTAAAAAGGCCGAAGAACTTAAGGACATGGTAAAAAAGATACCGATAGAGAATCTCCTTATTGAAACTGACTCCCCATATCTTGCACCTGAACCCTTCAGGGGAAAGAGGAATGAGCCCTCCTATCTGAGGCATATCGCAGAGAAGATAGCAGGGCTTACAGGGCTTACCTTCGAGGATGTAAGCCGGGTTACCTCCCTTAATGCAATGAAACTCCTGAAAATAGGCAGGATAGATGAGGAAGGGGTTATAGCATATAAGATCAGGGATTCCCTCTATCTTAATATCACGACCCGATGCACGAACCACTGTGATTTCTGTGTGCGCTATTATACAGACTTTGTTACGGGTTACAACCTGAGACTCAAGAAAGAGCCGTCAATTGATGAGGTCATAAAGTCAATAGGTGACCCAAAATCATATAAAGAGATAGTCTTTTGCGGATACGGTGAACCGCTCATCCGTCTCGACCTTGTTAAGGCCGTATCTTCATGGATAAAAGAGAGGGGAGGAATGGTGAGGATAAATACGAATGGTCAGGGCAATCTCATCCATCGAAGGAATATACTTCCGGAGCTCAAGGGTCTTGTAGATTCGATCTCAATAAGTCTTAATGCAGACAGGGCAGATATATATGATGAGGTCTGCCATCCTGAATTCGGGGAGAAGACCTTTGAGGCAATGAAGGATTTCATCATAGAGGCAAAGAGATATATCCCTGAGGTAGGAGTAACAGTCATCACACTCCCAAAGGTTGATATAAATGCATGCGAACAGATGGCAAAGGAATGGGGAGTGAAATTTAGGATAAGGGAATTAAATGTTGTGGGACAATAGGCTAAGGCCTAAACCTGAGTCCATTTTAAATGAAAAAATCCTGACCCCGAATCAAGTTCAGGGTCAGGATTCAGATAGCCATAAATATAAAATTCGCTTCATTGATTCCCTTTCTCTAATTATCTTTTTAGCCATTTCCGATACCTTTCTTTATAAAACTCAAAATTTTCTTTATGGGTATTTTCTATAACCAGTTGCTTAGAAACTCTCGCCGATTTTTCATTTGTTCGAGAGTTAGAGAAAAAATAAGCTTGCTCAGTTCACGAAGCATCACACCAATCGGTCTATGATCCGATAAGATTATACCGTAATGCTCTTTACCCTCAAGCATATAGTTTTTATGAAGCAGTGCAAAATCTCTTTTGTTGTGTGTTAAGATGGCTCGCTTGCTATTAACTGCAAATTCAAGTTGTTCAGCATCACTTAATCTTTTCGTGCCAGATTCTTGAGTAGTAAGAACATCGATGCCTTTCTGTTTAAGGGCCTTGGCAAGAGAAATGTCAACATCCTCGTCAAGATATAATTTTATACTCACAAACCAAACTCTTGCTTTATCTTTTCTTCAGAGTCTACATCGATATCCCGATCTATTTCATCCTTGTAATCATAATAATAAGAAAATGCATCATATATTTGTGCGAGGTTAAGGTGCGGGAGTTTTATCTGTATTTCCTCAGGCGTAGATCCCATTCTGTGATATATAATAATGCTTCTAACCGGAGTCCTAGTGCCTTTTATTACAGGTCTTCCGCCCTGAACCCCTTGAACGGTTTCAATATAAGCATGTTTAGTCTTTGTTGTCATTTGATTTTAATTTACATCAATATTACCTTTGTGTCAATAAAAATTTCTCTTTAATAAACATTCAAAATTACGGTTTAAGAAAGAAAAAATCCTGACCCAGAATCAAGTTCTGGGTCCTCTGGGATGAAATTTTCTGTGCAGCAAGACCCATGTAGTAAAAGAAGGTGGCGATATCTGCGTCTCCTCCATCAACCTGATACCATGTGGAGGGGAGTTTGCGTTCATTAAGATAACTGCTGATCAGGCTTGTTTTTCCTGAACCGGGGGGCCTGTTATCCAGATAAGCGGCTTGCTGCGATTCTTATCGATCAGACGAAAAAGTCTTGTCCGTGGCAAGAGTCCTGAAGCGTTGGGACATGTTATCTTGGCAAGAGAAATCTGTTTCTGTTTCATATTCCCTGCCTTAATATTAATTACAGCATGTAAATACTAAATTAAATTCTCCTGTTATGTCTTAACCTAATCTTTTAACCAATATCTCGAAGGCCTGTTTGAGATCTATATTATCTTGAGCTTTGGTATCCATATCCCTCAGTATTCCTAAACCTTTCCTGATTTCCTCATCGCCGATTATAAGGACGAACTTCGCCCCTGACTTATCCGCCTTTTTCATCTGGCTTTTGAGACTGTTCCCGTATCCGAGTTCAGCCTTTATCCCTGCATCCCTTAACTGCCGTGTCAGTTTTATCGATAATGCATGCCCGGGATTACCCAGGGATGTCAAATATATAAAAGGTTTCTGCTCTGGGAATGTGTCCTGAATAAGCGATATAACCCTTTCCACGCCTATCGCAAAACCTATCCCAGGAGTAGGTGGCCCTCCCATGTCTTCTACGAGTCCGTCGTACCTTCCGCCTGCTGCAACTGCATTCTGGGCACCGAGTCCCTTCGCGATAACCTCGAATGTTGTCTTTGTATAGTAATCAAGTCCCCTCACAATCCTCTGGTTTATTTTGAATGGTATTGACAGCTCCCCGAGATACCCTTTAACATCTTCAAAATGTTCCTTACAGGATTTACAGAGTGAATCGAGTATACCCGGCACATCTTTTGTTGATTCCCTGCACTGGTCCCTCTTACAATCGAGGACCCTCAGAGGATTCACATCATACCTCTTCTTACAGTCTGGGCATAAAAGGGGGAGCTTATCGCCGAGGTATTCCTTAAGTTTCTTGATGTATATGGACCTGCAATTCCTGCATCCCAGAGAATTTATCTGCAGTTCCAGATCATTGAGTTTCATTTTTTCAAACAGATGCCAGAGCATCATTACGACCTCTGCATCGAGCAGAGGCTCATCGATACCGAGAGCCTCAACACCTATCTGGTAAAACTGTCTGTACCTCCCTGCCTGTGGTCTTTCGTAACGGAACATCGGGCCGAGGTAGTAGAGCCTTGCTGGCTGGGGACCTGCATAAAGTCCATGCTCTACATAGGCCCTCACAACAGGGGCAGTTCCTTCTGGCCTGAGTGTAATATTCCTGCCGCTCTTATCCTGAAATGTATACATCTCCTTCTCTACGATATCCGTATCCTCACCTATACTTCTCGAAAAAACCTCTGTAAATTCCATCAGAGGTATCCTTATCTCAGAGTATCCTGCATTTTCAAATACCTCCTCAGCCTTCCTCTCGAGATACTGCCATTTCTTAATCTCAGAGGGAAGAATATCCTTAAACCCTTTTATACCTTTAGCTTCCATCTCATAAAATCAAATTGTTACAAGTTCCTTCCCTGCCTGATACGCATCGCTAAGGGCGGTTGGATGTTTAAGTATCTCTCCTTTCGCATCTATTCCCATAAAGCTCAATGTCTTATGTTCCGGCACGCTTATTGTCCTGAAGAATGCCTTTGCAGTAACCTCAGCGCACTCAAAGCCAATCTCCTTCTTCATCCCTCCGACAAGGAGGAGTAATCCTTTCCTCCTGAACTCTTCACTCACAATCGGTTTTTTAAGGAGGTATTTCTCGCACCAGAACGTCTGGCACCTGTCAATCATTATCTTCGCCTGTGCAGAGAGGCTGAAGAAGAATATTGGTGATGCGAGGATAAACCTGTGTCCTTCCTTTATGGCTGTATAGATCTTCTCCATAGCATCCTTTACTGTACATATACCCGTCTCCCTGCAGGCATCACAGTCCAGGCATGGCCTGATCTTCATGAGGTTAAGATTGAAGGTCTGCACATCAAAACCTGAATCCTGAATTCCACGGACAGCCTCCTTTAAAAGGAGTTCTGTATTCCCGTTCCTTCTCGGGCTGCCGAGGAATGCAACTGTCTTCATCTAATTTGAACGTAAAAAGTTTTATTACAATTTTATAAAATCCCCCTCTCTATGAGCCAACGGCTCATAGAGAGGGGGATTTTATCTATAGAAATTTCCCATGATATTCCTTCATCCTTTTTGCAAACTCCCTGCCGAACTCATAGCATCTCTTCTCATCTTCTGAAGATGCCCTGTAAACAACCTGAACCCCTGGCTCAACGACCTCAAGTCCCATTTTCTTGAATTCTTCGTATGCCTCCTTTACAGCACCGCCGCCCCATCCGTAACTCCCGAAGGCACCGACGATACGTTTCTTAGGCCTTAGACCCCTTAGATGTGAAAGGAATTCTGCAACCGAAGGGAACATGATATTATTAAGCGTAGGTGTCCCGACAAGGCATCCCCTTGATTTCCAGAACTCCTTTATTGCACCACTCATCGGTGTTGACCTGAGCTTTATAACCTTTACCTCAACCCCTTCATCCTTTATCCCCTGAAGTATAGGCGGGATCATCTGTTCGGTACTATGCCACATTGTATCATAAATAATCACGACCACCAGGTCCGCCTTCCCATCAGCCATATCGAGATAGGCCTTTATAACCTTTGAGGGATCATCCCTCCAGATTATCCCGTGGTCAGGTGCTATCATGTCTATCTCCAGGCCCATTTTCTGTATCTCCTCGACCTTTTTCTTTATAAGCGCACCGAAGGGCATAAGAATATTTGCGTAATAATCCCTGACTGCGTCCTCAAGCTCTGATACCGAAAAGCATTTAATGAATTCATCATCAAACCTGCTTGCTGAGGCATAGTGCTGGCCGAATGCATCCTGACTTATAAGGAGTTTATCTTCCTTTATATACGTCATCATCGAATCAGGCCAGTGGATCATCGGCGTCTCGATAAAGAGGAGATTTCTTTTACCTATATTAAGAATATCACCTGTTTTAACTATCTTAAATTTCCACCCCGATGTATCAAAATATCTTTCAAGTCCCTTTCTACCCTTCTCTGTTATATAGATAGTTGCATCGGGTATCAGTTTCATTATCTTATCAATGCTGCTTGCATGGTCTGGCTCTATATGGTTTATAACGAGATTTTCTATCCTCGATGGTTCTATGATGCCTTTTATGTTCCCGATGGTCACTTCAGCAAAGTCGTGTTTTACTGCATCAAGAAGTGTGACCTGCTTATCCACGATAAGATAATTGTTGTAGGTCGTTCCATTGGGAGTAATATAGCCATGGAAATCCCTCACAGCCCAGTCTATAGCGCCGACCCAGTATATATCAGGTTTTATCTCAACAGCCTTCATTGCCTATCCAGTTAAATTTAAACAGATTATATCAAAATATAGAGATACAATCTATAACAATTGCGTGGAGGGTTATTATAAGAAAGTGGAAGAGAATATCTATGAAATATTACTAAAGTCCTGGTGGTTCGTCCTCTTCAGGATCATCCTCTTCATATTCTTCTCCATCAAATGTTACGCCATCTGCAGGGGCAAGACACAGAGGACAAACAGCCAACTCATATATATAGGCCGTATAGGTATTTCCACACTTTTCACATTCGATAGTCATTGGCTCCATCTTTTACACCGGAAATCCTGATAATTACGCGATTATTAACCTGTTCACAAGTTCTACGGCTTTCCCAACTGTTGTGATATTTGGGATGTCCTCATCCTTTACGGACACCTTGAACTTCTTCTCAAGGGCAACAGTAATCTCAATGGCCTTGATTGAATCTACTTCTAAATCCTTAACAAAATTTGTCTCGGACGTTATTTCGCTTTCATCCACGCCTGAGATATTGGAAATTATTGAAACAACCTCTTTTTCTACATCATCTACTACAGCCATCATTCACCTCCCACATAGATTTTATAGCAATATGAAAGGTTGTCAAGTTTTTTCTTTGTTTTTTTAAATTATTCATTCTAAAGTCTGATAACAGAAAGAAAGGTTGAGAATTTTCATAATACCTTTGTAGATTTCCTTTAAACAAATTTCTTATATTCCCCACGAAGGACATATATCGTGTAGGACACATTCCTTATGATCAGGCTTCTTTGCCTGGCAGATATTTCTTCCGTGTAATATCAGGAGGTGTGTGAGGTTCCCCCATTCCTCTCGCGGAGTGATTGCCATAAGGTCCTTCTCTATCTTCACAGGGTCTTCGTTCTTTGTAAGCCCGAGTCTTTCTGCAAGCCTCTTAACATGTGTGTCCACGGCGATTCCCTCATTTATCCCATAGGCATTTGAAAGTATTATATTGGCCGTCTTCCTCGCAACACCGGGGAGACTCAATAGTTCTTCCATTGTCTTAGGCACCTTTGAATTGAACCTCCTAATTATCATCTTTGCAGAGCCTTGGATATTTTTTGCCTTGTTCCTGTAGAAGTTTATCGAGCTTATATCCTTCTGGAATGTTGCAAGGGGAGTTTCTGCGTAATCTCTGACTGATCTGTATTTTTTAAAGAGATTTTCAGTTACCCTGTTTACATGTACATCGGTCGTCTGAGCCGAAAGGATTGTTGAAACAAGGAGTTCAAGGGGTGTCTTAAACCTGAGAGTTGTCTTTGGCTCAGGATATTCATTCTTCAATCTTCTTATAATTTCTGATACCTTTTTTTTGATATCCATATGCCATCCTTTCATTTACCTTACTTGCTTTCCGTCATATATGGTATAAATATTATACAGATAGAATTATATCAGATTTTCTCAAGAGCGAGTCTTTTTTTATGATTGCGGTATTGCAGAAGAACCAGGTTTTTGATAATATTTAAATATAGGGAGAAAGAAAAAAGACAAACCCTGGCCCTGGAGGGATATTTAAAACCCTCTATTAACAGAAAGGAGGACAAAATGGCAAAGGAGAAAAAGGAGGTCGAACCATATCGTCCTTCCAAGGCGCTTTCTGTTTTCGAGCATATGGACAGGCTTTTTGAGGATTTTTTGGGGAGAAGATTTGGTTCCCCGTGGTGGCCCAGTATCCGATGGCCGGAGATCAGATGGCCCGAAGGAATGGAGGTATCTCCCTCTGTTGACGTCTTTGAGGAAAAGGATGAGATTATAATAAAGGCTGAACTGCCCGGCATGGCAAAAGATGATGTCAATGTCAATATAACCGAAGATACCATTACAATCTCCGGAGAAAAGAAAAAGGAAGAAAAGGTCGAAAAAAAAGATTATTACCGGCTCGAACGGTCCTACGGCTCTTTCTCACGGTCTTTCCATCTGCCGGCTGATGTCCAGACAGAGAAGATAAAGGCCACATTCAGGGACGGCGTCCTCGAGATAAGGGTACCAAAGACCGAGGAGGCAAAGAAGAAAGAGGTAAAGGTCAAGATCGAATAACAAGAGATATAAGGGCCAGGGTTTTTACCTATCTTTCTCCAATAAATGCCTTTGTCAGATTCTCAATTGTCTTATTCATGTTATCTCCTGTTAATTAAATCTTGTTTTCTAAATATTTTCCTAATGCCTTATCTATCTTGCCTATATGATTTATCCACCAGCAAGTATTATTTTTTATATATATCTACCCCTCTGGTTTACTATTCCATTGCTAAGCATCCCATAAATATGATATTAAATGGCTCAGGATGCCTTTAGATATTGAAAGACTTTTAAAGAATAAAAGGTTCGGCGATATATCGAAAATACTCTACGAGGACAGGAATGCCATAGGGATATTGTTAGGTCATTTTGAAACCTCAGACAATGAAATAAAGGCAGGGATACTAAATGTTCTCGGCAGGTTCGGATTCGATTATCCCGATCTTATCTATGAATATCTGACACCTATTATGAGGATTCTTGAGTCCAACCCCTCACTCAGCTCAGAAGGTGCCTACTTTCTCGGAAATGTAGTCTTCAACTTCAGGGATAAATCTATTGAGGCCCTGCCGCTTCTCAGGGAAATGCTCGTTTCCGGAGACAGGTTTCTCCGGCAGGACGCAGCCTATGCAATCGGTAACATAGGATTCAACTTCACTGATCTTGTGAAAGGCGAAATTCCCCTTCTTATAAACATGCTCGATTCTGAAGAGGATGATGAAAGGGAGACTGGCGCTCACGCACTCGGAAAGATAGGGATCAATTCACCTGACATTATCAGAGATGTTTTCCCGAAGTTGATAACCGTCCTTGAACATGCAAAGGAATCAAGCTGTGGAGGTGTTATCTTTGCCTTTGGCGCAGCCGGATTCCACTATCCGGAGATGGCAAAGAACCATATACCCATGCTCATCGAATACCTTAGAGGCGATAACCCTATCGCCATAAAGAATTCCGTTATTGCCCTCGGTATCATCGGAATTGCAAGACCAGACCTTATAGAAAATGCTGTCCCCTTTATCAAGAGACTTACTGAATCTCCCGATGAAGAGATAAGGCTTAATGCAATGGTTGCAATGGCCAGACTGATGAGGTAGGGGCAAGAAATTTGTTTACATGAGGTTTTCTTAGTGGTATATTATTTA
>CAKKRL010000025.1:10700-19834 GCA_919902655.1 Thermodesulfovibrionia bacterium
AAGGGAAACAGGAAGATTGAGACTGCTACCATAATGTCCAAAATAAAGACAGCAGAGGGAGAATCATTTTCCCAGGAGAAGATCAAAGAGGATATTAAATCTATCTTTGAGATCGGGTCTTTTGATGACATAAAAGTTGAGACTGAGAGTTTCGAAGGGGGCCTAAAGGTATTATTCTATGTAGTTGAGAAACCAACCATCATAGAGGTTATTCTCGAAGGAAATAAGGAGGTAGAGGCATCTGATATAAAGGAAATACTGAAAATCAGCCCCGGGACGTTCCTGAATCATTCCCTTGTTGTTGAGAATGCAGAAAATATCCGATTCTATTACGAAGAACATGGTTATTACCATGCCACAGTCATTCCCATCATCAAGGATATATCGAAAGAGGCTGTAAGTCTTACATACAGAATCGAAGAGGGAGATAAAGTTACCATAAGGGAAGTTAAGATAGAGGGTAACAAGGTAATATCCGAGGGAAAGATTAAAGGGGCGATTAAGACAAAAAGCTACTGGATATTCTCATGGCTTGACTCTTCCGGCACCTACAAGAGGGATGTGATGAGGGAAGATGTGGAGCGGATAAGGTCCCTTTATTACAATAACGGTTATATACAGGCCCTGGTCGGAGAACCAAGGATTACACTCAGCGAAGACAGAAAGGATATTGACATCCTTATCGTCGTTTCGGAAGGAAACCAGTTCAAGATAAGAGAGATCAGTGTCAGAGGGAATAAACTGCTCTCCAACTCTGAGATAATGGATGCGATGACAACAAAACAGGGCGAGGTGTTCAGCCGCGAGAAGCTGAGGAAGGACATCGCTAACCTTACAGATCTTTATTCTGATAAAGGTCATGCCCTTGCAAACATCTCCCCTGTTATAACGCCTGAAACCGAGACCAATACCATCCAGATAACAATCGATATAAATGAAGGTGCTATCGTAAAGGTCGGGAGAATAAATATCTCTGGAAATGAAAAGACGAGAGATCATGTAATAAGGAGAGAGGTTAGACTCGATGAGGGAGATACATTCAGCACAAGGCTGCTTAGAAGAAGCTATGAGAGGATAAATAACCTTAACTTCTTTGAGAATGTTGAGATATCTCCGGAGCCGAGGGTCGGTGAGGATGCAGTCGACATACATATAAAAGTAAAGGAAAGGGCTACAGGGTCCTTTAGCGTCGGTGGCGGATATAGCTCTGCTGATAAGCTGCTCGGAATGGCAGAATTCGTTCAGGGGAATCTCTTCGGCAAAGGTCAATCACTGAGGATCAAAGGTGAATATAGCAGTAAAAGGATGAATTACCTCCTGAGTATCAGGGAGCCCTATCTGATGGGTAAACCTGTATCTGGCAGTATAACACTCTATAGACTTCAGAGGGAGTATGATAACTATAAAAGGGAGGCTACAGGGGGGAACCTCACACTCGGCAAGAGCTTCACGGAATATATAAGCAGTAGCATCACATACGGCTATGAGATAGTAGATATCTCTGAAATCGAAGAAGGCTCTTCTGCATTAATAACAGAACAGGAAGGGAGACGCACAACAAGCAGTATAGAACTCGGACTTGTAAGGGACTCGAGGAATAGTTTCCTGGATCCTGTGAGGGGATCAAGGAACAGCATCTTCGGCCTTTATGCAGGTGGCCCACTCGGTGGTGATAATTCTTTCTTTAAGACCACTATGGACAGTAGCTGGTTTTTCCCTCTTTTCTGGGATACCACCTTCATGGTAAGGGGAAGGCTCGGTTATGCCAATGGCCTTGAAGGTAATGCCTTGCCGCTTTATGAAAGATTCTACGTAGGAGGAATAAATTCCGTAAGGGGGTTCAAGTACGGAAATGCAGGACCAAAGGACACTAACACAGGCGATAATATCGGTGGAAATAAACAACTTATCTTCAATGTTGAATATATCTTTCCCCTCATCAAAGAGATGAGACTTAAGGGAGTAATCTTCTATGATATGGGGAAGGCATTTAATGATGATGAATCAATCAAGTTGTCTGATTTAAGAACATCGGCCGGAGGAGGGTTACGATGGATATCTCCAATAGGCCCTTTCAGGATCGAATGGGGATATAATCTAAAACCAGAACCAGGAGAGAAGAAAAGTATGTGGGAATTTACAATAGGGGCATTTTTCTAAAGATAAAAACTTATTGCTTGGCAAACACACTATTCTTAGGAGGAAGCAATGGATATCAGGGAGATTCTTGAGATACTTCCACATAAATATCCCTTTCTGTTAATTGACCGGATACTCGAGTTAGAACCTGGGAAAAGGGCAACAGGGATAAAGAATGTAACAATCAACGAACCCTTCTTCCAGGGACATTTCCCTGACTATCCAATCATGCCGGGCGTGCTTATTATAGAGGCAATGGCACAGTTAGGCGGCGTGCTTGCATTTAAGTCTGATGGCGGAAAAAATAAACTCGTATATTTCCTGGGCATAGATAAGGCCAAATTCAGGAAGCCGGTTTTCCCGGGAGATCAGGTCCGCTTTGAGGTAGAGGTAATACAGCAGAGGGTCAATATCTGGAAACTCAAGGGCATCGCCTCTGTAGAAGGCAAACTTGTCTGTGAAGCAGAACTAACGGCCATGTTAACTGATAAAGTCATCTAAAGGTGAAAAGTTGAAAGTAAAGAGTAAACAGTCAAAGGTAGTTTCTGAATTTGATTCAGGGAAGATACATCCAACAGCGATTATCCATAAAAACGCTGTAATCAGCAAGGATGTCTCAATCGGTCCCTATTCGATAATCGGAGAAGGTGTAAATATCGGTAACAGGACAAAGATAGGTCCCCATGTTGTAATCTATGGCCCTGCAGAGATAGGAGAAAACTGCACCTTTTACCAGTTCTCAGCAATCGGCGGTCTTCCACAGGATCTGAAATACAAGGGAGAGGAAACAACTATCAGGATCGGTGACAGAAATACCTTCAGGGAGTTTGTTACAATACACAGGGCATCGTCCTACGGAACAAGAGAGACAGTTATCGGAAATGATAACTACTTAATGGCATATGTTCATATAGCACATGACTGCATCCTCGGAAACAATATCATCATGGCAAATGGAGCAACACTTGGAGGACATATAGAGATAGAGGATTATGCCATTGTCGGGGGGCTCTCTGCCATACACCAGTTTACAAGGATCGGCGTCTATGCAATGGTCGGTGGGTGTTCAGCAGTAGTTCAGGATGTACCGCCTTATATGACAGCAGTCGGCAACAGGGCGAAACTCTATGGCCTGAACATTGTGGGACTGAAGAGGCATGGTTTTCCAGAAGATACAATAAAGATACTTAAGAAGGCATACAGGATTATCTTCCAGTCAAAGCTTACACTCAAAACTGCAATAAAAAGGGTACGGGAAGAGATAAAAGGCCCGAAGGAAGTAGATTACCTTCTCCATTTTATAGAGAAGTCCGAAAAGGGAATATGCAGGTAGCGAAGGGTCAAGTAGCAGGGGGCAAGTAAACTACTACCCTTTACCCATTACCCTATTTAACTTATGGAAAGCATAGGTCTTATCGCAGGAAGTGGCAGTCTCCCTCTAATCCTCTCTGAAAGGATTAAAAGGGATGGTCAAAGGGTAGTAACCATCGCCCTTGAGGGTCTATCAACCAGGGAACTTTCCCGGTCTTCAGATAAAACTCACTGGATCAACATTGGAGAACTCGGCAGGCTTATCAATCTCTTTAAGACCGAAGGGATAAAAAAGGTAATCATGGCAGGAAAGGTCCCAAAGACACTAATGTTTACTGATATAAAACCAGATCTAAGGGCAACGGCACTTTTCCTCAGACTTAAAAACAAAAAGGATGACTCGATACTCCTTGCCCTTGCTGAAGAACTTGAGTCTGAGGGAATAGTCTTAGAAGGACTTCCTGTTTACCTTAACCATCTTTTTGTTACAAAAGGTGTGCTTACGAGCCGTAGTCCGTCCAGAGAAGAGATGAGGGATGTCGAATTCGGACTGGAAATGGCCAGAGAAATTGGAAGGCTCGATATAGGTCAAACCGTTATTGTCAAAGGTCAGGCAGTCCTTGCTGTAGAGGCGATAGAGGGAACAGACGAGGCAATAAGAAGGGGTAGTAAATTAGGAAGAGGTGATGTTGTAGTAATAAAGGTCAGTAAACCTGGACAGGACATGAGATTTGATGTACCGGTCGTTGGTCTTAAGACCATGGATGCCCTAAAAGACGCAAGGGCAAAGGTTCTTGCCTTAGAGTCCGGGAAGACTATACTCCTCGACAAAGAAGAAATGATTAAGGAATCAGATAAAATAGGAATGAGCATTATTGGAATTTAGATTTTCTATAATCTTAATAACGGCCTGTATATCTTAAATACTTCCTCTCTTCGTCTGAAAAAGCATCCCCGCCAGGGGCATTCCGGAATACAATCCTTTCGATAACCATCCTTGAAAGGGAATCAAGTTTTTTGAGTCTCCTGAAAGAATAGAACAGAGTAACAGACAATGATACAAATGCCAGTATAACATCAAGCTGTTTTATATCGAGATACTTTCCTATAACATTTCCTGCAAACGCCCCTGCGATAAGGGAAATAAGAGGGAAGATATAGACCAGAAGATACCCCCTTGTCTGCACACCCTGCTCAAAACCAACCTTCACAGTATCCCCAACACCTGCACCTGCAGTATTTCTTACAGTCAATATCAACGTGCTCATGCCTCCTTTGCACAGACCCATCTGTGCCGCCCCGCATCCCTTGCAGGATTCCTCGCCTTTGATAAATACAACAGCGTTTTCACCTTCAATACGGATTACTGTCCCATCCTCAGGAATCGATGCCTTCATGTCTCTTATCATGAAAAAATGCTCCTGATATGAGTATGATTTAAATCATGAACCCTGGCCTCTGCCTGTCTTCTCAAAAAACAATTATAGACTTTATCCTCCCTGATTTTATACAATAGTGGCTTAAAAAGGATAACTGGAGAATGGTATTGTCAGAGAAAATAAAGGTTGGTGTGGTTGGAGTAGGTTATCTTGGGAAATTACATGCCCGTATTTATTCAGAATCAGAAGACGTTCAGCTTGTTGCCGTAGCTGACACAGATAAAGGAAGGGCTGAGGATATTGCCAGGCAGACAGGTTCAAAACCTTTCGTTGACTATTCAGAACTCTTCGGTAAAGTCAATGCAGTAAGTATCGCTGTCCCGAGCGGTCTTCACTATAGGGTTGCCTCGGATTTCCTGAATCAAGGAATAGACATTCTTATTGAAAAACCGATTACTGACAGTGTTGCAGATGCCGAGGGACTGGTAAGGATGGCCGGTGATAAAGACCTGATCCTTCAGGTTGGACATATAGAGAGATTCAATCCGGGCTATATCGCCCTGAAAGGCCTCGTCCACAAACCTATGTTTATAGATGCCCAAAGGTTAAGCCCCTTTACGGAAAGGGGTACAGACGTGGATGTCACCATCGATCTCATGATCCATGATATAGATATAATCCTCTCACTTGTGAAATCTGATATCTCTGAAATTAAGGCAACAGGGATGCCGATGCTCACACCGAGGATTGATATGGCAAGTGCAAGAATAGAGTTTAAGAATGGCTGTATTGCGAACATTACAGCCGGCCGCATCTTCCATGGAAAGACACGGAGGATCAGGGTATTTGAAGAAGAGAACTATCTATCACTTGATTATCTGACAACAGAGATCATAGAACATAAGAAGAAATTGAAGGATGGACGTCCGACTCAGGATATAAGACATATCAAACCTGAAAAGTTTGACCCTCTTAAAGAGGAACTAAACTCCTTTGTTCAATCTGTAAGGAAAAGGACTAAACCTGTCATATCCGGGATTGAGGCAACCGAGGCACTAAAGGTCGCCCTGAAGGTATCGGAGATCATAAATGAGAATACCCATAGTTGACCTCGGGGCCCAGTTTAAGGCCATCGAGAATGAAATAAAAGAAAAAATAAATGAGATCATAGGGAGCACCCGATTCATACTAGGTCCAAACCTTGATGCCCTTGAAAAGGAAGTTGCGTCTTATCATGGAATTCCCTACGGGGTAGGCCTTGCATCAGGGACAGATGCATTACACCTGAGCCTGAGGGCATTGGGGGTCGGAACGGGTGACGAGGTAATCACAACCCCTTTTACTTTCATTGCCACTGCAGAGGCCATATCCTATACCGGTGCAAAACCGATCTTCGTCGATATAGACCCCCTTACCTTCAATATTGACCCCTCCTGGGTCGAAGAAAGGATTACAGAGAAGACAAAGGCAATCCTTCCTGTTCATCTCTTCGGTCATCCTGCCGATATGGATTCAATCCTCTCTTTAGCAAAGAACTATAAACTTAAAGTCATAGAGGACTCTGCTCAGGCCTTTGGTGCAGAATACAAGGGGAAGAAGGTGGGTACATTCGGAGATACAGGTTGTTTTAGTTTCTATCCGAGCAAAAACCTCGGTTGTTATGGCGATGGTGGCATGCTGATTACAAATAATGAAGAGATTTCAGAGCGGGCAAAGTCGCTGAGAAATCACGGTTCAATGAAACTCTATTACCATTCAGAGATCGGATTTAACAGCCGCCTCGACGAGATCCAGGCAGGGATATTAAGGATAAAACTCAAGAGGATTGATGAATATAACAGAAAGAGGAGGGACAAGGCTCTGATCTACAGGGAAAGATTGAAGGGTCTACCCCTTATCCTTCCAGAAGAGACACCTGAAAGATATCATGTCTATAATCAATATACAATAAGAACAAAAAAGAGGGATCTTATCAGGAATGCCCTTAAAGATAAATCTATCGCCTCGGTTATCTATTATCCCCTCCCCTTGCACCTCCAGGAAGTTTATGCAGGACTTGGCTATAAAGAAGGTGATTTCCCTGAAAGTGAAGAGGCATCTAAAGAAGTTTTATCTCTTCCTATATATCCCGAGCTGACAGAAGAACAGATCGAGGAGGTCTGTGAGGTTATCAGAAAGACTGTTGGAAAGTGAACAGTTGTTATTAAATAGCATTTAAAGCTATTCACTATTAACTATTAACTTCATTGTTCACTTCTCGGGGAGTAATCCTTAAATTTCGTATACCGATCGAGAAAGGTAAGGTTAAACGGTCCTGTGGGGCCGTTCCGCTGTTTGGCTATATTCACCTCTACCTTTCCCTTGTTATCCTCCTTATCAGGATAATAGAGCTCGTCCCTGTATAATAATAGAATGACATCAGCATCCTGCTCGATCGCACCTGATTCCCTTAGGTCTGCCGGTTGTGGCTTTGGAGGATTACGTTGTTCAACACTTCTGTTAAGCTGTGACAATACCATCACAGGGACAGAGAGTTCCTTTGCCAGTGCCTTCAGATTCCTCGAGATATCGGATATCTCCTGCTCCCTCCTCTCGAATCTACCCCTTCCCCTCATCAACTGCAGGTAATCAACTATTATAAGGGAAAGCCCATGTTCAGCCTTAAGCCGTCTCGCCTTAGCCCTCATTTCAAATGCTGTAATAACAGGAGAATCGTCAATAAATATTGGCGCCTCGGTAAGCCTCCCTGCTGCAGTAGTAAGTTTTGGCCAATCTGCCTCTCCTAAGTAACCCGAGCGCAGTTTGTGGGAGTCTACCTCGGCCTCGGAGCATAGCATCCTGAGGACAAGTTGCTTACTTGACATCTCGAGGGAGAACATTGCTACCGGTTCTCCCCTTTCAATCCCTACATGCTGTGCGACATTAAGGCACAGGGCAGTCTTTCCCATTGAAGGCCTCCCTGCAACAACAATGAGATCACCTGGCTGTAGTCCGGAGGTCTTTTCGTCGAGATCGACAAAGCCTGTAGGAATCCCTGTTATAAGTTCCTTCTTTTCGTATAACCTCTCTATCATCTCGAAACTATCCTTAACGATCTCCTTGACAGAAATGAAAGAGGGTTTTATCCTTTTCTCGGAAATCTCAAAGATCATTCTCTCGGCATGATCGAGCAGTTCATCCACTTCAAGCTTATTCTCATAGCCCTGGGATGCAATCTCGGTTGCTGTATTGATAAGATTCCTTAGGGCTGCCTTCTCCCTAACAATCTTCGAATGATATCTTATATTTGCAGCGGTCGGTACAATGTTCACAAGCGAAGCCAGATACGATACGCCACCTATTCCTTCTATCTCATTATTCTTTTTCAGGATCTCGGTTAAGGTAACAAGGTCTATGGCCTCGTTTTTCTCACTGAGATCGCACATCTTTTTGAATATCTTCCTGTGGGCCTCCTTATAAAAGTCCTCTGTGCTGATAACCTCTAATGCCTTATTAATAGCATCGTTATCGAGAAGGATCGCGCCGAGGACTGACTGTTCTGCCTCTATATTCTGGGGCGGCACTCTTTCTAATGAAATATCGGTAGCCATAATTTTTTCCCTGTAAAGAAGGGCTCGAGGATTCGAGTGTCCGAGGGTTCCAGTGAAATTACTTGAACCCTTGACCCCTTTACCCCTTGAATCCTGAATCTTATAGTTTCACAACCCATACCTTAAGCTCGGCCATCACTTCAGGATGAACCTTTACATTAACGGCATAAATACCGAGTCTCTTGATAGGTTCATCAAGGATTATATTTCTCTTATCTATAGATATACCTTCCTTCGACAGTGCCTCTGCTATATCCATTGAGGTAACAGCACCGAAAAGTTTGTCCTCCTCACCTGCCTGCATTGCAACAGTAACAGAGGTCTCGGATAACCTTTTCTTAAATGACTCTGCATCTCTTATTGCGTTTTTCTTTCTTTCTGCAATCAGCCTCTTCTCGTGTTCTATAGTCTTTATATTTTTCGGAGAGGCCTCTATGGCAAGTCCCCTGGGTAAAAGATAATTTCTTCCATAACCATTTGATACCTCCACCATGTCTCCTGCCGCTCCGAGTTTTTCTACATCCTTTCTAAGAATTACCTGCATGTAAACCTCCCTATGGGTCGTGTCTTCGACCAGTTTTATTAATCTCCCTCGATCCCCGTTTAGTAAAGAGGGACTTAGGGAGATTTATTCCTTCCCTGTATCAACAGAAAAATGCCAGACCTTTGTTATCTGTCCACCGAATAACTGAACCTCATCATCCCATTCAACCCT
>CAKKRL010000026.1 GCA_919902655.1 Thermodesulfovibrionia bacterium
ATCTTCTGTCAAGCGTATAGTAGTTACCTGAGTTGGTCCCTTTTTAAAAGATATATAGGCTGCATCAACCTCTGGGTCGTATTTTATCTTCATTTCACACCTCTTTAGATAAATAAACTTGCTCCCTTTGAAATCATTTTACAGAAATTGATGCAGAAGATCTATTTTCGAGTCAATGATAGTAATAGTAAAATTATTTTTAAAATACATTATACTAAACGCTAACTAAGGAACGATGCCCTTCATTCATACTCCGGGTAACAAATTCTAAACGCAATACTTAATTTGTATCACAATTTTAAACCTTTGTCAAATTTTTCGCCTAAAAGGTAATCCTGAACTTGATAGAAGAGGATATAACCTATTGATATTATTAGAGATGTTCTTTAACTCCACCCTACCGCCCCTTACAAAGGGGAGGAATGAGGAGGGGTGAATTTCTTCACAACCACACAGGCATTATTCCCGCCGAAGGCATAGGAATTATTCAAGGCAATATTAACAGTTTGTTTCCTTGCCTGATTCGGCACGCAGTCAATATCACATTCAGGGTCTGGTGTCTCATAATTTATTGTTGGCGGGATAATATTATTCTTTACAACAAGGGCGCATGTAATTGCCTCAATGGCTGGCCCCGCACCCATTGTATGACCTAACATGGATTTGATAGAGCTTATCGGCACTTTTTTATTTAAATGCCCGAATACCTCTTTTATTGCTGCACACTCTGTCTTGTCATTTAATATAGTCCCTGTTCCATGGGCACTGATGTAATCAACATCCTCTGTCTTAATACCGCCCTCTCTTAATGCCTTTCTCATACACTCAGCAATACCCTCAACAGAAGAGGCGGTCATGCGGTAGGCATCACAGCTAAGGCCATAACCAAGTATCTCTGCATATATCGTTGCCTTTCTTTTCAGGGCATTTTCCAAAGACTCTAAAACAAGCACCCCCGCACCTTCCCCTAATATCATGCCTTTTCTGTTTTTGTCAAAGGGCTGGCATCTTTCAGGAGCTACTGCTGAGAACCGATTAAAACCTGTATATTCAATCCGTGAGAATGGATCAGATCCACCAGCAAAGATAATATCTGCCCTATTTAATCTGATTAAATCATATCCATAGCCTATAGCATAATTACTTGCTGAACAAGCGGTAGAAAACATAAAATTTTGACCATTAAACTTAAACTCTCTTGCTATCGCAGATGGTGATGCATATGTTGGTATTTGATATATTAATTCTTTACTAATGTTTTGATTATTATTGACAAGGAGTATATCAACATCCTCCACTGCTTGAGCATCGCCAAGTGTTGTGCCAAAAGAAACTCCAATTCTATAATTATCAGTATCTTCTTGATTTAAATTTGCATCTTCCACAGCAAGCTTTGCTGCAGCAAGGGCAAGCTGGGATGCACGGCTCTGGGAATTTAATTTCTCTTTTGGGATAAACTCATCTGGATTAAAGTTCTTTACTTCCCCCCCCATGTGTGTAAATTGGTTGGAGGTATCAAAGGATGTTACAGGGGTTATGCCTGATTTGCCTTTAACCAGATTCTCCCAGAACTCCCTCCAGCCTATTCCTATGGAGGAGACAATACCGAGGCCTGTTATAACGACACGATTATTCATTTATATTTCCCCAATATAATTGCTGTATTCTGTCCGTAGGGGTCTGATGATGTAACGAGCACTGTATTTATCTTTTTTTGCCTTGCCTCATTCGGTACATAATCGAGGTCGCATTCAGGATCTTTTTCTTTGTAATTTACCGTAGGCGGAATAAATCCTTTATATGCTGCACCTACTGCTGCTGCCAATGCAAAAGACCCTGAGGCAGAATAAGACTCACCAATCATTGATTTTATGGAACTCACAGGGATTTTATAAGCATATTCACCGAAGACATCCTTTATAACCTCTGTCTCCATCCTGTCGAGATCTTTTGTTGAATTGGCTGAAGAACATATATAATCTATATCTTCAGGGTTGAGCGAAGCCTCTTTTAAGGCTAAGTTTATGGCATTCTTTAAACCGGATCCATCATCGAATTTTTTACTTTTTGGATCAAAGGCATTACCATAGCCCATTACCTGTGCAAGGATACTGGCACCCCTCTTCAGTGCATGATCCTTATTTTCCAATACAAGAATTGCTGCACCTTCAGAAAGGATAACCCCGTTTCTCCTCCTGTCAAAGGGACAGCATACAGGCTCTGATCCATCTGTCCCTGACAGGCATCCGAGTTTATAGAAACCGAGAAAGGTCTCCTCGCAGAGTTCCTCAACGCTACCTGCAAGGACGATATCTGCCCTGTTTAACCTTATGAAATCCGAGGCATAATATACAGTATCAAGGCCTGAACAGAACCCTGTGGATATGGTTGTGCTAAAACCCTTTATTTTG
>CAKKRL010000027.1 GCA_919902655.1 Thermodesulfovibrionia bacterium
GCGGGAAACGGGATTTGAACCCGCGACCCTCGCCTTGGCAAGGCGATGCTCTACCGCTGAGCTATTCCCGCATCTTTATCGAATAATTAGATAGGTAATATTATCAAAAGCCACTTTTCGCTGTCAATAACCAAATATTCCTTTTAAGTAAATTGATTGTAAACCATTTTAATAATATATGTTGACAACTCTTTTAGTAGCCGTATAATCATATCAATCAATGGACAATAAGCTCATAACCATAACAGAAAAAGTACTTAAGAATAAGCTTATAGATAAGTCAGAGGCTTACTTTCTTTCGGACATAGCTGGCGCTGGGGTATATAAACTATTTTCATATGCAAACAGTATAAAAAGTTATTTCAGGGGAGATACCATTGACCTCTGCTCTATCGTAAATGCTAAATCCGGTGCGTGCCCTGAGGATTGCAGTTACTGTGCACAATCGGCACATTACAATACAAAGGTAGATGTATATCCAATAATCCCAATAGATAAAATAATTGCAAGGGCTATAGAGGCGAAGAAAAACGGGGCAAGAAGGTTCTGTATTGTCACAAGCGGAAGAAAGACTGATGACAAAGAGATTAAAACAATTGCAAACTATGTCAATCAGATAAAGGACCTCGGCCTTCTCGCTTGCGCCACCCTCGGAATACTTGGAGAAGAAGAGATTCGAATTCTCAAAGAATCAGGGCTTGATCGTTACCATCATAACCTCGAGACATCCGAGGCCTTTTTCCCTGAAATCTGCACAACCCACACATACGCGGAGAAGGTGATAACAATAAAAAGGGCTAAAGAACTCGGTCTTTCTGTTTGTAGCGGTGGGATATTCGGCCTCGGGGAAGGATGGGAGGAAAGGATAGAGATGGCCTTTGCCCTGAGGGACCTCGATGTGGATTCTGTTCCTATTAACTTCCTCAGTCCTGTACCAGGTACTCCCCTTGAAGGTAAGGGCTATCTGAACCCTCTCGAGGCATTAAAGATTATAGCTATTTACAGGTTCATACTTCCTGATAAAGAGATAAGAATCTGCGGAGGCAGGAATACTGCTTTAAGAACCCTTCAGCCTTTTATCTTCATCAGTGGTGCAGATTCCCTGCTTATTGGTAACTACCTGACAACTTCAGGGAGAAATCCTGAAGAAGACCGCAGGACAATGGAGGATCTCGGTCTGAGATGGTAAGACCTTTTAATGGACAGGACCAAAGTAATAATTCGTACAGCCTGAGGATGAGGGCCTCAAGGGAAGGAATGCATATTTCAGGTGCTGAAAGGATACTTCCTTTTGAAAGACTTTCAACCGAATTAACCTCTCTCCTCATAAGGGCTCTGGACCAGGGTATCGGAAATCCTGACGAGGTGCATTTTTCAATTGAGGAAATAAAAGATGAAATTTTGTATGCAGAATCTCTTCCTATATCAACCATTCTTACAGAAGCCGTAGAAGATAGCAGGAAAAAGGCAGCAGAATTATTATTTATTAACGGTATATCCGAAATAGCTATAAAAAGAGCCTTTGATAATATATCTAAAGGCGCCTCTCCTGATGGAAATAATATGCGCGGTGCAATGATCCTGGATATTAAAACAGGGGAAAGACTTGAGCCAGACCCGTACAGGGGTATAAGGGTGAGCAGGATAGACTTCCTTGAAGGGACCGAAAACGACCTTAAGAATGAAATGAAAAGGATAGGTATCAATGGTCATAGGATAAAAGAGGCCCTTGCCATAGCCACAAAGGTTATAATGGCAGTGGCGAAAGCAGAACTATGTTGGTCAGACAATCCAGACTATACAACCGGCTATATTGCCTCAAAGAGATATGGTTATGTCAGGTTCAATGATATAAAAAGGAAAGGTAATACAAAGGGCGGTAGGGCCTTCTTCGTATCGGGATCTAACATAAATATTGACAGTTATATCAACTTCCTGCAAATAAAGCCAGTTCTTATTAAAAAAATCACACCTGGCTTTATTCCCTGCAAATGGGTAGAATTTCTTAGAAGATATGAGGATTAAGTTTATTGGAAATCCGAAGGCAGGTAAAGAAAACCTTAGAAAGATAAAAATGGCTGTGCACTGCCTCAGGGAATCCGCTGCAGATGTTCAGACATTTGTAACAGGGAAAAAGGGAGATGCAGAGGCATGGGCCAGGGAGTCGACCACTGAAGGGGTTGACCGCGTAGTAGTTGCAGGCGGTGACGGGACGATAAATGAGGCTATAAACGGTTTAGCTGGAAGCACTATTCCCCTGGGGATAATACCTCTCGGTGTGAGTAATGTCCTTTCCCTTGAACTCGGACTTCCCCTGAGTATAGAGAGGGCCTCTGAAACTGCCCTTAACGGGGCTGTCAAATCTATCACGCTCGGCATGGCAAATAATAGATATTTCTCCCTCTGGACAGGGATTGGTTTTGACGCAGAGGTGGTTTGCAGACTTAATTTAAGGTTCAAGCCCTACCTTGGAAAACTCGCTTATATCTTAACTGGATTAAAGGTATTTCTTAAGTATAAGGCATATCTTATTGATATAATTACAGATACAGGTGAGCAATTAAAAGGCTATTCAGCGATAATCAGTAAAAGTAAATTCTATGGTGGAAGATTTAAGGTAACCCCTGAGGCCGGTATTAATAAAGAAGAACTTGACATCTGTCTTTTTCAGAACGGAACGAGAAGAGACATCTTAAGGTATGTCCTTGGTATTGTGACAGGAAGGCATCTCAGTTTCAGGGATGTGGTTTACAGGAAGGTGAAGGGCCTGAAGATTACATCTCAGGGAAGGGTACCTGTCCATATTGATGGAGATTGTTTCGGCGAACTTCCTGTTGAGATTTCTCTTAAGACTGATGCGGTTAAATTAGTATTTCCAAAATAACAAATATGTCATGCTGAACTTGTTTCAGCATCCAATACAAATCACCCCTCACCTTAATCCTCTCCCCTAAGAGAGGATTAAGGTGAGGGGGTAAAACCCTGAAATATCCTGAATCAAGTTCAGGACAGGGTGACAGTTTAAAACTCTTTACGTGAAACTCAGGATGGAAATATTTAAAAAAGAATTAGAGGAATTAAATCAAAAAGGTCTCGTTAGAACCCTTAAAAGGATAGATTCTGCTCAAGGGCCCAGGGTAACAATAGACAGAAGGGAAATAATCCTTCTTTCATCCAACAACTATCTTGGACTTGCAAATAACACGAGGGTAAAAGAGGCTGCCATAAGGGCGATAGAGAGGTATGGCTTTGGCTCCGGGGCATCGAGGCTCATTTCGGGGAATACGGCCCTGCATGAAGAACTTGAGGAGAAGATCGCAAGGTTCAAAGGGACAGAGTCAGCACTGATCTTCAATTCGGGCTATACAGCAAATACAGGGGTAATACCTGCCCTCGTAGGAAAAGGAGATTTTATTTACAGCGATGAATTCAACCATGCAAGTATTATTGATGGCTCAAGACTTAGCAGGGCAGAGATCAGGATTTATCCCCATAAGGATATGAACTCAATTGAAGACCTTCTTAAAAGGGATGCAGGGAATGGCAGAAAACTTATAATAACAGATACAGTTTTCAGTATGGACGGTGATATAGCACCTTTGAAGGAGATATACGAATTGGCAATGAGGTATGATGCTATCCTTATGATTGATGAAGCCCATGCCACAGGTGTACTTGGAAAGAAGGGCAGGGGGGCGATAGAACATTTTGGTCTCGAAAACAATGATATTATCCAGATGGGGACTCTCGGAAAAGCGCTTGGAACCTTCGGTGCCTACGCAGCAGGTTCAAAGGAACTTATAAACTTTTTTATAAACAAGTCGAGGAGCTTTATATTCACAACCTCTCTTCCTCCCGCAGTGGCTGCTGCGACCATAGAGGCACTAAATATAATCGAAGAGGATGTATCTCTTATTAAAAGACTATGGGAAAACAGAAAGATGTTTTTAGAAGGTCTTCATTATTTAGGTTTAAATACATCCGGATCAGAGACGCCTATTATTCCAGTCTTTATCGGAGATGCCTCTAAGACATCGAAGGTTGCCCAACTCCTTTATGAAAATAGTGTCTATGCCCCTGCTATAAGGCCACCTACTGTTCCTCACGGTAGTTCCAGAATAAGGACAACCGTAATGGCCACACATACGATAGAGGATATAGAAAAGGCCATAGAGGCTTTTAAAACGGTTGCTGAATGGCAGAGAAAGTAGTAATAATCACTGGTGCCTCAAGGGGTCTCGGAAAGGCCCTGGCCCTAAGATTCGGCAGGGAAGGGAAAAGGGTATTGGTGAATTATAAGGAAAGGGAAGAAGATGCAATGACTGTAGCTGATGAAATAAACAAAGGTGGAGCGGAGGCTATCGCCTTCAGGGCAGATGTGAGTAATCCGGAGAATGTTAAAAAGATGGTCGAATTTGTTATCAAAGAATGGGGAAGGATAGATGTTCTTATAAATAATGCTGCAGTAGTTAAAGACCGGCTTCTTGTAAAGCTATCTCTATCTGACTGGGATGAAGTGATAGAGACAAACCTCAAAGGGCCTTTCAATATGATAAGGGCTGTATCAAAGGTTATGATAAAACAGAAGGAAGGTCATATCATAAATATATCTTCCATATCAGGTCTTAAGGGAAAGATTGGGCAGGCATCATACTCTGCCTCTAAATCAGGACTTATAGGTCTTACAAAAGCCCTTTCTGTAGAACTCGGCAGGTATAACATAAAGGTCAATGCAGTCCTTCCGGGTCTTCTTATGACAGATATGATAGAAGTGAGCACACCGCTGGTAAAAGAGAGGGGATTAATGGATAGCGTCCTTCAGAAATTCTCTGATATAGACAGAGTCGCAGAATTTATACATAATCTTACAGAAACGGATTCTATATCAGGACAGGTCTTTAATCTTGATAGCAGGATAATATGAATCCCCCCCTCACCTCTCTCCTCTTCCCTTGGGGAGAGGGTGGTGAGGGGGATTATACTTATGACTAAAGGCATCTTCATTACGGGCACAGACACATGTATCGGGAAAACTGTTATCAGTGGTGCATTGGCGATAGCCCTTAAAGAGATGGGTTATGATGTAGGCGTAATGAAACCAATCGAGACTGGATGCAGGCGTTCAGGGAAAAAGCTTATTCCTTCTGATGCCATATTTCTAAAAAAAACCTCAGGATCAAGAGACAGCCTTGACCTTATAAACCCGTACAGATTTAAACGACCTCTCGCACCTGCAGTAGCTTCAGAGCTTGAAGGCGTAAAAATTGACATATCCCGTATCTTAAGATCATTCGAACTTCTAAAGAAAAGGCACGATATCGTTATTGTAGAGGGTGCAGGGGGCATACTCGTTCCTATCAATAAAGACTATTTCTTCTTGGACCTGATAAGAGACATGGGAATACCCATTATTATAGTTGCAAGGCCGGGACTCGGGACAATAAACCACACACTCCTCACAATAAGATGTGCACGGGAACACGGAATCCCTGTAATCGGTTTCATAATTAATCATTCAAACCGTTCAAAACCGGACCCTTCTGAAGTAACTAACCCCCTCGTTATTAAGAGACTTTCTAATATACCTCTGATCGGTGTTTTCCCTTTTATTCCTGATCTTAAAGGCGAACCGCAAAAGTTGAGAAAAATAAACCTATGCAAGATACTTGATATATCCTTATTTGTCCCTTGACGGAATTGGATATCCTGATGTATTCTTATCTTAAATATCTTACCCTCTTATGCCAAAAGACAAAATAATCTTCGCCTGCCAGGTTTGCGGCCACCAGGCCCCTAAATGGCTTGGGAAGTGTCCTGACTGCGGTGGATGGAATACCCTCGTAGAGGAGGTTTTATCACCGGCAAGGGGTAGAGTTCCTGATTTAAAGAAAGATAAGCCCCATTCCATCCATGAAATCGAGAGCAGTGATGATGACCGGATTCTGACCGGCATAGAAGAACTTGACAGGGTCCTCGGTGGAGGAATAGTCCCGGGATCTGTTATACTTGTTGGCGGAGACCCGGGCATAGGGAAATCCACACTTCTGCTCCAGGCTATTGATGGAATAAGCAGAAACAGGAAGGTTCTCTATGTGTCTGGAGAAGAGTCACCAAAACAGATAAAACTGAGGGGTATGAGGATAGGGGTAACATCAAAAGACCTCATTATTCTTTCAGAGACTTCCCTCGATTTAATATTACAAAGTATCGATGAGATCAAACCAAAAGTCCTGGTTATAGACTCTATCCAGACTGTCTTCACATCCGACCTCCCTTCTGCACCTGGAAGTATCGGGCAGGTGAGAGAGTCTTCAGGAAGGTTGATGTTCTATGCAAAAAGGACAGGTATCCCTATATTCATCATAGGTCATGTCACAAAGGACGGTTCGATAGCAGGTCCCAGAGTCCTCGAACATATTGTGGACACCGTTCTCTATTTCGAAGGGGATACAGGACATACCTTCAGAATACTCAGGGCTGTGAAGAACCGTTTCGGCTCCACAAATGAAATAGGGGTCTTCGAAATGAAGGATTCAGGCCTCACAGAGGTAAAGAACCCCTCCGAGATATTCCTCGCTGAAAGGCCCCATAACGTAACCGGCTCTGTGGTCGTATCGAGCATGGAAGGCACAAGACCAATCCTTATTGAACTCCAGGCCCTTGTAAGCCCGACAAACTTCGGGGTCCCGAGAAGGACTTCAATAGGTGTTGACTATAACAGAGTCTCCCTGCTTCTGGCCGTACTTGAAAAAAGGGCAGGGTTGCACCTAATGGGTCAGGATGTATTTTTGAATGTTGTAGGTGGCATCAGGATTGACGAACCGGCCATTGATTTGGGGATACTTGCGGCTGTAACCTCAAGCTTTAAAGAAATCCCTATTGATCCGAGGACATTTGTTATCGGGGAGGTTGGTCTTGCAGGAGAAATAAGGGCAATAAGTCAGATAGAGGCAAGGATCAAGGAAGGGGCAAAACTCGGGTTTAAAAGGGTAATAATCCCAATCAATAACGCTAAGAAGACGAGTAAGGTTAAAGATATAGAAGTAATAGGTGTCGCATCAGTAGATGAGACATTAGAGATACTATTTAGATAAATGAGAATTATATGACATTTCTAAGTTGGCTTAACAAAGATGGGCAATCAAATACAAAAAATACTTGACATTCTAATATTAATATATTATTATGTTCGCATATATTAATAAATGAAGGAGAGAAATATGAATAAGTGGATTTATGAGTTGCATGCCAGAATTTGTAATATATTCAGCAATCCAAAGAGGCTTGAGGTTATAGATCTCCTCCGTAATGGAGAGAAATCTGTTAATGAACTATCAAGCCTGATGAATATACCTCAGACAAATCTTTCCCAGCACTTATCATTGATGAGGCAGAGGGGAATGCTGGAGACGAGGAGGGATGGGGTAAATATCTATTACAGTATCGCCAATCCAAAGGCCATAAAGGCCTTTGATATTATGCGAGAGGTCCTTCTCGAGCAACTTTCAAGAAATGAAAAATTGATTAAAAAATTAAAGAGCGCATAGGAGGTGAAGGGCATGAAAGGATATAAAATAAGGATTCTATTTTTTCTTTCTTTATTAGGAGTTGTGCTATTACATTCCCCAGTAGTAATGGGAGAAGAAACAGGTAAGATTATTATAGCAAAAGGCACGCTTACTACAGAAAAATGTTTGAAGTCGCCTACCTGTTATCTGGAATGGTATAAAAACCCATCTTCCCTTGTGCTTTTCACTTCAAAGAGAACCGTATACCATCTGGAAGCCAATGAGATTC
>CAKKRL010000028.1 GCA_919902655.1 Thermodesulfovibrionia bacterium
GATCGAGTTTATCACCAAGGTCCTTTGCCCTGAGGAGTATCTTTATCCTTGCAAGTACCTCTGTAATGCTGAAAGGCTTTGCTATAAAATCATCTGCCCCTGCCCCAATACACCTCGTTCTAATCTCATTTAATGCTATACCTGTTACCATAATAACAGGAATATTTCTGAAGCTCTTATCATCTTTTATCATTCTGCATAAATCTAAACCACTAATCCCGGGCATCATCACATCAAGAAGCACAAGATCTATTCTCTGTTTGGCGATCCTTTCTATTGCTTCCCTGCTATTCTCGGTCTTTATAACCTCGTAGCCATTCTGTACAAGCACAGCCTCAAAGAGTTTAAGATTTACAGGATCATCGTCAACGCATAATATCCTCGGTTTAGTTGCATTCATAGAACTCCCTCATCCCTTAAAATTCATCCCAGAAGATAATTATCTTATTTGACCTATCATACACCTTAAATTTTTTATACATACTACCCTAACCTTGGAAATGGTAACTAATCAACTAATCATAATATTAGCAAAAAGAATACCAAAGTATAATACTCTGATTTAAAAGGATTGTTTATTTTGGGTTGGAGAAATACTATGGAATAATTCCACAGGCTATGGAATTATTCCATACTGCTTTATCTTGGTAAGGAGTGTTTTGTAGTCTATCTGGAGGATTGATGCGGCCTTGGTTTTATTGCCCCTTGATAAATCCAGTGCCTTCTTTATTGCGATCTTCTCAGCGTCCTTTATAGTTATAGTAGAAGGTTCTGCACAAACTAAGGGCCCGAAATCTCCTGTTAAGAAGTCCATATCCCATGCCTTGATTACCGAATCATTTGAAATGAGAACAGCCTTTCTTATAACATTTTTTAATTCCCTCACATTGCCAGGCCAGTGATAATCCCTTAAACGGTCTGCTGCATCATCAGAGATTCTGGACACATGTTTATTTAAATCCCTGGAGGCCTCCGCAAGAAACCTTTGTGCAAGCAAAAGTATATCATCAACCCTATCCCTCAATGGCGGGAGCGTGATAATAAACTCTCCGAGGCGGAAGAACAGATCCTCCCTGAACCTGTTCTCCTTCACAGTCAGTCTTATATCTCTGTTGGTTGTAGAAATAATTCGGACATCTATCTCTAAAGGGCTTGTACTGCCGAGGGGGTTCACCCTCTTTTCATCAACAACCGTAAGAAGCTTGGTCTGCACATAGGAAGACATATTCTGCAGTTCATCTATAAGTATAGTTCCCCTGTGGGCAACCTCAAAAAGTCCCTTTTTCTTCCTCTCCGCCCCTGTAAAGGCACCCTTTTCATACCCAAAAAGTTCGCTTTCCACAAGGGTCTCTGGTATCGCCCCGATATCGATAGCTATAAATGGCCCGTTCGACCTCCTGCTAAGATTATGTATTGTACGGGCGATCAGTGACTTCCCTGCCCCTGTTTCACCCTGGATAACCACAGAAAGGTCATTCGATGCAACAAGATGTATCTTATCTATCACCTCCCTTATAGCGTCACTCTTACCTAACATCCACTCAAGGGATATTTCAAGAGCGGTATTCAGTGTATTAACCCTCTTCTTTAATTCCATCTCCTCTATCGCCCTCTTGAGTGTAATTACGAGCCTGTGAAAATCAGCAGGCTTTACAATAAAATCGTAGGCCCCAAGTTTAATGGCCTCAACTGCTGTGGAAATATCTCCCAAGGCAGTGATAATAATAACCGGTATATCCGGGTCAATCTTCTTTAATTCCTTCATAACCTCCATTCCATTCATCTTAGGCATTACAAGGTCAAGAAGGACAGCACCGGGCCTATCCCTTTTGAATATCTCCATTGCATCTATGCCATTCGAGGATACCAATGGAAGGTAATTATTTTTTGAGAGGATTTCATGAAAGGTCTGTCTGATAATTTCCTCATCATCTACAATCAGTATCTTGTTCATCGGGTATTGCCTCTTATTATGTCCTATCCGATCCAGACCGTCTTTTTAAAATCCTTTATCCCCTCTACTATGTGGTTCGTTGTGCCTCTATATCCAACCTTTAGTTCTGATTCGAGGTTATAGTGTTTGAGGCATGTTCCGCAGGAGAATATCTCTACACCCATCGCCTCTATATCCTTAAGGATAGGGATTATACCTGTATCTACAGTAGTCAGTTTTACCCCTACGTTTAAAAAGAAAATTGTATGGGGGATTTCCTTTGTCACCTTCACTGTCTCAAAGAAACCCTTCATCAGAATCCTTCCAAGTTCCTCTTCCTTGCCCAGGGCATCCGTCCCGACGATAAGGAGTATATCCTTCTCTGTTTTTTCTTCGGGCAGGGATTGCCCTGCCCCTACATTTTCCTCTCCCCTCTGGGGAGAGGGTGGGGGTGAGGGGATTGTTGCACACGGATACCCCTTGACGAGCCTCACCTTCCAGT
>CAKKRL010000029.1 GCA_919902655.1 Thermodesulfovibrionia bacterium
TGTTTGACCTTGTCTCTGGCAGCGAACTCCTTATGGGAATGGTCAATGATGTATTAGATGTATATCAGAACAGTTACAAGGAACTGCCATTAATTATTTCTTCTTTTCCATTTATCGAGGCCATAGAAGAGGCAGTTAAACTCTTACAGGTAGAGGCGGAGGAGAAAAAGGTAAGCATAAACTTACACAAACATAAGCCAGTATCAATCCATGGAGACAAGAGAAGATTGCAGAGGGTGTTTATAAACCTGCTGGACAACGCCATCAAATTCTCACCTGCTGGTGGTAATATTGATATTGATTATAATACAATCGAAGAAGCAGGATCCAACTACCTGTTGTTTAAAATAGAGGATGAAGGTACTGGCATTCCGCAACAGGAGATTTCAAGGATCTTTGAACCTTTTTATCGAAAAGATGGTAAAAAGAATGGAAATACAGGGACAGGCCTTGGCCTTTACTTTTGTAAGATAATCATAGACACCCATGAAGGAAAAATCTGGGCAGAGAACCGAAAAGAAAGGGGAGCTTCTTTTTTTATTAAAATCCCCCTCTAAAAGGAGAGAATAAAATACCTATAAAGATACTAATAGTGGATGATCAGAGGCTCTTCCGTCAGGGCCTCCGAAGTCTCTTAGAGCAGGAAGAGGATATGGAGGTGGTAGGCGAAGCAGCCGACGGTCAGGAGGCATTTACCCTGGTTCAAGAAACCAATCCTGATGTAATCCTTATGGATGTGGAAATGCCCAAACTTGATGGCATTCAGGCATCCCGCATGATATTAGAGCGATACCCAAAGACACATATACTTATGCTTTCTGTACATAATGAGGATGAAAGGGTCATATCGGCCATAAGATCAGGTGCCGAGGGTTATATTCTTAAGGATGCTGACCATAAAGAGTTTGTTAAGATAATAAGAAGTACCTTCACAGGCGAAAGCATTGCCTCACCTTTCCTTGCCAACCTCACACCGAGGATACTTTTAAAACTCCGCGATCCTTCCAAAATGGATGCAGAAATAGAAAACAAAATCGAAGAAAGATCCTCTTTAACAGCAAGAGAAAAAGAGATACTGGCTATGCTCCTTAAGGGAAAGAGCAATAAGGAGATCTCGGATCTCATGTTTGTATCCACCGAAACGGTCAAGACCCACCTCCAGAATATCTACAGAAAACTTGGTGTAAAAAGCAGGATGGAAGTGCTGGCTCAATTCTTAAAAGAAAAAGAATAAAGTATCCCCTATCTGGGGGATACTTATCCCTCCTGAGGTGTATAAAAACCCTTCTTTTAGGTAATTTACAAATAAGTATTAATCTATTAGTATTACTCTATTAGTGTTTAAGTGTCAAATACAAAAAATAACATAGTCCCTATAATATTTTTTTTGAAAGGAGGTGAAAATTAGGTGTTATTACAATTCAGAGGACTAACAATTTCTACTATTGAAAAAATTGCTTTGTCAGTAACCTTATTTATCTTTATAGGGTTCACATATTCGGTATATGCATCAGGTCCACAGGATCCTGCGGACAAAGATGAAGAAGAAGACCATTCTCATGTGATCGAGGCAAAGGTTCCATCAGACAAACTATCAGAGATGAGAAGGCTTAAGAATCCAGTGGTAGCTAATAAAAAGGTCCTCGAAGAGGCTAAGGCTATCTATACAGGAAAAGGCACATGTTTTAACTGCCATGGTGATAAGGGTAAGGGGGATGGCCCGTTAGCAGAATCCTTTAACCCTCCTCCAAGAGATTTCTATGATAAAGATGATATAGGCTGGCAGAAGATAAGGACAGATGGTGAGATATTCTGGGTTATTACCAACGGGGCAGGGGCTGGTATGCCTCCGTTTGCAGATATGCTGAGTGATGAAGAGAGATGGTCCCTTGTCATATATATAAGGGAAATAGGAAAATCATCGGCAACTGACTTAGCAACAAAAGGAAAGAAAAAACATTAATATTTTAAAATAGGGAGGATTGTATGAAAAGGATAATATGGGATAGAAAACCATTGCGAGTTTTATTATTTATCGGGGTATTTGTTATTGGTAGCTATTTGAGTAGTTATGCAGCAAATGAGGTTGCAAAACTTACTACAGCACCTGAGGTTCCACCAGCCATTACAAGGGCTGGAGGGGCTAATGTTACAGTTGAGCTGGAGTCAACCGAAAAGAAAGGGAAATTGTCAGATGGTGTTGAATATACATACTGGACATTTGGAGATACTGTTCCGGGTCCATTCATTCGTGTCAAAGTTGGGGACAATGTTACATTTACATTGAAAAACAGTGCGGCAAGCAAGAACATACATTCTATTGATTTTCATGCTGTCACAGGCCCTGGCGGCGGTGCAAAGGCCACACAGACATCTCCGGGTGGAAAGACTGCATTTTTCTGGAAGGCGTTAAACCCTGGCATCTATATCTATCACTGTGCAACAACTCATATACCAACACATATAGCAAACGGTATGTATGGTCTAATCCTTGTAGAGCCGGAGAAAGGTCTTTCAAAGGTTGACAGGGAATACTATATAGTTCAGGGTGATTTCTATACAAAAGGGAAAACAGGGGAGAAGGGATTGCAGGCATTTGATATTGAAAAGATGAGGGCAGAGCAGCCGACCTATGTAAAATTTAATCCAATGGCTACGCCTGGTAATCTCAAGGCAAATGTTGGAGAGACTGTCCGGTTATATGTAGGAAATGGCGGACCAAATCTTACATCTGCATTCCATGTAATAGGGGAGATATTTGATACGGTATATCAGCAGGGTGCTGTAGGCTCTGAGCCTGCAAAGAATGTCCAGACCACACTGATTCCCCCTGGTGGTGCAGCAATTATTGAGTTCAAGGTGGATGTCCCTGGCGCATATATACTTGTTGACCATGCTATATCCCGTGCCATAGACAAAGGGGCGGTAGGGATACTTGAGGTAACAGGTGCAGAAGCACCAAATGTATTCAAGCCTCTGAAGTCTGGTGGCGCAGATGCCGGGCATAAATAATAGCATCTAACTCTTTTACATCTCATATCGGGAAAAGCTATTAAATGAGTCTAATGTTATTGCATAAAAGGTTAAATTCAAAAGAGAGAAAAGAGAGGGGCATTAAAATCAGCCCCTCTCTTTTTATTATTGACAGTGAACTTACATTATGATATAACTCATAATCATTGTTGCATAAATAATTATTATAGTAACTGATTTTAGATATAAGTTCAGGACATTAAACTTAAAAACCTATACGGAAGGGGGTGAAAGGATATGGCAGAGGGAAAGGATAAAATGTCATTCTGGCAGGTGTTTTATGATGACATCTCACTTCTGTTTCTTTTGGGCGTAGTGATACCAACTGTTTTGTATATTATCTGGGGGGTTATGGAGTATGCCAATGCTCCTACATATACTCCTCCGATGCCGGCACCCTGATTCTAATAAATTATTTTAAAGGAGGGCTGATATGTCCATAACATCACCTGAAAAGTACTGGTGGAAACCAGCTGATTTACAAGAGAAGGTTTGGATTACTATTGCCATATTATGGTGCCTCGTCCTATCCGTCATGATGCCCCTCTGGCACATCATAGGTACACAGAACCCTTCTCTTGAGCCCATGAAGATAAGGACAGACGACTACAGGGCAGTTAGTGATGCATTTATTGAGAAGTATAAGGTCGGAGAGGAGTCAGGCATCCCTGTTGTCGAGCCACCTGCCAACTCTGATGTATACCTCAGGGCACAGATGTGGAACTGGACCCCTATACTGAAACTTAAGAAAGGTGTAAATTACAAGTTCCACATATCGTCTACTGACCTTATGCACGGATTCTCACTCATGCCCATTGTTATGAATTTCCAGATAGTGCCTGGTCATGACAATATTCTGAACATCACACCAACAGAAGCAGGAACATTCCATATCCTTTGTAATGAATTTTGCGGTATAGGGCACCATACGATGATAGGGAAGATAATAGTAATTTAGAATCATTTAAAAAGGGGGTAGAAAAAGATGTCTAACGAACTGGAATTCAGAACCTGTCCCATAACAGGAAAAAAGGTCTTCAAGGCTACCCAGAACCTTATATGGATAAACGCCGTTACTGCGGTGGTATTCATCCTGATTGGCGGGATAATGGCTTTTCTTATTGCAATGACACGTTGGCCAGCAGTACACCTTCTTCCTGCTGAAATGTTTTATAGGTTCCTCACAGCCCACGGTTTAAATATGCTTATCTTCTGGATTGTATTCTTTGAGATAGCGGGCCTGTATTTCGGCGCTTCTGTATTACTCAACTCAAGGCTTGCAGCACCAAGAGTGGCCTGGTTCGCATACATACTAATGCTCGTCGGTGCAATACTGGTCAATATCATGGTATTTACAGGTAAGGCAACGGTTATGTTCAGCTCTTATGTACCTTTGAAGGCAGATCCGATATACTACCTGGGGATAATACTTTTTGCAGTTGGCGCTCTGATTGGTTGTGGTATTTTCTTTGGGACACTTGCTGTAGCAAAGGCGGAAAAAACCTACGAAGGCTCTTTGCCCCTTGTGACATTCGGACTCTCAGCTGCAGCCATAATTGCCGTCTATACACTTGCATGCGGGGCAATTATTTATATCCCCACATTCCTCTGGTCGATCGGGATTATAGAGAATTTAGACGGTGCAATGTACAGGCTTATCTTCTGGGGTCTCGGTCATTCATCCCAGCAGATAAATGTTACAGCAATGGTCTCTATATGGTATCTACTGGGTGCATTGACTGTTGGAGCAACACCAGTTAACGAGAAGGTATGCAGGACTGCCTTTGTCCTTTATATCCTTTTCATTAATCTTGCGGCAGAGCACCATCTTCTTACGGACCCGACCCTTAGCCCGGCACACAAGATAGTTAATACCTCTTATATGATGTATCTTGCAGTGCTTGCGAGCATGATACATGCACTGGCAATTCCTATGGCGGCTGAGGTTGCTCAGAGGAAAAAGGGATTTACAAAGGGTATGTTTGAGTGGCTTTCAAAGGCACCATGGGGAGAACCCGGTTTCCCGGCAATGATCTTCTCCCTCATCATATTCGGTTTTATTGGCGGTATTACAGGCGTTGTATACGGAACAGAACAGCTTTCAATCAAATCCCATAATACCTGGGCATTAACCGGTCATTTCCATGGCACTGTTGTCGGTGGAACTACCCTTGCCTTTATGGGCCTTACCTATTATGTAATTCCACTAATCTTCAGGAGGGAACTGATAGGTAAGAAATGGGCTACTGCACAGCCGTATATATTCGCTATAGGTATAACACTTCTTGCTATAGGTATGGGGGGTGCAGGCACCCTCGGCTCTCCGAGGAGACACTGGGACGTTACCTTTGCCGATGCCATAATCCCCTTCTCCTTTGACCCTGCTGTTATTTTATTCACAACACTTGCGGCCATTGGAGCTCTTATTGCTGTTACCGGAGGGGCTATATATGTCGGTGTATCCGTTCTTTCTGTATTCTTCGGGAGAAAAATGGCCCCGAATGAGGCGAAAATACTGTAGAAAGATAGTTAAAATTACATATTAAGAAAGGAGGCATATTGTGGCAGAAGAACATGAAAGATTTCCGGCGCCAGGTACTTTCGTTATAATCATGATCTTCTTCATCATGTTCGTCCTGTTCTACTTCTTGAACTGGAAATGGTTGTCTATGATCTGGAATGTCGGATAACGAAGGTTAAAATATCAGGTTGACTATAGATAATTTTCAGGAAGAGGGGCAGTTTTGATAAAAATACTGCCCCTCTCATTTTTAACCACCATTCCTTTATAACAAGCCTTTTTCCCTTTTTTTCTAATTTTCAAATATGATTTCTATCATAGATTTATAGTCTGATATATATAAAACTATACCGGGACATTTAAATAATGGGTTACTGGAACAGAAAGATTGTTTATACAATCGACGGATGGGGTGACAGGATATTCACCCCTAAATATAATCCCTTATACTGGTTAGGGACCATATGCTTCTTCTTAATGGCCTTGATTTTTATAACTGGCATCTACTTGTTTCTATTCTACAGGACGAGTAACCCCTATGGATCACTCCAGAACCTTTCAGCAAATCAATGGTATTTAGGTGGAATTATACGAAGCGTCCACCGGTACGCCTCTGATGGATTAATCCTTTTCCTGATGCTCCATATGACCCGTGAGTTCCTCTTTGGCAGATATATCCGGTGGCGTAAGTTTTCCTGGATATCCGGCAATGCCCTCCTGATAACTTCCATTTTTATAGGGATAATGGGATACTTTCTGATCTGGGACGATAGGGCACAGTTAATCGCTCTTAAAATCGCCCATATTCTCGATGATATCCCAATCTTCATTGAACCACCTCCAAGGACTTTTTTAAGCAGCGCTTCTATGAGTAAAATGCTATTTTTTGTCATCCTCCTTGGACATATAGCAATGTCATTTATCTTAATAACCATACTTATCTTTATGCATGTATCAAGGAATGCCCGCGCAGCAGTTAAGCCTCCAAGGGCAATCACTATCGGAGTATTAGCTCTGATTCTCCTTTTATCCTTCATTTCTCCAGCCACAAATTCACTGCCTGCAGATCTTAGTAAGCTCCCTGTTAATGTCCCTTTTGACTGGTTTTATTTCTTTATTTTCCCCCTCTCCTCTTTATTTCCCAAGTGGGCTTTCTGGTCCATATCAATTGGAGGCGTATTACTACTCTTTGCGACTCCTTGGCTTAACAGAACCAAAAAGCCTCCTGTTATCGAGATAAATTCAGAAAGATGTGTGGGATGTGAGCAATGCAATAAGGACTGTCCCTATGAGTCCATCCGTATGATTTCAAGGCAGGATGGAAGGCCATATCTCCTCCAGTCAAAACTATTTCCCAACAGGTGTGCAGGTTGCGGTATCTGTGTAGCTTCCTGTGAGTCAAAAGCTATTGATCTACCAGGCAGAACACTGGAACAGATGTTGAATGAGGTATCAGAACTCTTGAATCTTTCTCATAAGCAAAATAGTGAACCGAAAATCCTCGGACTTATTTGTGAAAAAAGCGTTAATCTGAATGAAATCGTGGATACTGAAAAGAGAACCCTTAAGGGTATGCCGAATGTACCCATTGCCACATTCACCTGTGCAGGCATGATCCACCATTATATTATCGAACATGCCCTCAGATCGGGAGCTGATGGAGTATTTGTATGTAGCTGTCAGATGGAGGAATGTTACTACCGGGAAGGTGCCAAATGGACACGGGCAAGGATGACCGGTGAGAGGGCACCTGTGTTCCTGAGCCTGAATGGATCGATAAACAACTACTCAAGGGTACGTGCTTATTGGCTTACCCCAGGAAACACCGGGGAACTGATAAAAGATATAAGTATTTTCAATGAAGAACTACGGCAAACATCAAAAACAAAATCATACAGCCTTATAGAACCATGGATAAGAAATGAGAGTGGATATAAAAAGGTAATAGCCTTTTCCGCTATTCCCCTTCTTCTCCTGCCCGTTTTCTTAATCCTCTTTCTATCAACAAAACCTTCTTTCCCTTTCTACAGTAAGGACAAGGCATTAATAAAGTTCACCTTCAAACACTCAGGCAAGCAACTCGAGTGCAGGGAATTAACCGAAAAGGACACAGAGACCAAACTCAAGCATATGAGAAAGACACAGTCTCCTTTCTCCCAGATCAGGATGGATTGTGAAAGAAAACGGCTACCCAGTTATGTAGAACTGGATTTAGATGATAAGACTATCTTATCCAGAACTTACAATCCAACAGGACTGAAAAAGGATGGATCTACCTTTGCCTATGAGGAAATACAGGTCTCACCCGGTACACATGAGATAAAGATAAGAATGAGGGATTATGAAGAAGGCGGTCCTTTTGATTATACCTTCGAAGAAAAAATAGATTTAAATGCCGGATATACAACGATAATCGAATTTGATAAGAAAACCAAATCCTTTTTTGTGCTTCCTGAAAACGGAGGTGAAAAGGGTGAATAATACTTCAGAACAAAGGATCCTTTTGCCCCGTGATATCCCCGTCGGTGACTTCCCTTCTTTAAGGCCCCTCTCGATAGAGGAGTATATTTCAGGAGAAGGTTATAAGGCCCTACATAAGATCCTTCACGAAATGAAACCGAAAGATATAATCGAAGAAGTAAAGAGGTCAGGCCTGCGGGGTCGGGGAGGTGCAGGC
The DNA here is from genome assembly GCA_919902655.1 of Thermodesulfovibrionia bacterium. Lineage (GTDB taxonomy): Bacteria > Nitrospirota > Thermodesulfovibrionia > JACRGW01 > JACRGW01 > CAKKRL01. Next base: position 8,232 of record CAKKRL010000029.1, read on the forward strand.
TTTCCTACCGGGAAAAAATGGGAACTCGTTGCCGAAGTAAAATCAGATGTGAAATATCTATGCTGTAATTCCGCTGAGGGTGAAAAAGAGACATTTAAAGACCGCTGTCTTATCCGTTCAAATCCCCATCAATTGATAGAAGGAACCATTATTGCTTCCTATGCAATCGGTGCAAATAAGTCTTATATTTATATAAACGGGAGTTACAATGAAGAAATAAATATTCTTGAGAACGCTATAGCAGAGGTAAAAGAAAAAGGGTATCTCGGAGAGAATATCCTTGGGTCAGGCTTCTCCCTCGATATTTATATCCATAGGTGTCCAAATCGCTATGTTGCTGGCGAAGAGACCGCCATGATAGAGGTTATAGAAGGCAGGGAAGCAAAACCCTGGCAGAAGCCACCATTTTATCCTGCTAACAGGGGTATTTTTGGAAAACCTACACTTGTAAATAATACGGAAACCCTTTCAAATATACCTAAAATCGTCCTGAGAGGTGGGGAGTGGTTTTCAGGAATCGGCTCACAAAGGAGCCCTGGTACAATGCTCTTTACCCTTACAGGCGATATAAAAAGACCAGGCATATACGAATTACCTCTGGGAACAACGCTTAAAGAGCTTATTATTAATTATGGACAGGGGCTTAAGAACGGAACAGGTTTTAAGTCAGCCTTTTTTCCAGGTAACTTTCCAGTCACGGAGTCACAGCTTGGAATTCCTCTCGATTTCGAATCTCTGAAAGAGGCAGGTTCAGGGCTTGGCTGTGCCTCAGTTATCATTCTTGGAAATGACGCCTGCACCGTAGAAAAAACACTTGATTTTTCACGGTTCTTTATGGAAGAATCCTGTGGACAGTGTCCTCCCTGTCAGATGGGAACAGCACATATGGCAAGACTTCTGCAGAAGATCGAAAATGGAGTGGCTGTAATGGATGATATAGTAAGTATAGAAAATACATGTAAGGAATCAAAAGGAAAAGGTTACTGCCATCTTCTTACAGCTTCTGCCCTTCTCGTAGAAGGTGCTATCAGTAATTTCAGGAAGGAGTTTGAGGCCCATATCCATGAAAGGAAATGCCCCTCACAAAAGTAGTGCCACAAGCCAGCAACAAAACCTATCCACGACAACATAGAAGCTTTATATTATTACAGAAAACCCTCCTCCACATTGAAGACCTGATAAACAGGCTTGTTTCACCGAGATTTAACCCTTTTTATTACCTCGGTGCAATCTCTTCAATCTTTTTCTTAATACTCCTGATAAGCGGTATCTACCTTTTTATATTTTACAGAACTAACAACCCATATCAGATAGTCAAGGATTTGACAGAAAAACAGTGGTATCTCGGCGGCATAATGAGAAGCCTCCACAGGTATTCTTCTGACGGGTTGATGGTTTCGCTCATCCTTCACTTTATACGGGAATTTTTTTATGGCAGATATGTCCATAACAGGTGGATTGCCTGGGTCTCCGGCCTATTCCTCTTTATCCTCACTCTTATAATAGGCATCATCGGATACTGGCTGGTCTGGGATGAAAGGGCACAGCT
>CAKKRL010000030.1 GCA_919902655.1 Thermodesulfovibrionia bacterium
ATGTTGCTCGGTAACTGCCATTGCCCGATACCCAATTCCGGTTAAAAGCATGATCACCAAACCAATGCAAAGAAATCTCCTTCTCATTTAAAACCTCCTTTTATAATTGTTTTTCTGACCGGTCTTAATCCATTAGACAGTGGTGGTTTCAAAAAAGTTCCTGGCGAGATTATTTTTTCAAAAGTAGTGGTATTGACTAAAGCTTAAGAAGTGTTAAACCTGATACCGGGTCAAATTCCCTTATAGCATTTATCCCTGTAATTTCTATTATTACAGCCTCAAGAACGAGGAATGTCTCTGATTTTTCTCTCAGACACCCAACCTTCACAGAGTCCCTTTTACCGAAGGCACCGTGGAGGTGGACCTTTGGCTCAGCGCCCTCATAAAATATAGTACCAAAACCTACTACCTCGTGGCTTTCTCCGAGTTCCCTCCAGATTGGGGTAGGAGGGACCTCATCTTTTTCAGGGCCTACGACAATCTTCCCCTTACGCATCCCCCCAAGAAGATAAAAGGCCGCAGCCCTGATCCCTTCCTTTTCGACTATACCGGTCAGATTCCCGATAACATCCTCTTTATCCTCAAACCTTGCCACAACAACCCGTCCTGCACTGCCAACCTGGTATTTCATAAAAAACCTCTTCGAATATGTTTTTGATATAAGAAAATCAGTTCAGATTTAAAATTAAACTATTAAAATTTAGCAATCTCTAACCTTATTACAATATTTCCCTTTAACCCGTATAAAGCTGCAACTTCTTTAACCTCTCCGATCAGCTTCAATTTTCCTGATAGCTCATTCATTTTTTGGGAATCGATCTCTATAGTAATAATATTTTTGTTCTCAAAGGATTCTGTTTTGATTACCTTGCCACCAAGCTGCGTAACAGTCTTTTCGATCTCTTTGTAGGCAGTTTCGATGTCTTTGACAGTAATAGTGAAACTAATGCGTTCTTCTTTTTCTCCAGGCAATGCTGTTTTTGATTTCGCAGAGGCTGGCATGGATTCGCGCTTTGCTTCTTCTTTTGCAACCGAACCTGTTAATAATGCAGTTTTATCCTGTTCCATAACTTGTACAGGGGCTTCAGGTGCCTTTTTAGTTTCAAATAGTTCTGGTTTTTTTGCAGGTTTTGGTTGATCTGTGATAAATCCCCCCTCACCCTCGATTGATAACTTCTCCACAGGATCCTGCGGAGAGGGCTGGCCCCCTAATTGATAACTTCGAGGGCTGGCCCCCTTTGCTAAAGGGGGGGATTGGGGGATAACGTCTTTTTTAGCTTTTTCTTCTGATGTGATTACTTCTGCTGGTGCCTTTGCAAGTTTCATCTCCGGCTGTATAGCCTTGAAAATATAAATCGTTGTTATTGCTATTGCAATCGTTGCAGCGACCTCGATGGGTAGCTTTATATGGAGTGGATAAAATAATCTCTGTATAATTCCTTTCTCGGGCACTGCATCTGCTCTTATCCTTGCCATAACCTTCTGAGTCAGCCATGGAGGTGGTTCTACACCTTCGAGGTTCTTGATATACTCCATGGTCTTACTCAGGTCAGAAAGGGCTTGACTGCATTTATGACACGAATAAAGATGCCCATAGAAAAGAGTCCTTTCTTCAGGGGAAAGAATCTCCTCTATATAAGCCGATAGTTTTTCCTGGATATTACTGCATTCCATCTATAAGTCTCCGATCATCTTCTTAAGGGATTCCTTAAGGGTCTCCCTTGCCCTGAAGAGCCTCGATTTCACCGTCCCTTCGGGTATATTAAGCATATTACTTATTTCATCATAAGGGAATCCCTGTATGTCCCTGAGGACAATGACCTCTCTGTATTCGTTATCGAGTGAGTTTATACATTCCTGCACCTTCTGCTGGATCTCTTTCCTTTCAAGAATCTCGAGAGCAGAGGGATTACCTGATACAGGTTCAACCTTTATCCCGGCATCATCTGTAATCAGAGGGTCGTCTATAGAATACTCAACATGCTGGAATTCGGTCTTTATCTGTTTGAGACGGTTTCTTGAAAGGTTAACAACTATTGTATAAAGCCATGTAGAAAACCTCGACTGTTCTCTGAAATCCTTTATATTTTTATATGCAGAAACAAAGGCGTCCTGCACGACCTCGCAGGCATCTTCATAGTCCCCGATTACCCTGTAAGCGATATTCAACATCCTCTTCTGGTACTTTTTTACAAGCAACTCAAAGGCATCGATATCACCTTTTTTACAACGGGATAGGTTCTCAAAATCCTCATCTCCTGTTCTCTCTTCATTTCCCTTCATTCGGTTAGACAATTAATCAGGGTTCTTTGTTCCCTCTTTACCCATTACGGTCTTTATGAAGGCCTCTACCAAATCAGGGTCAAACTGTGTGCCTGCATTTTTTCTGAGTTCTTCAATGGCCTGTTCAAGTGTAAGACGTTCCCTGTAGGGTCTTGGAGATACCATTGCCTGGAAGGCCTCTGCAACAGAGAGGATCCTTGCGTAAATGGGAATCTCGTCACCCTTCATACCGAGGGGGTAGCCTTTCCCGTCATACCTCTCGTGGTGGTAGAGTATTGCAGGAAGGACTTCTTCTGTGTGGGGATATTTTTTAAGCAGCATTTCTGCCAGACCCGGATGTCCTTTTATTATCATCTTTTCCTCTTCAGATAATGGACCCGGTTTATTAAGGATTCCGCTCGGGATTGTGATATTGCCAACATCATGGAGTATCCCTGCTATTCTGATTCCCTCTATCTCTGAATCTCCAAGGCCGAGGGTCCTGGCAATTGCCATGGCATAGGCTGCAACCTCAAGGGAATGTCCCCGCATGTAAGAGGACATCGAGTCTATTGCTATTGCAAGTTCCTTTATGCCTCTCAGAGAAGGGTCTTTAAGTATGTTATCAAGTTCTTCAGGCTTTTCTTCAAGAATACCCGCAATGGTATCACAGTAGTTACAGACTATATTCTTTCCCTTTTCCTTTGCAAAATAAAGTGCCTGGTCTACCTTCCTGAGAAGGTCCTCTTTTGACATTCCGTCAACAGGGAAACAGACAGTCCCGATACTTACGGTAATCCACACACGTCGACCGTCTTCTGCTGTGAAG
>CAKKRL010000031.1 GCA_919902655.1 Thermodesulfovibrionia bacterium
TGATCGATGCCAATATAGGCCCTGCTGAAGAAGGTGGGGAGGACCTGATGCAGTGGATGGTTACTACGATACAGGTGGCAGTCCCTCTTCCGATCTGTCTTGATACTACAAATTACAAAGCCATAGAGGCAGGGCTCAAGGTCCATAATAACGAATTGGGAAGGCCGTTGATCAATTCCACATCCAATGACCCTGAAAGGTTTTCAATGCTTGAACTTGCTGCAAAATATAGTTCCCAGATAATTGGCCTTACTGTTGGTAAAGGGGGTCTACCTGCCGATGCAGAAGAGAGGTCAGCCATAGCAGCAGAGATAATGGCAAGGGCAATGGAATACGGCGTTCCCCTCGAAGACCTATATCTTGACCCCCTTGTTCTCCAGGTAGCCACCTCCCAGGACCATGCCTTGAAGGTTATAAAGGCTATAAGGATGTTCCAGGAGTTGAATGACCCACCCATGAATACGGTTGTCGGATTGAGCAATATCTCTAATGGTTGCCCGAAGGCCTTAAGGCCTACATTGAATCAATACTACCTTGCATTGTTAATGTATGAAGGGCTGACAGCGGCAATAGCAGACCCTCATGAGGTTACAGAGACAGCTAAAACCATAGATATTATAATAGGAAAAACCCTTTATGCCCATTCCTATTTAGAAATGTAATAGGGTGATTTAAAATTTTAGTTTTACAATTTAGAATTTAGACCTTATAATTTTATCTCTTTTTTCTGCTGATTATCGCCATGAATGGAGTGGAGGGTCTTAAATGAGAATAGATTTGGAGGGGAAAAATGTCTTATGTCGTTCCCAAAGAAACTTATTCAGGTAAGGTCTATACATTAAATTTCGGCTCCGGTAATAAAACAATCACAATAGGAGGGGAGACTGCACTGCCCTTCCTTACCTTTGAAGGGGTCATACCCCATAAACCAGCCATTGCTGTTGAAATCCAGGATACCCCACCTGCAGAGTGGCCTGAAACTCTACAGAAGGTCTATGAAGGTGTGAGCAGTGACCCGGTGGGATGGGCAAAATACTGTCAGGATACCCTGAAGGCAGAGGCGATTGCATTAAGGCTTATAAGCACCCATCCTGACAGAGAGAACAGAAGTCCGGAAGAGGCAGCAAAGACAGTCAGGGAGGTTCTTAATGCTATTGAAGTCCCTTTGATTATTCTCGGCAGTAACAATGTAGAGAAGGACGCCCAGGTTCTTGTATCTGTAGCAGAGGTTGCAAAGGGAAAGAACTCTGTTATCGGAAAGGCTCAGGAAGGAAACTATAAGACAATAGCTGCTGCAGCCATGGCAAACGACCTTAAGCTTATTGCAATGTCAGAGCT
>CAKKRL010000032.1 GCA_919902655.1 Thermodesulfovibrionia bacterium
TGATGAGAAGAAGTCTATCTTCCGTATTTCTTTAAACTCTTTTTCATATCTGCCGAGTTCATCAAGAAACTTTCTTGAGTCTTTAGTTCCACCCCCCTTCCTCACGCTCTCTATCTTTCTTCCCAGCCTTTCAAGACCGTTTGAAATATTGTGATAATCCATTTCCCTCTGATGATTGAAAAGGTTGATTATCTCCTTCTCTTTCATTGTCTCGATAGCCTTTACCTTAACGAATGTCCCTTCACCTCCCCTGGATGAAACCTCTGATACAACCCATTGGCAGAACTCATAATTTCCATCGTTGTATGGAAGTATGTAAACAGCACCCTTGAGCTGAACTGCACCAACCTTTGCAAGCCTCCTCCATATCCTCATCCTGTTGCTTACAGGCCTTGAGGGAACTGTGTAAAAAATCAGGAGCCAGCCTCTGAGTTTATTCCGCACTTTCACAGAATCCCCCGTTAGAAGGTACAGGATTTATTGTGTAACATATGATATATATGTAACATATGTTACAAGAAAAGTCAAGGACTAAATTAAAAAGCTTCTTAATCCTCTTTTAAAATGACGATACTATTGAAAAATGTTTTTAAATGATATAAAGTTTGAATGGAAAATAAAAATGGATATAATTACGATTCTATTTATAGCCTTCGGATTAGCGATGGACGCCTTCGCTGTATCAGTGACAAGTGGATTTACAATTAAATATCTCAGAATCCAACATGCCCTAAGGCTAGCAGCATTCTTCGGATTATTTCAGGCAATTATGCCAGGGGTGGGGTGGTTGGCAGGCATAGGTTTAAGAGATATCATTTCAGGCATTGATCACTGGATAGCATTCGGGATATTGAGTATAATCGGTCTGAAGATGATATTTGAATCAACAAAGATGAATCCGGATAGGAAAATTGACCCGCTTAACATATATGTATTGGTAATACTCTCTATTGCAACAAGCATTGATGCCCTGGCAGTTGGATTAACCCTTTCGATCTTAGATATTTCGATTATAAGTCCTGCAATAATAATCGGAATCATAACATTTTTATTATCATTCATAGGAGTTTATGTAGGTGATAGATTCGGACATTTCTTTGAGAATAAAATTGAAGTAGTTGGAGGTCTGATATTAATCGGTATTGGAATAAAGATATTGATTGAACATTTAGCCTGATAGTGCAATGAAGAAAAGTGTAATGGTTCTGTCAGCAGCTTCAGGTGCCGGTCATCTCAGGGCAGCGGATGCACTTGTATCTGAGTTCGGGGCAAGGGGAGTTTCTGCACATCATGTAGATGTCCTCAGATATACGAATCCTCTGTTCAAGAGGTTCTATTCAGATCTTTATGTTGAACTTGTGAACAAAAGGCCTGATATCCTTGGGTGGGTCTATAAAGCGACTGACAGGCCCTGGAAATTCCAGAAAAGACGATTGGCCCTGGACAGGCTTAATACAGGCCCATTGGTAAAGCTCCTCAGAAAAGAGAAACCTGATATTGCCTTATGTACCCACTTCCTTCCAGCGGAGATACTTCTTTATCTTAAAAGGAAGAAGATACTCGATATTCCTATCGGTATCGTTGTAACAGATTTCGATGTCCATGCCATGTGGATTTACAAAAATGTGGACTGGTATTTCGTTGCCTGTGAGGAGGCTAAGGTCTATCTGAAAACAATGGGGATACCACCTGAATCAGTCTTTGTAACAGGAATTCCGATTGACCCTGTTTTTGGAATTGAAAAACCAAAGAGAGAAGCTCGTCTGAACCTCGGTCTTAACCCCGATATGACAACACTCCTTGTCTCAGCAGGTGGATTTGGCATGGGGCCTGTGGAAATGCTCGTTCGTGCAGTTCATGATGTCAAAAATCCTGTCCAGATTGTCGTCATCTGCGGAAGGAATACGCAATTAGAACGTAAATTGAAAAGCCTTTCTGGTACTCAGCACACAATGAAAGTAGTTGGCTATACAAATGAGATGGATACATATATGGCTGCCTCTGACCTTTTAGTAGGGAAGGCAGGAGGGCTTACCTGCTCTGAGGCTCTGGCAAGAGGAATTGTCCTTGTCATAGTAAATCCAGTCCCCGGTCAGGAAGAGAGGAACAGCGACCATTTCCTTGAGGAAGGTGTAGCCATCCGATGTAATAACCTCCCGGCTCTCGGCTATAAGATTGATGCACTTTTATCAGATAAAGAGAGGTTGTTAAGGATGAAGCAGAATGTTAAATGTTTTGCAAAACCACAAGCAGTATCGGAGATTGTTTCGATTGTCTTGGAGTAAGATAAGTCTTGACATAATTAGTAAGATAAATTACAATAATCTTGTAAATATTGTAAAGTAAGGAGCTTGTATGACTGGTATAGCTAAAATATCTACAAGGGGGCAATTAGCAGTTCCAAAGGCCATAAGGGAAAAGTTGAACATAAAAGAGGGAGATACTGTATTTTTTGAGGAAAAACATGGCAAGGTTTATATCAGAAAGGTTAAGAACTTTCTTGATCTTGAAGGTACCTTACCATCACCAAAACTCCCTATAGAAAAAATGAAGGAAAAGGCTATGGAAGAGATGGCCAAAGAGGTTGCGGGTGTATAAGGGCATTATTGATACCAGCCTTTTGCTCAGATTCTTAACAAAAGATTCTCCTGAAAAGAGGGATAAGTTCAAAAGGCTTATAAGGGACACAGCTAAGGAGAATGGCCTACTACTTATTCCTCTGATGGTAGTAATAGAGCTTGTATATGTTCTTGAGAAAATATATAGACTCCCTAAATGGGAGGTAAGAGAAAAGGTTGAAAGCCTCGAAACCTTGCCTGCAGTTGAGATAGAATCTGAGAAGGCAGCTCTTGAGGCATTAAGGATTTACACAGAGGAAAACCTAAAATTTGGTGATGCAATGATATTGGCCAAATCAAGGATCTCAGGTATTAAACCTGTTTACACCTTTGACAGGGATTTCAAGAGATTCCCTGAGGCCGATGTGCTTTGATTTATCTATATAATGTGTACTTCTTGGGGTCAACCTATATAATCTTTTACGTTGTCCTGTTGAAAAACTTGAAGGAATAAACGATACTACTATCAATAAAGGAGGCATCCAATGAGTAAAGAAAAAA
>CAKKRL010000033.1 GCA_919902655.1 Thermodesulfovibrionia bacterium
CTTTAAGAGGATGTTCCCTGCCAAGGGAATAGAGGATGATATTGGTATCAATGAGATTCAATTTCTCTTATGCGGGTTTTTGTAATCTTCTTCTTTTCCTCTGACCACGATGATATATCTATTTCCATTTCTTTAGAGAAAAGTCTTTGAAATGCCTCTATTGCTGTTTTCTTCCTCGGTTTAACCATCTTTTCCCTCAACAAGTCTCGCACTAACTGTCCCACAGATTCTCCCCTTTCCTTAGCTTCTCTTTGAATTTCTTTGTATTCATCAGGGTTGAGTAAGATTTCCAATCGCTTTGTAAGCATATCACCTCCGTATATTTATACGGATATTATACAGTAGATATTTGTTTCTGTCAAAAATAAAAAGAGAGAATTGAAGGACAGGGGGACAGTCCCTTTGTGTCCAAAAATTAGATAACTTAATACTCATCATACTTTTCCAACTTTCCCCTCACAACCTCGGGGGATATTTCTTCTCGTTTATAATGCCTTCATTATTCCCATAAGGATACCCCTGTCCTGCCGGCAGCTCTGGCCTGCACATTATCAATAGTCCATAAAGGCATATTGAGAATCTTTGCAATTGCGATATAAAAAGAATCATAAAAAGTGATCCCGTGCTTTCGGGCAATAAGCAGGCTTTCAACTGCAAGTTCTTTTGACTCACTGATATATACAGGGAAACGCCATATTCGCTCTATGATATCTTTGGATGTTTCAGGATGGATTTCCTTTTTCTTCCAGACTGCATTGGAAACTTCGAACTTCCAGAAAGAAGGGGCATATATGTGATGGGTTTTAACAACGTGGTGAATTTCGTCTGCCCTCTCCTCATTAAGAAATAGAGAGCCGAACACGCTTGCATCGAGAACGAGTTCAGCCACGGTCCCTGTCTCCCCGAATACCCTTTGCCGCTGTCCCCCGTGGCGATTTCGGTATCTTAGCAAAAATCTCTTTTAACTCTCCGAGAATCTTCTTACGCTCATCCTGCATAATACGTTCCTCTATCGCATGTCTCAAATACTCGCTCCAGTCCTCTGGCACTTTCTTCATCTTCTTTTTAGTTTCCTCCGGTACCCTGACAGCAACTATCTTCATAACCTTATTTTACTTTTTGTTAAACAACTTGTCAAACAATTTATATATCTGGCTTTGGATCATCATGAAGATCCTCAACAGCCTATAGATACTGGCTGGCAAGAAAAGTGATCTTATCTTCCTCTAACGGCCTCTCGGTCAGTTCAGTCCTGTTGTTAAGGTGATGCATTGTTGTTTCCAAAAATATTTTGAAATGATCAAGTTTCCTGAAAAGATGCTCAGTCTTTTTCTCTTCGAGAACGGAGAATTCATCAAAAAGCGAGATCTCCTCAAAAAATTTTACAAACACCTCATAGTCATCGTATCTCAGCATCCCCATCGTAAAACTCTCGAAATATTGTATATAATTGTTGAGAGAGGCAAAGAGTTTCCTCCGCCACTCCATGTCAGGGGGTGAGCTGAGAATCTTTGCTACCATAAACTGAAGGGTTGCGATATCTTCCCGGAGTTTCAATGACTGCATGAGTTTGGTTGAAAAACTCTCAAAGATATCTTCGGCCCTGAGGTTCGGGGAAAAGTGCTGGACAATCTGGACGATTCCCTGTTCAAAGAGATTCTTTAATATGCCGTGACAGTTCTCTATCTTTCCCCTGAGTAGTTCCGGATCGCTTTTCTCAAACACATCCTTTAACTCCTGCATATACGCCCGTTTCGACTCTATCGTGAGCTGATAGGAGATGGATTTTATTATAAAATTGAGATCCTCATCTTCAACCTCTATCGCCTCTATATAATTTCTGAAGAAGTTCATCTCGGAACGGATAAGTATGAGTATAAGGATTGATGCGCTCAGACTCAGCGATGTCCCCCTTCTTGATGCGACGCCCACATACCTCAGATGCCTGAGGAACCTGAACAAATACAGGAAAAAAACTGATATCTCCTTGCGTAACTCCCTGTCTTCTATCCCCCTGATTATCTTCGTTATGACAGGGTTATCTATTCCATCAAAAAGAGCGTTAAACATCTTCTTGAAGGGGTTAAAGTAGACATTGTTCCTCACTTCCTTGGTAATAATCCGACCGAAATTAAGGAAACTGATATATGGTATGTAGCTGGATTTCAGCAGGTCAGAGACAAGACCCTTAAGCTGAACAATGGAGTCGTAGAGCAGAAAAAAACTCTCCTCAGGATTATCCTGCTTTAGAAGGGCCTCCCTGTAACGGTCCCTCTCATGATCGTCAAGGAGTCTCGATTCTGCAAATTTCTGAAACCAGTATAGGTTTCTTCTGTTCTCAGGCATTATTGTCTCGAGGACCCAGATGACCCTGAGGATAACATCCTTTGATATACATAGCTGATTATAATAGTTGAGATTTATCTGGTCTCTGTCCTGCGAGAAAGAGAGGTTCTCACTGTAAAAATACCTGTCGAGTCCCTTCAGGAGTGTATCGAGCTCAAAGAGCAACTCCTTCTTGGTATCCCTTGCCTGTGAAATCCAGTAAAGGTCAGTCTTTTTATCCCTTTTATCTTTCATTATTTATAAATCCGGCTTTCGCCTGTGCCATTCGGTATTTTGCTCATATACATGGGCAATCCTTAAAATAGTCTCCTCATCAAAGTGTTTTCCTATTAGCTGTAGCCCGATGGGTAGATTATCTGATGTAAAACCGCAGGGGATGGATATCGCCGGCACACCTGCAAGGTTAACGGATATGGTGAATATATCGGATAGATACATCTGTAAGGGATCTCCGGCCTTCTCTCCTATCCTGAACGCAGCAGTAGGAGATGTGGGTGTAATAATAGCATCTATTTTTTTGAATGCCTCATCAAAGTCCCTCTTTATGAGTGTCCTCACCTGTTGTGCCTTTCTGTAATATGCCTCGTAATACCCTGATGAGAGTGCGTATGTCCCGAGCATTATTCTCCTTTTTACCTCGACTCCAAAACCACGGCTCCTCGTTTTCATATACATATCGAGGAGGTCACCGCTTTTCTCTATTCTGAATCCATACTTGACTCCATCATAGCGGGCAAGGTTAGAGCTTGCCTCTGATGTGGCAAGTATGTAATATGTGGCAATTGCATAGCCTGTATGGGGTAGCGAAATCTTAATTGTCTCAGCACCGAGACCTTCGATCACTTTAATAGCATCCCTTATAGATTTTTCCACTTCTTTATCCATCCCCTCTAAAAAATATTCATCGGGAATCCCTATCCTGAGTCCTCTTATATCCCTGTTCAGGGCCTTTCTGAAATCAGGCAGTGCAATATCAGCAGAGGTGGAATCAAGGGGATCATGGCCTCCAATGATATTCATGAGGATTGCAGAGTCTTCCACATCCTTTGTGATGGGTCCTATCTGGTCAAGGGATGAGGCAAAGGC
>CAKKRL010000034.1 GCA_919902655.1 Thermodesulfovibrionia bacterium
CTTTCGGTAATACCTTCAGGATGCGTTCAATGGAAGATATCTCAAGGGAAATAGAGGACGCCGGGGCATATCTTTTCTTAATTAATGATAATATCCATCTGGCCAGACGGAGGACATCGGAGATATTCAAGTTTCTCTCCTCTTCAGGAAAGGAATGGGTAGGGCTTGCACCACTTAATATCGCAGAAGACAGCAACTACATTTCTTCTCTTCGGAAAAGCGGCTGCTGGGCCCTTTATGTAGATTTCAGCCCATGGCTATCTGCCACCCTGAGCAAAAAGGTTGACAGCATGCAGGTAGAAAAGGATACGGAATATATCAGAAGAATGAAAGATGCTGGGATAAAGATTCTGGCCTCTTTCATCTTCGGCTTTGACCACGACGATAAAGGCAGTTTTGAAAGGATCGTCAATTTTGCAAAGAATAATGGAATCGATGAGGCAGAGTTTCATATCCTCACTCCCTACCCGAAATCCCGTCTCTGGTATAAACTCCTATCTGAAGGGAGGTTATTAGAGACAGACTTTTCCTTCTATACAACTACCCATGCAGTCTTCAAACCAAAACAGATGACCCCTGAGGAGCTGATCGAGGGTTTCAACTATGCCTGGAAGGCGTTTTACCCTTCTGAGAGTTATATAGAAACTCCCCACGGGCCTGTTATAAAAACACTTACTGCTTTCCCGATGAAAAAGGAAGACCTCTTGCCAAAGGTCTTCCGTAAAGAATATAATGCACGATGGCTTCGGAGCGTCCTAAAGGAGGAAGTATATGAAAAAGATACTTAAAGAACTTAAAACTTATATTCTTTCAAGGTTTTTTTACGGTTCTCTGCAGATACTCTCTATCAGTTCATCACGGCTGATTATTGCCTATACCTATCTTGCAGAACTGATAACCCAGAGGGACCATTACAAGAGTGCGATAAGAAAGATAAGGGGAATGTTCAAGGAAGGGCACCCTGCCCTCCATGTTGCAATGAAGATTATCAGGGATACAAACGCTAAGCAGAAGAAACAGCTTATTAGGTGTTTCATTATAAACCAGCTTCTCATAGGAAGTAATAAGAGGAAGAAGTTCTCTGAAGAAGAAGGCGGCTTCTACCCTCCCGGCCTTCTTGTCATAAGTCCTACCATGAAATGTAACCTCACATGCTACGGCTGTTATGCAGGTATGTACAGAAAGGATAACGACCTACCCTTCGATGTGATTGACCGTATACTGAATGAAGCAAAGGAGATGGGAATATATTTTGCAGTAATATCAGGTGGTGAACCATTCTTCAGAAAGGACATCCTCGACCTTTTCAGAATACATAATGATTTCTCCTTCCATGTATTCACACATGGCGGACTGCTTGATGAGAAGATGGTGGAGAGATTGGCAGAGCTGGGAAACGTACTTCCGGCCATCAGTGTTGAGGGATTCAAGGAAGAGACTGACAGGAGGAGGGGGCCCGGACATTATGACAGTGTAATGAAGGCTATGAGGCTCATGAAAGAGGCAAGACTGCTATTTGGTTATTCTACAACGCTCACGAAACAGAATGCAGAAATCGTCACATCCGACGAGTTTGTGGACCGCCTTACAGAACAGGGATGTGTCCTCGGATGGTACTTCCTATATACACCTATAGGTCGTGAGCCTAACTGGGAGCTGGTCCCGACACCCGAGCAGAGAAACCTCCTCAGGGAGAGGATCGCCTATTTCAGAAAAGAGAAAAGGATACTCTTCGGAGATTTCTGGAATGACGGCCCTATTGTCGGCGGTTGCATTGCTGCTGGAAGGAAATATCTCCATATAAATACAAAAGGTGATGTAGAGCCATGTGTCTTCTGTCACTTTGCCCGAGACAATATAAAGGCTACATCGCTGAGAAAGGCTGTTACATCGCCATTATTCAGGAGGATCCAGGAATTTCACAGGGGCAATAAGAACCTCCTCAGGCCATGCATTATCATAGACCATCCTCATGTCTACAGAGAGGTATGTTCGATGCCGGGTGTATATTTCACGCACGAAGGAGCTGACAGTATTGTAAAGGACCTCTCCGGGGAGATTGATGTATATTCGAGGGAATATGGAGTTATTGCAGAGCGGGCATGGAAAGAGAGGTCCAAAGATACTGAAAACAATGAAATACATCCTTTTAATCTTTTTTAAATAAACAACGGGATGAGAAACCTGAAATTCTGTATTCTCCTTTTCTCTGTTCTCCTCCCGGACAACGCCTTTTCTGAAGAAATCACTGTAACCGCAGAAAACCTGAAGGGCATCATAACAGAAAGTGCCTTTAAGGCTGCGAAGACGACATTCGATATATCCATTTATAAAAACGATGAGCCGAGGGGTGAATTCCAGGGAGTATCCGCATTCAAGGCGCCTGACAGGTTTACCTTCAAAATCTTTGGCCCCCTGGGACTCACAATCTTTGATGCTATCGGAACGGATAACATCCTCCAGCTATATATCCCCTCAAATGACGAACTCTATCAGGGTAATCTCCCCCAGGATACATGGCTTATCTTTGGCATCTTAGATAATTCCTGTCAATATGCTATGGAAGAGACGGCGGAGGGTTATATCCTTTACCTACTCAAAGCAGAGACGAGAAACGAGAAACAAGAGACAAGAATAATTAACAACTCGTCACTCGTTACTGAGCCTGCCCTGAGCCTGTCGAAGGGTCACTCGTCATTATCCAAAGAAGACTCCCTTTCTATCAGGGCAAAATTCTACTTTGACAAGAAAGAGCTTAAGCATAGGAGGATCGATATTCTTCAGGATGGACGAACTCAGTTCAGAGTGGAAATCAATGAATTCAGACATAACTTCCCTTTACATATGACCTTCTATTTCCCCTCTGGAATAACCATTGTAATAAAAAATAAAGAGATAAAACTTGATGAAATTCCGTCTGAAGAACTATTTTTCCTGAAAGATACCGAAGGCAGGGAGGTTAAAGAGTTAAAAGCAATTACAGGTAAAAAGTCACTCTGATCAATTCACTCCAGAACTCTCGAACACAAAACTTAATAAGTTCTGGTATGGGGGCATGATGTTTGTGCCCCCATACCAAAGAATTCTCTTACTATCTTATCTCTTTTTCGCCTTCTTGGCGGCTTTCTTCTTGGCTTTCGCCATACTATTCACCCCCTTCCTCAGAGAAGAGACAATTGAGGATTTCTTTCCCTCGCAATTTCTATCACCTTCTCTATAAACTCTTTAGCATCCTTCATCGCCCCTTCTACCTCATACTTAGAGATGGGTTTTTCTATATCTTCGATGAACCACTGGCCTTTTCGCCTGATCCTGTCAAACTTGATAGCCAGTGTCTTTAAACCCTTCCCTAATATGACACCAGTAAGTTGAACTACTGTCCTCTGTTGCTCCCTGCCTTTCGGCCTGTATCCCTCGGACAGAATCAATGCCTTTGCTGCTCTCAGCATCGCCTGAAAGGCTATTGTATATGCCCATTCAGGATCTGTCCCGAAAATCGTCTCCGCTGTAGTTATATCTTTCATTGCCCGAACCTGCAGAGTTGCGATCTGTTTAAAATTAGCTGGATTCTCCTCTATAAGCCCCTTTTCTTTAAAATCCTTAAAGCTCATCCTCCCTTCCTATCAGCATGAGCTTTTTTCCTGAAAGTATCTCTGACAGAAAGGGATCTCCCTTCTCCTTTCTCTTAAAATATTCCTCATTATCAAAGACAGTGTAATTTATCTCTCTCTTAAGTTCCTCCTCAAGGCTGAGGATAATTCCGTTGAGTTCAGTTAGGTCCGGCCTTCCTATTATCATAAGATCAATCGCACCCAGTCTTCTTTCCGAGCCTTTTGCCACAGAACCATAAATAAATGCCCTGGTTATTCCTTTTATCTTCTTAACAATGGCATCCTTGATGACTCCCTGGACGCCAAGGGTCTTCTGGATCAGACTCTTTATCTCAGGATATAGGGGAGAGGTTCTATTCACGCTAAAATACCTTTGATTCCCTTTCTTTTCTCCAGTCAGTAATCCCATTTTCTCAAGATTATCGAGTTCACGTTTTACCCCTGATGCATCCTTCTTTATTATTCTCGATAACTCCCTTATATAAAACCCCTCCTCTATATGCTCAAAGAGATAGCTCAAAAGATTTACCCTCGTTTGCGAAGAAAACAATTTGTTTAACAAAACTTATCACCTTTGTTGATGAGTATACAACAACAGTTTATAATTTGTCAACAATTTTTAACCAATCTTACTATTAAATATTTTAATCTACTAATTTTCTTTATTTATTTGATTGAAAAGGTAAACAATTAGACTTACGTTATGAATATAATTTCATTATTGGAAGAGAGTTTTGTCAAGAAGGAGTCTATACCGCATATGATTCGTGGGAAGGGCCGGTAAAATCACCTCACAATTTTTATTTGACGGAAGAGTATTCTTTATGATAATTTCTAAAGGGTGGGCGATTAGCTCAGTGGGAGAGCACTGCCTTCACACGGCAGGGGTCGTTGGTTCAATCCCAACATCGCCTACCATTACTCCCTGAGCTTCTCTTCTTCTTCCTGTTTTGTCTTGCATTCTATGCAAAGGGTTGTAACAGGCCTCGCCTCGAGACGTTTTATGCTAATCTTTTCTCCGCATGTCTCACACACACCGTATGTGCCTGAATCAATTTTCTCTATCGCATTCTCTATCTTCTTTAAAAGTTTCTGTTCCCTTCCGCGCAATCTTAAGAGGAAACTTCTATCCGATTCAGCAGTGGCCTGATCCCCGAGGTCAGGAAATGTAAGCTTTTCAGGTGATAATGTCCCTATAATCGTCTCCCCAGCTTCAGCTAATAGTGTTACCCTCTGGGACTCAAGTTTCTTTTTTATATTCAGAATCTTCTTATCCTCTCTTGAGATATTCTCCTCTGTTTTAGTTTTAGTTTTTGTTTTACTCTTCACCTTCTCACCTCTCATCAACTCTGATTTGTGCATCAATAAAATTTCGTGTATAATAACAAACCAAAATCTCTGTAGTCAACAAAAATAATCGATGGACTCTTTACACATTCTTTTCCCTGTCTCTGGCGTCAAGACATCAGTACTTATCCCTCCACTTGTTGCCTTCGTAATATCATTTTTTACCTCTATGGGCGGCGTCTCAGGGGCTTTTTTGCTTCTGCCTTTTCAGATGAGTGTTCTAAAATACACAAGTCCCTCTGTGAGTGCCACTAATTTTGTATTCAACATTGTTGCGATCCCAAGCGGTGTCTATCGCTACATCAAAGAAGGCCGCATGGCCTGGCCTCTTACATGGATGATTATTATTGGAACCCTTCCTGGCGTCTTTATCGGATATTACTTACGTGTCCTCTATCTCCCTGATCCGAAGGTCTTCAAGGTCTTTGTTGGGTCTGTACTCCTTTATATCGGAATCCATCTTATCTATGAGATAATCCTCCTTCTCCCCCCCTTTAGTAAAGGGGGGATGGGGGGATTATCAGATAAAAATAGAATGACGGCATTAGAAGAAAAATTCAAACAAAGTGTAGCAGAAATTAAAGAAAAACAAAACACCAGAATAGCCTCGGGACTTCCTCCAGATGCTATAGTTAAGACGGTCTCGGTAAGTTTTAAGAGGATAGAATACGAGTTCTGGGGAGAAAGGTTTTCCTTCGGTACGCTCCCGATGTTTTTTCTTGCCCTCATTGTCGGGATCATTGGAGGAACGTATGGTATCGGGGGAGGTGCAATCATTGCCCCATTCTGTGTGGCAGTCTTTCATCTGCCGGTTTATACTGTTGCTGGTGCTGCATTAATGGGGACTTTTTTGACATCTATCGCAGGTGTGTTTTTTTACAGTGTTATCCCTGCAAAAGGTGGAATGGTTACTTCACCAGACTGGTTTCTTGGATTCCTATTTGGAATAGGCGGATTTGCCGGAATGTATCTCGGTGCAAGATTCCAGAAATTCGTCCCCCAGAGGTTAATAAAACTCATGTTAGGAATGATCATCCTCTTCCTCGCTATACAATATATTCTTCAGTATTTTTTATAGGTCTATAACGGCAGGTAGGCCTCGGGGTTGAGGTCGAGGGAAGCATGGATTCCCCTTTTATGGTAGTGATAACCTATAGCAGCGACCATAGCAGCATTATCTGTACAGAGATCTGGGCTTGGAATGTAAACCTTTATGCCTTTTTCCTTCGCCTTATCTGAAATCTCCTGTCTGAGGCTACTGTTTGCTGCAACACCACCAGAAAGGACGATCCTTCTGACACTCCTTTTCTCTGCAGCCCTTAATGCCTTATAAACGAGAACATCAATAACAGCCTGTTGAAAGGATGCAGAAATATCTGCAATCCCGATCTCTTTCCCTTTCTTTTTCGGAAAGTGCCCCAGTCTCTCTATATCCCTCATATAGTTCACAACGGATGTCTTCAGCCCGCTGAAACTGAAATCGAAGGACTTTGGGAGGTAGGGTCTCGGAAATTTCACGGCATGAGGATTTCCTCCATGAGAAATCTTGTCTATGATTGGACCACCAGGGTATCCCAGATTAAGAACCTTCGCAACTTTATCATATGCCTCTCCTGCCGCATCATCCCTTGTTCTTCCAAGTTCCTCATACTCACCGAAATTCTTTGCAAAGTAAAGGGCTGTATGACCGCCTGAGACTACAAGAGAGACAAAGGGAAATTGGACTTTCACCTCTAAGAATATCGAGGCAATATGGCCCTCCAGATGGTTTGCCGCCACAAGCGGGATCCCTGTTGAATATGAAAGGGCCTTTGCAAAGGAAACACCAACGAGTAAAGAACCTACAAGACCCGGCCCTTTTGTTACTGCAATAGCAGAAAGGTCAGTAATCTTTATCTCTGCATCCCCAAGGGCCCTCTCTACCACAGGTAATATTGCCTCTATATGTGATCTTGAAGCAAGCTCAGGTACCACCCCTCCATACCTCTTATGAATCTTTACCTGGGATGAGACAACATTCGAAAGAATGGTACTGCCGTCTTCCACGACCGAGGCTGCCGTTTCATCGCAGGATGTATCTATTCCGAGGATAAGCATAAAATTCAGGTTACTGTAGAGTGCGATTTGTGAAAAAGATGATCAACCCCTCAGATGGCATTCTACTAAATGCCCACCTTTTATGTCTGTAGTTTTCGGTCTGAACTTATCGCAGGGGTCAAATCTGTAAGGACACCGGGGATGAAAACGGCACCCGGAAGGAATCTGTGAAGGATTAGGGACATCCCCGGGAAGGATAATCCTTTTTCTCTTTGTGGATGGATCTGGGATAGGGATGGCCGAAAGGAGTGCCTCTGTGTAAGGATGCTTCGGGTTTGTGAAGATATCCTCTGTCAGTCCTGTCTCAACAATTATCCCCAGGTACATTACTGCCACCCTTTCGCTGAAGTATCTGACTACCTTGAGGTCATGGGATATAAAGAGGAACGATATGCCTAAAGATCTCTGGAGGTCCTGAAGGAGGTTTATTATCTGGGCCTGGATCGAAACATCGAGTGCAGAGAGGGGTTCATCCGCAACTATGAAGACAGGTTCAACAGCAAGGGCCCTCGCTATCCCAATCCTCTGTCTCTGTCCTCCGCTGAACTCGTGAGGGTAACGGTAAAGCGAGTCCGATGAGAGTCCGACCTTTTCGAGTATTGAAACTACCCTGTCCCTCAAATCCCTTCTCTTCGCAATTTCATGTATGATGAGCGGTTCTCCCACTGTATCAATTACCCTCTTTCTCGGATTGAGTGAAGAGAAGGGATCCTGGAATATGATCTGCATCCTCCTCTTCAGAGATCTCAGTTTCCTGCTATCCGCCTTCATAACATCTTCGCTATCGAAAATGATTTCTCCGTCCGTCGGTTCTATAAGCCTGAGGATAGATCTCCCCATAGTTGACTTCCCGCATCCTGACTCACCAACAAGGCCAAGGACATCTTTATGCCCCACCTTAAGGTCAACGCCGTCAACTGCACGGACTAAGGTGGGTTTCTCAAGGAAACCTGCCCTCGTCTCAAAATATTTTGTGAGACCCTTAACTGTTAGAAGATCATTATTAGTTTGTTTTCTATCCATCATGATTCACCCTCCCCTCCATCCCCTCCCGTCAAGGGAGGGGAACAAAACTGTCCCCTCTCCCCTTGCTGGAGAGGGTTAGGGTAAGGGGTAATATATGACATTTACTTAAAGTTTAGCAATCTCCTCTGCCCTTATACATCTTACCCAGTGGCCAGAGCTAAACTCCCTCAGAACAGGTTCTGATCTTTGGCATTCCTCTATGACATACCTGCATCTTGTAGAGAACTTACAACCTTCAGGAAGTTCTGAAGGTTTTGGAACCATTCCCGGTATCGCAATCAGTTTTTCACCCCTTCCCCTCGGAAGGGAATCGAGCAGCCCTCTTGTATAGGGATGTCTCGGGTCTCTGAAGATCGTCTTTGTATCGGTGGATTCCACAATTCTCCCTGTATACATTACAGCTACCGAGTCTGCTGTCTCTGCAATGATACCAAGGTCGTGGGTTATCATAATCATCGATGTTCCTGATTCCTCCCGGATCTTCCTTAGCAGGTCGAGTATCTGAGCCTGGATCGTTACATCGAGGGCAGTTGTCGGTTCATCAGCAATAATCAGTGACGGTTCACAGGCAATAGCCATTGCAATCATTGCCCTCTGGCACATCCCGCCGCTTAATTGGTGCGGATAGTCCTTTGCCCTTATTTCAGGAGAAGGCATCCCGACTGCCTTAAGGAGTTCCACAACCCTTTTCTTCGCCTCCCTTCTACCCATCTTAAGATGGGAGAGGATAGCCTCTTCTATCTGATACCCTATCGTAAAAAGCGGATTAAGGGAGGCAATGGGTTCCTGGAATATCATCGAGATCTCGGCCCCCCTTATCCTTCTCATCTCCGGTTCGGTCTTACTAAGAAGGTCCTCACCCTTGAAGAATATCCTCCCTGAGACTGCCTTGCCTGCAGGGGGAAGAATTCTCATAATCGATAGTGCCGTTACGCTCTTTCCGCATCCCGATTCCCCGACTAAACCGAACACCGTTCCCTTAATGAGATCAAAACTCAGGCCATCAATCGCCTTGACCGGGCCATCACCTGTATAGAAATATGTCTTAAGATCCTGGATTGATAAAAGGGTTTCCATAAAAAGCAGTCAGCAGTCAGCAGTAGGCAGTAAGGGAAAATTCTTTAACCCCTTAACTGTTTGCTATTTACTACTATAATGAGATGGGATTATTCCCTTCTTACAAACTTCAGATACATGTGGGCTTCTTTCCCCTCAGGGTCTATCTCCAGCGCCTTTTCCCACTCCTCCACAGCCATCCCGACGAAGCCCTTCATATAATAGGTTATTCCAAGGTGGATCCAGGCAGGAAGGTATCTCGGGTTTATCTGTTTCGCTCTTATGAATTCCGCTACAGCATCATCATACATCCCTTTATCCCTGTATGCTATCCCTGCCTTTGTTACCACATCAACAAAATTCGGTGACATTCTCAGTGCCTTCTTATACTCCTCTACGGCTTCATCGTAGAGGCCGAGGTCGTGATAGAGGCTCCCCAGTTTGGCATGCTCATTTGAGAGCCTCCCTTTTATGAAGGGATCGATATTGTAAGGCTCAGGACTTGCTATCTGGGCGGCCTTGAGGAAGACCTCCTTTGCCTTATCAAAATTACCCGTATCATTATAGGTCACCGCAAGGTTCAGTGAGGCCTCAGTATATTTCGGGTTTATCGCCAGGGCCATCTCAAAATGTTTGGCTGCCCTTGATAGATCCCCTTTCATATGATTTATCACCCCGAGTTTATTATGGACATCGGCATAATTGGGATAGACTTTTACCACATCTATGAGCAGTCTCTCGGCCTCACGGTATTCACCTTTATCAAAGAGTTCCTTACCGCGGGTATATAACTCTTCTATCCTTTCATCCATAATAGGAAACTATATCATAGGCATATAGCCTTGTCAAATATACAGTCTTCATGTACGGAGGGGAATTGATGACTGTCTCAGTCTTCTCCCAAGCCGGTAATCAATGTTTATTGCAAGATGGTAAGGGAGGTCCTTCAGGTTCGACGGTCTCCTCTTCCATATTGAGAGGAAAGTATAGGTCTTTCTGTAGGCCCGGTCAGTCATCTTGTAGAGAATCTCTACCGGGAACTGTTTAGGATGGAAAACCACATGGTATCTGTCATATCTCGACCAGTCCCTGTGGATAAGCCTTCCCTCTTTTAACATCTTCTCATAAAGCCTTGTCCCGGGGAATGGCGTGAGTTTGCAGTAGTTCGCAACCTCAAGTCTGTTTCTCACTACGAAATCCACGGTAGATTCGAAGACATCTATGGTATCTCCATCAAGGCCAAAGACAAAAGAACCATGAACCCCGATTCCGAAAGACTTGATCCTCTTTATCGCCTCCTCGTACTCTGTCTCCTTCTTTAGCTTCCTCACATCAGAATGGTTATCGTAGTTTACACTCTCGATACCGATAAGAAGACCGGCGCATCCTCCTTCCGCAGCAAGTTTTAAAAGCCCTTCATTCCAGGCTATGTCAATGGAGGCCTGTGCAACCCACCGCTTACCTAAGCCCTTAAGTGCAGTGAACAGTTCCTTTGAATATTCAGGGTTACCGACGATATTATCATCCACAAAGACGATCATTCTCTTCTTATAGCCTTTAAGTTCGTCCATTACCCTACCCACAGGTCTGAATCTGAATTTCATGCCGAAGAAGCTTGTTGAGGAACAGAATGAACATCCATAGGGACATCCCCTTGATACCTGGAATGTCCTTGGAACGAAATATCTGTCTTCTCTCAGGAGATCCCATTTCGGAAAAGGAATGATTGAGGAATCGGGATGATCATTACTGATATAGAGCTTTTTAAGGGCACCCATCATAAAGTCTTCAATAACTTCCGGCCAGATACCTTCTGCCTCACCTGAGACGATAGAGTCCGCATGAATGGAGGCCTCATCCGGAAGAACAGAGGGGTGGATCCCTCCCATTATTACCTTTACGCCTTTCTTTCTGAAAATATCTGCCACATCGTATGACCTCAGCGCATTCGTCGTCATAACAGAGAGTGCCACAAGGTCAGCAGGATAATTAAAATCTATATCTTCAACAAGTTCATCTGTAATCTTTACTTCGATATCAGGAGGGGTCAGGGCAGCAATTATAGCAAGGGACATTGGCGGAAGGGAAAAAGTAACCCTCCTCTTCCGCCATATATCCTCGGGCCGGCATGGTGAGATGATATAGAGTTTCACCTAATAGAGTTTCTGTAAAAACCTAACTATATCCTTTGCAAGGTTCTTTGCATCTGCATCGAGTATATATTCAGGTCGTCCTGGGGCAGCGCTGAAAGGTGAATGGCGGTTATGTTCAAAACTCGCAAGCACATTACCGGTCTTTGCATCCTTCATCTTCCCCTCTGCGCCTACTGTGGAAGTTCCTGCCCCGAAACCTACTATTATCTTTGCGGCAGTACTTCCGGGTGTAATCTTCGTAAATTTGCCCTCGAGGACAATTGCATTTTCATAGGATTTTCCTTCCTCATACCTGACTACTTTCTTAAAGAGATTCATCTCCTTGAGATATTCGCTTATCATATTGGAAAGGTTCTCAGGAAGTTTCTTCGCATAAATCTGCACATCCATGTCCTTATGTATCTTTGCATCTTCCAGCGAGAAATCCTTAAGGACTATCGTTGAATATTTCGATAGCTTCTCTTTTGTATTTATCGTCTCCTTACCGAGAACCTTCTTGCCCCTGCTTACCTCCTTTGCTCCCTCCTCCTTTTCTGTCTCCTGTGCATACAGTGGTAAAGTCAGGAGAAGAATCGCAAAGAGAGAAATCCCAAATAGTCTTTTTATCATTTTGCCTCCTTTCACTGGTTTAAAATACTGGCTATCATTCTTCCTATTTTATCACAGTATAATCTCCAACAACATTGTCCACACTAAGCCCTACTCTCTGCCTTGTCGTAGTTCCGTAAAATGCGCCCCTCCTCGGCTGGAAGGTCCCCTCGAATTTTATCCTATCACCCTTTTTAAGATTCGCCGCATCAGGTTTCTCTGTAAAGAGGGTCACATTATATTCCCCCTTTGCTGCAGGGGGTATATTACCTTCAATCTTTACACGGACCTTAAAGTCCCCTTTCTTCCCTGTGACATCAACGACCTTACCCTTTCCATAGACCGTCTTCCCCTTAGTCTCTTTCACGTATTCCTGGATATGGGCCTTTGTATTTTTATCGAGATCGAGATTCCTCAATACCTCTTCAGCAGTTATCTTCCCTTCTTTTTTCTCTGTTTTTTCCGAAGTAGCATCTTCCTGAGCAGAAGCGAAGATAGTAAAACTAAAAAAACCTATTAATAGAACAACCAAGGCTGTAATCCTTTTCATTGTCACCTCCTTATTAGGTTATAGATTCTACCAGAATATACTTCTTAGCACAAGGATACTTATCCTGTAGGTATCAATAACAGGCCTGTAGTTGCTTTTCCCATCCTTGTAACTTACATCTACAGGGATTGATACAATCCTGCATCCCTTTCTCCCTGCCTTTATTAATATCTCTGTTTCCGTCTCGAATCCTGATGTATTTAGATTTATCTCCTCTATCACCTCCCTCCTGTAAAGCCTGAAACCTGACTGGCTATCATCGAGAACCTGACCTGTCGCCTTCGAGATAAAAAATATGCCCACAAGGTTTGTATAATACCTGTATTTCGGAATCTTCTCCTTCTGCCCCATCCTGCTCCCGATAATAATATCAGGTTTATCTTCAGAAAACCTTTTTATAAATACAGGTATATCCGACGGATTGTGCTGACCATCTGCATCAATCGTTATTACCCCATCGTATCCTTCAGATAGGGCATAGGCAAAACCAGCCCTCAATGCCATTCCCTTACCCATGTTTCTATCATGTTTGATTACAAATGCCCCTTCATTCTGCGAGATAAAGGACGTTTTGTCGAAGGACCCATCATCTATAACGATAATATCCCTGCTGTACCTCTTACATTCTTTAACGACCTTACCTATTGTACCCTCCGCATTTAAGGCAGGGATCAGGACACAGATTTGAGAATCCATAATTCTTTTTCTTCAAATTATTGACAGGCGGGACGCCTGTCCTACAAAATATTTACTCTCCGAAGTAGGTCAGGCGTCTCGCCTGACTTTCTCATAGATCCTTATAGTCGCAGGAAGGAGGGTCAGTGTGAGCAGCAGGCAATAACCTACACCGAGCAAAGTAACCGCACCCATGGATGATAGCCCCGGGAAATCTGATAATATGATTGATCCGAAACCTACCATCGTGGTAATTGCAGCCACAACTATTCCCCTTCCTGTTTGATCCACAGCCATCATCATCCCTCCCCCTTCCAGATACCTGTGTATAAGATGGATTGAATAATCAATTCCTACGCCAAGAATCAATGCAGCAGCTATACTGTTCATGAAATTAAGTTCTACACCCAGTAAGGGCATCGTCCCCAGCATCCAGATTATACCAAGAATAAGTTGCAATAGACAGATGAAAGTAATCCCTATTCTTCTGAAATCTGCATATAAAAGGATCGCGATCAGCATAAAACTTATCATCGTAATAAGGACTATATCCTTTGTAAGAATCTCAGTAAGCTCCTCCCTTATAAGACCAGACCCTGAAACCTTTACTGAAGGGGCTACAGCTTTCAGAGACTTAAGGAATATCTCAGTTTCCTTTTTGTCCCATCCGTTCTTCTCAGGATAGCAGTATATAACAGACCTGAAGGTATTATCTTCTTCTTTGATATATCTTTCGATAGCCCTTGCCATACCTGTTGCCCTGATTTCATCTATCGTTATTCTTTCACTGTTAGAAAGCATCGCCTTTAATCTCTCCCTGAACTCCTTGAATGCATCCTGACGGAATCCGTACTCATTCAGGCCATTACTTATAGCAATATCAATCTTCTCCACATCAAAATCAATCTTAAGGTTCCTCTCCTGTCTTTTCTCCGAAGGAAGGAGACGTGAAAGGGAGTCTGCCGCTCTTATAGGAATCCCCTCTGCTTTCAGGGAGTGGATTTTTTCCTCGACCTTTTCATTAATGAAAAGGAGTTCCTCGAGTGACCCGGCATCTGCAGTCACTATAATTGCATTCATGCCACCAATCTTCTCTCCGACCCTTTCATTCAGGACTGCGGCTGGATTCCCTGACGGCCTGAGGGTCTTCAGGTCATTATTTATGTTCAGTCTTATTGCATAAGGTAAAAGTACGATGGTTATCAGTGAGATTAAAATAAGTGTAATGTACGGGTTTCCGTATGAGATGAGGGCTATCTTTTCGATACCGATGCTCCTTATCTTCCCGGTTCTTTTTTCAGGGACCCATCCTGTCGAAAGCAAGGCAGGTATCATAAAGAAAACTGCTATTGCAAAAAAGATCATCCCTGTTCCTGTAAGAAAACCGAGTTCCCTTATACCGGGGAACTTCGATATGGAAAGTGAATAAAATGATGCAACAGTTGTGATCACACCTGTCAGGATACCAAGCCCTGTTTTCCCTGCTGCCATTTCTATTGCCTGAGACGGTTCAATACCTTCGGATCTCTCAAAGATGTAGCGGTTGTATATGATAATTACAAGATCGATACCGAGACCTATAAGGAGGGCAGAAAATGCACCTGTGACATCGCTGAGATGTCCGAGCATGGGATAAGAGATGGAAAGCGTCCAGACAAGGGATAAAATGAAGGGCACTGCAGGGTAGATGATCTTTCCGATCCCCCGAAAGAAGAATATAAATATAAGGATTACCCCGAACGAAGATGTAAGGGTATTTCTTATGATGTCCGACTTTATTATCTCGGCATCCCTGAGGGCTATAATATAACCTCCGGTGTAACCTATATGTAAGGGAGTATCTGGAAAGGACTGTCTCACCCTTCCTTCAATCTCATTTACCTCCTTAATAAGTTTCCTGTCAAATTTTATATCCTGCGCTGAACCCTTCGGTTTCACAATCATGAGGAGCATAGTTCTGTCCTCTGATACATAATATCCGCTCGAAAGGTCCATCTTCATCCCTGATTGAGGCATCAGATATTTCCTCAAAATAACAGAAAGATTCAACGGGTCCATGAGTATCATCTCTTTCGCTGCACTCCCCATGGGCGAAAGGAGTCTCTCCCTTGTTCTTTCTATCTCTTCTTTTATCGCCTCCGGTCTAAATCTTTTTTCAAAAAGAGTTATATCATCTTCAGAGAGCAGGAGAAGGGCCTTTCTGGAGAATACATCCTCAAAATATCTCTTCATCTCCGCGCCTGCCATGTATTCCACGTCTCCGATAGTAGCCGAGCTTTTCAGTTGAGTGGCAAAGTTCTCTATTAAAGAAATATCATCAAGAATATCCCCATCTTCTTTTTCAAAGACTATGAGGAGACGGTCAATCCCGCCGAAGTCTTTAAGGAATCTGAAATATGTATTGGTAATCTCGGCATCCCTGGGGATTAATTTTGAGACGTCGCTTTCAAACTCAGCCCTAAGGGTAAAAAAGAGCGAGATCAAAAAGGTTACAGCAGAGGCAAGCAGAACCAGCCTCCTGTTCTTGAAAGAGAAGGAGGCAGTCCTTCTCAGGATTTTTTCCCTGAGATCCATTTAGGTTAGGGATTTATTCTTCTTGATATAGTTTGCTAACGCAGAGACAGAGGTAAAGGCGTCCTTGCCCACATCCTCATCGGGTATCTTTATCCCAAACTCCTTTTCGAGGGCTACAACAAGTTCAAGTGCATCAATCGAATCAAGCCCGAGCCCCTCTCCGAAAAGTGGCGCATCGTCCTTTATATCCTCAGGCCTGATATCCTTAAGCCTCAGGGAGGTTATGATAAGACTCTTAACCTTAGGTATCAATTCATCCATAACTTTTCACTTTTAACTTTAAACCTTTACTTCTTATTCTGGCTGGGGAGAGAGGATTCGAACCCCTGTAAGCAGATCCAGAGTCTGCCGTCC
>CAKKRL010000035.1:0-3429 GCA_919902655.1 Thermodesulfovibrionia bacterium
CAGATATTGTTTCATGCAGGATTGCGAGTGGGATACCCCTTTTTAGCCTCCCGAGGCTTATTGTAACTTATAAGGAACGAGAAAGGAAAAGAGAGGTCTTTTTTGAGTTTACAAATAAAGAGGAGCTTAAGGATTTTTTTCAGGGATTCTGTAATACCTTTGATAAAAAGTTGTCCGCAGATGTCTTTTCAACTACGGGTTATGGGATAATTATTAATTAAAAGGTATCTTGAAAAGTTTTTAACATCCTTCATTTTGGGGGATTATAATTAAACCAGCCTTCTATCCTGCATGACATTTACCCTGATGCAGGATAGTACAAGAATTAATATTTTGATACCCCATGATTTTTCTCGCCTTTTTTGATAAACTCTCTATCACATGAGGATTCTAAATTGCCCATCAAGGTTGAATATACAGACTTTCTTGTGATAGGCGGCGGTGTAGCGGGGCTGAGGGCGGCGATTAAGCTTGCAAAGTCCGGGAATGTCCTTGTCATCACAAAGGCAAGGGAGACGAGTACGGAGTATGCCCAGGGAGGGGTTGCCGTTGCGCTCAGCGACGAGGATGAGGTAGGGATCCATTACGAGGACACAATCAGGGCAGGAGATGGCCTCTGTAATGAGAAGGCAGTAAAGATACTTGTTGAAGAGGGGCCTGAGAGGATCATTGAGCTTATCTCCTGGGGTGCAGAGTTTGACAGGGAAGGGTTAAAACTTGACTTCACACAGGAGGCAGCACATACAAGGAGGAGGATCCTCCATGCCCATGGGGATGCCACAGGCAGGGAGATAGAGAGGGTACTACTTAATAAGGTGAGGAGCATACCAAATATCTCTAAATATGAGTTCGCCTTCACGATTGATCTTTTAGTTGAAAATGGGGCATGCAAAGGTGCCTTACTCCTCAAAGAACCTAACAAAGAAATTGGTGCTATAATATCGAAGGCAGTAATCCTTGCAACAGGCGGGGCAGGACAGATCTATGCAAGGACTACAAACCCTCCTGTTACAACAGGGGACGGAATGGCTATTGCCTATAGGGCTGGGGCAATACTTAAGGATATGGAATTTGTTCAGTTCCATCCAACAACCCTCTATGCACCGAGGGCACCACAGTTTCTTCTCTCCGAGGCCATGAGGGGGGAAGGGGGTGTTTTAAAAAATATAAATGGTGAGAGGTTTATGAAGAAATATCATCCATCAGCAGAACTTGCACCGAGGGATATCGTGAGCCGTTCGATAATCTCAGAGATGGTAAAGACAAAGTCAAAACATGTATATCTCGACCTTACCCATCAAAATCCTGACTTTATCAAAAAGAGATTTCCAAGGATATATTCAACCTGCATGCTCTATGATATAGATATTACAGAGGACCTCATCCCTGTCTGTCCCAGCGCCCATTACATTATGGGAGGTGTTAAGACCGATACCGATGGAAGGACGAATATAAAGGGTCTTTTTGCAGCAGGTGAGGTCGCATGTACAGGTGTGCACGGTGCAAACCGTCTTGCAAGCAACTCCCTTCTTGAAGGCCTTGTCTATGGTGCAAGGACAGGAAATGGAGCCTCAGAATACGGGAAAAGGATAAAACACCCCAGGATTTCACTTTTTTCTTATAAAATTTATAAAACCCGCCATGAGATAGATATTGGCAAGATAAGGACATCCCTCAGGAGGCTTATGTGGGACAGGGTTGGGATAATAAGATGTAAAAAATCCCTTGATGAGGCTAAAGCCAAACTCTCGAAATGGGATGTTATAATGAATCATAACTTTGCCACGAGGATGGAATTGGAGCTAAAAAATATGGTTACTGTGGCAAAACTTATAATCGAGGCCTCACTCAAAAGGAAAGGTAGCATTGGCGCCCATTACCGTTCAGATCTCCCTGAAATGGGCGAAAACTGGAAGAGACATATAAAGTTGAAGAGGGGATAAAAAGATCTGTTATAATATATAAACTGACAGGGGTGAATATTATTATGAAACTCTGCTATCTATTTCTTCTTACAACTTTTTTACTTTTCGCATCTTCAGAGATATCTTACTCTGATATCTATAAATACACAGATAAAGAAGAAAAAATTTATTTTTACGAATATATCGATGAAAACGGAATCTCTGTGTTTGTAGATTCATTTGATGCTATCCCGGAGCAATACAGGAAAAAGGCAAAGATAATAAAAAAGCCCCTTCCTGAATTACCAAGAATTGAGTCGAAACCGGCTGATTCTGAAAAGAGTGTTGTAAAAAAGGATAAACTTAAGAAAACATCTGAACAAAGCGGTATTTCTGGCAGGATTAACTCATCCCTGAATTCATTCTCTCAAACAGTCTCTGCCAGTATAAATGCGCCAGGGGCTGCTGAATACATCAAAATCATTCTGATAGCCTTATTGATTCTGGTCGCTTTTATCTTTCTCAAGACATTAATCACCGTCCTGAAAAGACAATTTCAACAGTTGGGCGACCCTCTCTTAGAAAAATACAAGACCGAATCTGAGAGAAGGTCTTCCAAAAAGAATCTCGAAAAGAAACTGGCTGAAAAGGACTATAAGGGAGCCGCTGAGATTCAACAGTCCCTTGGAGAATTCGAAGAATCTGCAAAACTCTATCTTCTGGCAAAGGAATTTGATTCGGCTGCAGGGATCTTTGAATCCTTAGGGAACCTTGAAAAGGCAGGGCAATATTATAGAGAAGCAGGTAACTATACAAAGGCAGGAGAGATATATCTTACTCTAAAAGATTTCAGAAATGCTGCCCCTATGTATGAAAAAAAAGGCTCCGTCAGGAAGGCTGCAGAACTCTATGAGAATGCGGGTGAATATCTCAGGGCCGCAGAGATCTACGAAACCTGTTTCCTCAAGGAAGGTGTTAAATCACCGGGTTCTTCAGGAAACACATATGCCCTTAAGAGTGGTCAGCTTTTTGAGAAGACAGGTAATATAGACAGGGCACTCCAGATCTATCTTAAGGCCGATCTCCATAACGAATCCGCTTTTCTGTATGAGAAAAAGCAGGACTTTATCAGGGCTGCAGAATACTATCTGAGTTCTGACAAACTCGAGAAGGCTGCAGAATGCTTCGAAAAAGGAGGCAATGCCAAGAAGGGCAACGAGATACGCTCAAAACTTTATTACCAGAAGGGGCTTATGAAAGAGGCTGCCACATCTGCGGAGAAGGCAGGTCAGCTCATACAGGCGGCAGAGATGTACCAGGAGGCCGGCGAGTCATTGAAGGCAGCAGACCTCTTCAGTCAGTCAGGCTACTTTAATGAGGCAGGGGAGAACTTCCTCAAGATAAACGACCTCAAGAAAGCTGCAGATGCCTTTGAAAAAGGTGGAAACTACATCCAGGCAGCAAAGGCATATGAAAAACTCGGCAGTACATTGATAAAGGTTGCTGAACTCTATGAAAAGGGGAA
>CAKKRL010000035.1:3529-5724 GCA_919902655.1 Thermodesulfovibrionia bacterium
TTGATTTCGAGCTGGAGGGTCTTTCCGCCTCCCCATTCATTTATTGATGCTGTAAAGGCAAGGTCAATCCGCTCACCTTTGTTTATCCTGACTCTATCACTATTGAGAATATCACCCATGTCGAATCCTATCCCGTCGAGTACTGTCTTTTTCTGCCTTAATTTAACCTTCAGATGGTTATCTCCGACTATCTTCGGATAGAGGACATCCACTCCCTTTGCACCAAGCACAGGCTCAGGGTTTCCCAGTCCGAAGGGGCTGAGGGAATCGAGTTCGTTAATAAGGTTAAGATTTATATCTTTAAAATCTACCTTCGCATCTATCCTTAACCCCGGGATAAATTCCTCATCTTCCAATCTGTTCTTTATAACCTCATTTATCCTCATTCTGAAGTCCTCGATGTTCTCCTCCTTCATGCTAAGGCCGGCTGCAAATTCATGTCCTCCGAAGCTATTTAGAAGATCACTGCACTCTGTTATACCTGCATGGAGATGGAATGCCGGTATGCTCCTTGCAGAACCCTTAGCCATTCCGTCCTTTACCGAGAAAAGGAATGCAGGTCTGTAAAAAAATTCCGTAAGCCTGCTTGCAACTATTCCTAACACACCTATATGCCACTCAGGAGAGGCAAGGACTATGCTGTAGTCATAGCCTGGGAACTTGTATCCCCTGGTTTTTGCAACTGACTCCGGATTTTCGATACCAAGATTCCCAAGCGCCTTAATCAATGTCCTTTCTTCAATCTCCTGCCTCTCCTTATTCAATCTATCAAGGGTCCCTGCTATCTCCATCGCCTCTTTTTCTGATTCAGAAAGAAGGAGCTTTACAGCAAGCCCTGCATCCCCGATCCTCCCTGCAGCATTTATCCTCGGTGCAAGACAGAACGATACAACCCCTGAACTTACAGGCTTCCCATCAAAGCCTGCAACTTTCTTAAGTGCCTTTATCCCTATCCTGTCTCCCTTTGATAGAACCTCTAACCCAGTTTTAACGAGGATACGGTTTTCTCCTGTAAGAGGAACTATATCAGCAATAGTCCCCAGGGCAACGAGGTCGAGCAGTCTTGAGTCTGGAGTCTTGAGTCTGGAGTCTGAGGTCAGGGCTTGGCATAACTTAAAGGCCACCCCCACCCCCGCAAGATCCCTGAAGGGATATGTTGAATCCTCTCTGTTCGGATTAAGGATTGCATAGGCCTCTGGCAGCCTGTGAGAAGAGGGTGGAAGATGGTGGTCGGTAATAATAACATCAATTCCGAGGGATTTTGCGACGTCCACCTCTTCGATAGATGTTGTTCCACAATCTACTGTTATAATTAACCTGAGTCCTGGATCTTGAGTCTTGAGTCTTTTAATCGCTTCGGCGTTTAAGCCATATCCTTCTCTCAGACGGTTGGG
Source organism: Thermodesulfovibrionia bacterium (assembly GCA_919902655.1). Taxonomy (GTDB): domain Bacteria; phylum Nitrospirota; class Thermodesulfovibrionia; order JACRGW01; family JACRGW01; genus CAKKRL01. The sequence goes on from CAKKRL010000035.1 coordinate 4,924, forward strand.
AATATAATAAGATACATTCGCCCTGAAATCACCCAATACAGAAAGAAGAAGGGCAGTCCCTGTTACCCCATCAACATCATAATCTCCAAAGATAAGTATCCTCTCACCCTTATCTGTCGCCTCTTTAATCCTTATGGCTGCCTTTTCGGTATCGTTCATAAGGAAGGGGTCAAGGAGATTGTCAAAGGAAGGTGAAAGAAACATCCTGGCCTCTTCGGGTGTTTCTATCCGACGGTTGATGAGAATCTGGGACAGGATAGGTGAGAGGGAAGCTCCATCACTAAGGGACTTCGCAAGCCCGTGGTTGATCCTTGGTATGAACCACCTTTTTTCCAAGGCCTATTTCTTAAAATGCCCCTTCCACTTCTTACTCTTCCATATCATAAGGACAGGGCTTGCAACAAATATTGATGAATAGGTCCCTACTGCTATCCCTATAATCATGGCAAGGGAAAAATCATGGACAACCTCACCACCGAAGAAAAATATAGACAACGCTGCAAGAAGTGTTGTGAATGATGTGATTATTGTCCTTGACAGGACATCATTTATACTCTGGTTTATTACAATCTCCGCCGTGTCCTTAAGCCTTGTTTTCAGGTTCTCCCTTATCCTGTCGAATACAACAACCGTATCTGTAAGGGAATAACCTGCAATTGCAAGGAGGGCAGAGACTATTATCAGGTTTATCTCGCGGTTCATAATATAGAAAAGACCGAGTACTGCAAGGACATCGTGTAATGTCGCTATGGTTGCACCGATACTGAACCTGAACTGAAACCTCCATGCAATATAGATGAG
>CAKKRL010000035.1:5824-13539 GCA_919902655.1 Thermodesulfovibrionia bacterium
CAGGCATATCCTGAAGGTCAAAATCTTTGAGCCCGCTGTCTTCAAGGGCACTTCTTACCTCATGGAGGTTAAAGGGTTTCTCAAACTTTACCTGGATTGCTGTACCACCGGTAAAATCTATCCCCAGGTTTGCTGCACCCCTGTAGACCTGGATAATTGCAATGATCCCGATGATAGAGAGTATCCCGGAGATGGTAAAGGTATAATATCTCTTGCCCATAAAGTCAATCTTTGTTTTCTTAAGAAGTTCTATCATATGCTTAAAGATTTAACCTTCACCCTGCTCATTATCATGTCGAAAACAGTCTTTGTCCCGATGAGTGCAGTAAAGAGGTTTATCGAAACGCCGAGGCTCAAAGTCACGGCAAAACCCTTTATAGGGCCAGTACCAAACTGGAATAGAACTATCGCTGTTATAAGAGTGGTCACATGGGAGTCGAATATCGTCCAGAAGGCCTTGTGATAACCTGAATCGACAGCGGCCCTCGGAGTCTTCCCTGCCCTGATCTCCTCCCTTATCCTCTCGAACATAAGGACATTGGAGTCAACCGCCATGCCGATAGCGAGAATAATCCCTGCAATTCCAGGCATCGTGAGTGTTGCATTGAGTGATGCCATCGCCCCGAGAAGCAGCATGATATTTAGAAAGAGTGCGAGGTCTGCAATCAAACCAGAAAGCCTGTAATAAAATAACATGAATGCCACAACTGCTATGATGGCAATAATGCCTGCTATCTTCCCTGCCTCAATCGAGTCTTTTCCGAGAGATGGGCCGACAGTTACATTCTGTATTATATGGACAGGGGCAGGGAGCGCCCCCTCTCTTAATACCATGGCAAGGTCCTTCGCCTCTTCCATTGAGAACCTCCCTGTAATCTGTGCATTCCCTCCCGATATCCTTTCCTGAATCACAGGGGCGGAGTAGATATTTTTATCGAGGATTATGGCGAGCCTCTTCTTCACATTTTCTGCAGTTATCTTGTCAAAGAGCTTCGCCCCTGTTGTATTAAAGGAGATCGATACATAGGGTTCATTATATCGGGTATCTATACTTACCCTTGCATCTGAAAGTAAATCCCCTGTCAGCATTGTCTGTTTTTTAACAAGAAATGGGATTTTCGAAATAACCCTCCTTGTCTCTTTATCTTTTATAGATTCAAAGAGTATCTCATCTCCCTCAGGGATCTTCCCTGAAAAATCCTTTATAATCTTCTCATCATCACCGGGCGGGATAGTTGCAGGGAGTTGTGCTGCTACTGGAGTTTCGTCGAGAAGTTTGAATTCGAGTCTCGCGGTCATCCCTATAATCTCTATTACCCTGTTCGGGTCCTTCACACCCGGAAGCTGGACAACTATCTCATTCGCCTCCTGTCTGTGTATGGTAGGCTCCGCAACTCCGAATTTATCTATCCTGTTACGGATCTTCTCGAGGGCCTGGTCAACGGAGGCCTCCCTTATCCTTTTCTCCTCCCTTCCGGTCAATGTATAGATAACCTCTCCGGAAGAAGATGACCTGGATGAGAGATTAGGATAGTTATCTTCCACAAACTTCTTTATGTTATCCCCTGCCCCCTGTGTCTGATAGGCTATGGAGATACTGTTATACCCTGTCTTATTTATTGATACAAATTCAATCTTCTTTTCTTCAAGGCGGAATCTGATATCGTTCACCAGGAGATCTGCTGATGAGTCAAGTGCCTTCTCCGTCTCTACCTCAAGGATAAGGTGCATTCCCCCCTGAAGGTCAAGCCCCAGGGTAATACCCTTGTTTGGAAGATTTTCCTTCCACCAGCCTGGCATGGATTCAAACCATGGTGTAGAAGGAAGGAAAAAGACAATGGAGAGGATTACAGTCACCCCGATAATCCCGAACTTCCATAAAATACCCTTCTTCATCTTTTATGACATCCTCATATCATTTATGACAAGCTGGAATCCTGATTCAAGAAACCTCGCTGCCCTCCGGCAGAGGAGCATCCTCGAAAGGAATATCTCGAAATACTCCATCACCTGTGAAATCTGCGTATCGATCCTGAGATGGAGTGTTATGTTCCTCTCGTAGGGATCAATGGAGAGGCTGGATTCTGTAACTGCATAATTCACCCTGTCATGTATATCGAATGAGACCATCTTTGGATTCCTCACCCTTGAGCGGTGGACGTCGGTCTTATCCGCAATAATAAGGGCGGCCGATACAGGATTCGTAGGTTCCCCTGTCTCCTCCTCATGGTTCCCAATAGCGCTCATTATGGTAACAACCTTATTTGTCTCAAGTCCTATATCCTCCAGTATCTCCTTTGCGATGAGTGCACCTGTCTGCCCGTGGTTTAACCTGCACACCACGTTCCCGATATCGTGGAGATAACCTGCCAGGGATGCAAGTTCGGACTCATCATCACCGTACCCGAGTTTTGACAGGATCTCTAAGGCAGTCTCCCCTACCCTCCCGGCGTGGCGGAATCCATGTTCGGTATAACCTATGGCATCAAGCTGTACATCAGCCCCTTCGATATAGGTATTTACCTTCGGATTTTTCCTTATCTCCTCGAGGGTGAACCTTCCTTCACTCTTCTTCAGCGGCACTCCTCACTCCTGCTATGGCGCTTCTGCTCATCTTGATCTTTACATTATCAGGTGCCACCCTCAGGGTGACGGTGGACTGACTCAGGTATTCGATCGTTCCGTAGATTCCACCTGTTGTTATCACCTTATCCCCCTTCTTCAGATCCCCAAGCAACCGTTTGATCTCCTTCTGCTTCTTCTGCTGTGGTCTTATCAGGAGAAAATAAAAGATCACGAAGATAAGTATAAGAGGAAGCATCTGTATAAGGAAGGCTGCAGGCCCTCCTGATGGTTCCCCCTGCCCGCCGGATGGTGCCATCGCATATGCAATTGATTCAATCATTTATTTCACCACCTTTCTGAAATTTTGTTAATATAAACCCTGATGAAAAAATAATCAAGCCTAAACAACATTGCTACTCTGAACCGAAACTGTAATATTTTTTTAGGAGTCTCCCCTCACCGCTCTCTGAGCCACAGACAATTCTTACCCCTCAGGATCTATGACTCGTAGAGGAGAGGGTTGTGAGAGGGGTCTTGAGGGTTGCCTTTCCCTTCATCAATAACTCCATAGAGATTGCCCGGAGGGGATGCCCCCCTTTTCTCGGATGAAACTTTGCTTTCACTGTAATGAGGCTTTTCTTTGCGGTTATGCGATACCAGAGCCTTTACAACCTCCCAGCCTATCTCATTCCTTTCAGCCATTTTCGTAACTTCCTCAAGAGCAGTTCTATTATCATATGAAACCGGCCGGTAGGGTCTCGGCGAGATAAGTGCGTCGTAGATATCGCTTACAGCTATTATCTCCACCATACGGTCTGCAAGCGGTATGCCACAGGGATACCCTGAGCAGTCCTTCCTCTCATGATGGTCTCTTGCTACAATTGCAGCAATGTTACTGGTATCCTTAAGGTAATAGCAGAGCAGAACGTAACCTGCAAGCGCGTGATGTTTCATGATGTTCAGTTCACTCCGGGTGAGAGGAGCAGATTTCCTCAGGATATGTACGGGAACACAGATCTTTCCAAAGTCGTGGTTCGGGCTTGTTGAAATCTCTCTGATCTGATCCTGATAATCTGACATCAGGTCCTTTGCAAGGAGCGTGGAGAGAGAAAAAACCATAAGGATATGGCGGTATGTATAAGAGTCATTAAGTTTAAAATAATCCAGGGATTGTAAAACTGGAAGCAGAAGATAAACATTATCCATCAGATTAAGGAGTTCCTTAATCTGCCTCTGGCCAGAAAAGATTCTGTGGTATGGTGGTTGCCCGAGGAAATTGAGAAGGTCTTCTTTGACAGAACCGTGCTGGAGGAGAGAATAGGTCTGATAGAAGCCGGCCCTGTTTGAGAAAATAAGGGCATCCATTGTCTCATTCGAAAGCACCGAACCGGCAGGAAGTAACAGCAGTTTGTCTAAACTATGGACAGCGTAGGAAAGTGTCGGAGCAGACATGGAGAATTTCCCTCAAGCCCGACCGGGCTTAACAGGTTGAGACCCCTCACCCACCGCCGTGGGCACTGCTTGAATGCGATGAATGGCTGAATCCGGTATCCAGAGAACAACTGAAGGTAGATAATTTCTTCTTCACATCCTTTGAATCGCAACTGGGGCAAGCCGTATCCTTTTCCGTTGCGCCCACCTTCTGAAGTAGCACAAACCCCTCACCGCATTTCATACATATATATTCATAAATAGGCATTCTATTCCTCCTGATCGTTTAGTCTGAGATTTTCGGATGTTATTATAACTTTTAGAACAGGAATTTGTCAAAGTAATTTTTGTTCCATAATCTGGACTAAGATCCTTTTTGTATCTGGTTTTTAATGTTAAGTTTTTTTACAAATTACTATAACGCTAAGAACCCCCTTTTGAACCCCTGAAACCTTCCCTCCTCAATCGCCTTCCTTGCCTCCCTCATCAGATTCAGATAGAAATAGAGGTTATGGATTGTGTTAAGTCTCAGGGCAAGGAGTCCCTCTGTCATAAAGAGGTGGCGGAGGTATGCCCTTGAGAAGTTCCTGCAGGTATAACAGAGGCAATCGTTCTCAATGGGGTTTTCATCCATCTTATACTGTGCGTTCTTTATTATCAATTTGCCTGTTCTTGTAAATAGCGTACCGTTCCGTGCATTCCTCGTGGGCATCACACAGTCAAAGATATCAATCCCCATTGAAATAGCATTTAAGATATCCTCAGGGGTTCCCACCCCCATAAGGTAGTGTGGTTTACCTTCAGGAAGAAGCGGTGCTGTAGCGCCTGTGACTTCGGACATTTTATCCTTCTCTTCTCCGACGCTCAGACCTCCTATGGCATAACCATCAAAACCTATATCTATCAGTCTCTGGGCACTCTCTTTTCTGAGATCGGGATGCATCCCTCCCTGAACTATTCCGAAGAGTGCCATATCCTCTCTCTTCTTCACCCTCTTACACCTAAGTGCCCATTTTGTCGTAAGTTCCATTGATTCTTTGGCATATTCATATGTAGAGGGGTAAGGTGTACATTCATCAAGTATCATCGCTATATCAGAGCCGAGTGTCTCCTGTATCTCAATCGCCTTTTCAGGTGTAAGGAAATGGCCTAACCCGTCCAGATGGGACCTGAAACTCACGCCCTCTTCGGTTATCTTCCTCAGAGAAGAAAGGCTGTATATCTGGAAACCCCCGCTGTCTGTGAGGATAGGTCTTTCCCAGTGGATAAAACTGTGGAGGCCACCAAGACCCTTTATCACATCAATACCGGGTCTCAGGTATAGATGGTAGGTATTCCCGAGTATTATCTCTGCCCCTAAATCTATCAGTTCTTCGGGGGTAAGTGTTTTTACCATCCCGACGGTTCCTACAGGGATAAAGGCAGGGGTATCCACCTCTCCATGGGGTGTTATTATTTTTCCTGTGCGGGCGGCAGTGCTGGTATCTTTCTTTATAAGTCTGAAACCGAACATAAAAATACAGAGATAATTATTAGAAAACTAAAAAAACCTGGATTCCCGTTTACACGGGAATGACGGCCTGAATTTATGCTTAAAAGTTAGTCTGGGATCGAAAAAAAAGGGGGAAGAAAATCAAGATGGAGGCCCCGAAGAAATCAGGACCTCCATCATTTCTGGCTTAGAGTTTTACTACATTTGATGCCTTCGGGCCCTTCGGCCCATCAACAACATCAAAGCTCACTGCCTGTCCTTCGGACAAGGATTTAAAACCATTGTCCTGAATTTCGCTGTAGTGAACAAAAACATCTTCGCCGTCTTCTCTGGTAATGAATCCAAAACCCTTGGACTCATTGAACCATTTAACGGTTCCTTTTGCCATGCTGCAACACCTCCTTACATAAAAATATTTGAAGATTGCGGAATCATGCCATAAAAAAAACCGCAAAGTCTAAAGTCTTTGCGGTTATGTACAACAAAAACTTCCGAAGCTTCGTTGGTATTATTGCATATAATCTTATAAAGGTCAAGCATTATTTTTTGCCTGCATCTTTGCAGCAAGGACCGTATTATGCAATATCATCGCAATTGTCATCGGCCCTGAGCCTCCGGGTACAGGAGTTATATAGGAGGCTTTTTTCTTTACAGAATCAAAATCCACATCCCCTTTTATTTTACCTTCAGGGGTTACATTCATTCCAAGGTCAATAACCACAGCGCCCTTTTTAACCATATCAGCAGTAACCATCCCTGGATTCCCTGCCTCAACACAGAGTATATCTGCCATGAGACATTCTTCTTTTAGGTTTATTGTTTCTGCATTACATATGGTGACAACCGCCTTTCTCCTCATAAGGAGCTGGGCGAGAGATCTTCCTGTGCTGCTTCCTTCAATAACAACTGCCCTTTTCCTGTTCGGGTTTATCCTGTAAGTATCAAGCATCTTCATCGCTCCATATGGTGTGCATGGTATAAATAACGGATCATCAATGAAGAGTCTTCCCATAGCATAAGGGCCACAGGCATCTATATCCTTTTCTGGTGTGATCTGTTCTGCTATTTTTTTCTCATTAAAAATTTTGCGGAATGGGAATTGAAGGAGTATACCGTTTACCTCAGGGACGTTGTTGAGTCTTCTGATGAGATTGATGAGGGATTTCTCTGTTTCTTTTTTCTGAACGGCATGGACGAGGATGTCAATTCCTTCCTCATCACATGCCATCCTTTTTAAATCAGCATACTTCTTTGAGCGTGGGGTTGTTGTATCGTATAATACTGCAAGGCAGGGGCTTATTCCCTTAGATCTGAGCCTTAGAACATCCTTTTTTATATCCTTCTTAAGATCTGATGCTACTTTTCTTCCATCGATCAGCCGGGCTGCCATGAATCTTAATCTTGAGACCCTTTGATTCGCCCTGTACCATTTGGTTCAGGGATTCGCTCACTTAACCTTTTTAATCATCGCTACCCATTCCCTCGGCCCCTTCTCCTCGGATGTCCATTCAAACTGCCCTTCCCTTTCATGGATGAATTCGTAGTGAAGGGGTTTCGGGTTATGGTCATTGATGAGCATCAGAGTCTCCCCTAACTGCAGTCCATCGAAGGTCTCAAAGATCTTGGGATGCCGCTCCCAGGGCGGTACCTCTCTTACATCAAGTGTTACTGTTCTATCTGCCATATATTCAATATAACAGCAAAATCATTATTAGTCAAGTCTACCAGCCGAACCTGAGGTCTGACCTTGCAAATTCATTACCATAGATATAGCCGTCAACATCCTTCACGCTAACCTTTATCCCGGCCTTTTGGAAGAACCTGTCCCATCCTATCCTGTTTATCCACTCTTTCACCCTCTCATCCGGCTCAGCATCTTTTCTCCATGCATTCATAATCTGGAGAACGGCGTCAACGGCCTCCTGCCATTTCGGAGGGTTGTTTGGAAGATAAGGTATTACAATCCTTCCGAGATCAGGGCCACTGCCAGTATTTGAGGCCTTACCTCCGACACATACCGCAAAACCATCGAGTTTTGGATCACCAGTCAATATAGCCTCACAATGCATTGTGCATGCCCCACAGTGTATACATCTTTCAGCACTTATCGAGACGCTAAATTCCCCTTTTGGCTTTATAGCTGCAGTGGGACATATGGCTATAACGGTTGGCCTTTCGCATATCTTTATCTGGTCCTCAAGTACTATAGGAAGGTCTCTGTGAACAC
>CAKKRL010000036.1 GCA_919902655.1 Thermodesulfovibrionia bacterium
TCTACATAGACATCAACTCCGTAAAGGTTCCCGAAAGGGGGCATGGCGCCTACCTCGCAGTCAGGGAAAAGGGATTCGAATTCCTTCTCGGTGGCGAGATTTATCTCTTTTGCCTTTAAGGCATCTTTTAACCTTGCCATATCTATCCTCCAGCTTGCAGGGAGGACAGTCATAACAAACCTTTCACTCCTATGGGTCGGGTCTTCGACTGCCTTTATTATTACTACCTTGGCAAGTTCCTTGCCGGGGACATGAAGGGCAGCAGCGATCTCCTGTGCCGTATAGACCTCCGGATGGCCGGCAACCTGATATTTAACCTTATTTTTATCTAAGAAATCCTTAAGTCTTTTACATATAGCCATCTTTCTTCCTCCTTTCTTGGTTTATATTATACCACTTTTAATATTTCTCCGCAGGATCCTGTGGAGCAGAAAGCCCTTGCAAATTATAGACAAAATTAGTATGATTATTTATCTAACATATGGAAAAAACGGGATTTTATATGGGGTCCATAAGGGCCACATTCAAGAGAAAATTCATAGCCGGCCTCTTTGTATCAATACCTGCAATTATAACTATTCTTGTGCTGGAATGGTTTTTCAGGTTTGTTGATGGACTTCTCTCTCCTGCGCTGGACAGCATGTTAGGGAGACATTTTCCGGGCCTCGGTTTTGTGGCTACTATTCTAATGATTTTTCTTCTGGGTATTATTTCGACGAATGTTGTAGGCAGGAAGGTCATTGACTGGTTAGAAAAAGGGATACTAAGGATCCCCTTTTTCAGAAGTATCTACAGCCCTACAAAACAGCTTGTGGATGCATTTTCTCCTGACAGCCACACATCCTTCAAAAAGTTTGTTATAGTAGAGTATCCGAGGCAGGGACTTTATTCCTTCGGTTTTCTTACCAATGAATGCGTTCTAAAAACGCCTGAGGGAGATTGCAAGGAGTCTTTAAGTTCTGTCTATGTGCCAACAAACCACTTATATTTAGGGGAAATAATTATGGCCAGGAAAGAGGATATTATTAATACCGGTATCTCTATTGAGGAAGGGGTAAAGATCATACTGTCAGGAGGCATAGCTACCCCTCATACCATACTGACAGAGGCAACTCAGGTTAGGGATGAGTCTCTGGCCGGGGCGAAGAAAAATTGAAAAGCTTAGCTGTAATAATCTTAGCGGCCGGTATAGGGAAAAGGCTGAGGTCAAAAAAAGCAAAGGTCCTGCATACCCTGGCTGGAGAGCCGATGATAAGGTATGTGGTCAGAAAGGCTATCTCCCTCGCACCCTTAAAGATAGTCGTTATTATAGGAAACCAGGCAGAAGAGGTTAAGGCATGTATAAGTGAATCTCCGAAGATCAGTTTTGTGAAACAGAAGGACCTCCTTGGAACAGCTAATGCAGTTCAACAGGCTGAAAAGTCCCTCAGTGGTTTCAATGGGACTGTACTGATCCTTAGCGGCGATGTCCCGCTCGTAAAGGAGGGAAGCCTGAGGTTTCTCCTGAGGGATCATAGTGAGAGGGGAAATGATCTTACATTTATAACAACGGTTATTACTGATCCATCCGGTTATGGCAGGGTTCTGAGAGATGCCTATAGCAGGATTATAAGAGTGATTGAGGAGAGGGACGCTACAGAAGAGGAGAGGAAGATAAGGGAGATAAATACAGGTATCTATGCAGCAGAGAAGGAATTCCTTTTCAGATCGCTTAAAGGCGTGAAAAGAGAGAACGTCCAGAGTGAGTATTATATCACCGACGTTATTGAGATTGCAGTCCGGGGGAAGAAAAGGGTAGGGGCTGTTTCTGCGGAGAATCCTGTTGAGGTCATGGGGATAAATACAAGGAAAGAGCTTGCCGATGCAGAGAGATACCTGAGAGGAAAGAAACTAAATGACCTTATGCTGAACGGCGTGACGATCATTGACCCTTCAAATACATATATAGGCCCTTCGGTTTCTATCGGAAGGGATAGTATTATCTATCCAAATACATTCCTCGAGGGGGTTACCTCGATCGGTGAAGACTGTGTCATCTATCCCAATGTGAGGATTATTGACAGCCGTCTCGGAGATGGTGTGGTTGTGAAGGATAGCTGTCTTATTGCAAAAGGGGAGATAGGAAACAGGGCAACTATAGGGCCTTTTGCACAGCTCAGGCCTGAAAGTGTTATAAAGAAGGGTGCAAAGATAGGGAATTTTGTGGAGGTAAAGAAATCCTCTGTTGGAGAAGGTTCTAAGGCAATGCACCTGAGTTATATAGGTGATGCAACGATAGGGAAGGGTGTAAATATCGGGGCGGGCACCATCACCTGTAATTACGATGGGTTCAGCAAATACCCGACTGTTATAGAGGATGAGGTTTTCGTGGGAAGCGATACACAGTTCATAGCCCCTGTGAGAATAGGGAAGGGGGCGGTGATAGCGGCAGGCTCTACTATAACAATGGACGTCCCGAAGGATGCCCTTGCAATGAGCAGGGTTGATCAGGTAAACAGGAAAGGATGGGCACTTAAAAGAAAGTTGAGAGTTCAGAGTTCAGAGTTGAAAGTTAAAAAGAGGAAAGGATAAAAACGATTAATTATTACAACTGTTCACTGTTCACCCCGGCCTCGCTCCGCTCTACAGGATCCTACGGAGAAGCGGGGCGGGCGGTTCACGGTTCACGGTTTTAATCATGTGCGGGATTATCGGATATATAGGTAAGCAGAATGTTGTACCAATCCTGATAGAAGGCCTGAAAAGGCTTGAATACAGGGGGTATGACTCTGCAGGTGTGGCCATTCTTATGAACGGGAGGATCGAGGTAAGGAGATGCGCCGGGAAACTTAAGAATCTGGAATCGGCCATCCAGGGAGAAAGCCTGAAGGGATTTATCGGTATCGGTCATACAAGGTGGGCAACCCATGGAAGGCCATCCGAGGAAAACGCCCATCCGCACAGGGCAGGTAATCTCGTGCTTGTCCATAACGGGATAATCGAGAACTACCTCCATTTAAAAAAGGAACTGCAGGCAGAAGGTCATGACTTCAAATCCGAGACTGATACAGAGGTACTATGTCATCTTATCGAGAGATACACTAAAAAGGGAATTAAATTGGAAGAGGCTGTAAGGGAGGCATTAAAGGAGGTGAAAGGGTCCTATGCCATAGGTGTTATCAATCAGGACTACCCTGATAAACTCGTTGCCGCAAGGAACGGAAGCCCCCTTATTATCGGCCTCGGAAAGGGAGAGTTCTTCATAGCCTCTGATATACCGGCCATTCTTAATTATACAAGGGATGTGATTTTTCTTGAAGATGAAGAAATAGCAATCCTTTCTCCTGACGGGGTTATAGTTACAGACCTTAAAGGTAACACAGTTGAAAAAGAGGTAAAAAAAATATTATGGAATCCTGTTATGGCAGAAAAAGGGGGGTATAAACATTTCATGCTGAAGGAGATATACGAACAACCAAGGGCAATAATGGATACGATAAGAGGCAGGATATCTCATGAAAGCGGGAAGATCTATCTTGATGAAATTGGGCTTTCCGATGAAGATATAAAAAAGATCGAGAAGGTCTATCTCGTTGCCTGCGGAACTTCATGGCATGCGGCACTTATAGGAAAGTTCATGATAGAGGACATAGCGAGGATACCGACAGAAGTAGATATAGCATCAGAATTCAGATACAGGGAGCCTATTATAGATAAAAGTACACTCTTTGTTGCTATTACCCAGTCCGGCGAGACTGCAGATACACTGGCATCCCAGAGAGAGGCAAAGAGGCTTGGTGCAAGGGTATTGACTGTATGTAATGTTGTGGGGAGCACATCTTCAAGAGAGGCAGATGGCGTTATCTATACACATGCAGGGCCGGAAATCGGGGTTGCATCCACTAAGGCATTTACTTCACAGCTTACAGCCCTTTTTCTCCTATCGCTTCATCTCGGCAGGATAAAGGATAAAATAGGGGCTGAGGATGTACAGAGGCTACTCGATGACCTTGTAAGGGTCCCTCAGCTCGTTGAGAAGGTCCTCGGAAGTGAAGAGGAGATAGCAAGGATAGCACAGCTATATTTAAAGGCAAGTGATTTTCTATATCTGGGCAGGGGGTTTAATTACCCTGTTGCCCTTGAGGGGGCGCTTAAACTTAAGGAGATTTCTTATATTCATGCTGAGGGGTATCCTGCAGGGGAGATGAAACATGGCCCTATTGCACTTATAGATGAAAATCTCCCTGTCGTAGTACTTGCACCGAAAGATTCTGTTTACGCAAAGGTGCTGTCAAATATAGAGGAGGTAAAGACGAGGGGAGGGATAGTGATCGCCCTGGCAACCGAAGGGGACAACGAGATAGCATCAAAGGTAAACCATGTAATCTATATACCTGAGATGAGCCGTTACCTTACCCCTATACTCCTTACAATACCTCTCCAGCTCCTTGCTTACCATATGGCACTGTTGAGGGGTAGCGATGTGGACCAGCCGAGGAACCTGGCGAAAAGTGTGACGGTGGAGTAATCCCCCCTCGCCCCCCCTTTAATAAAGGGGGGATGGGGGGATTTAGGATAACATTATGGCTAAGATAACAAAAAAAGAAGTAGGGCATGTTGCAAAACTGGCAAGGCTGGAGCTGAGCGAGGAGGAGCAGGAGGTCTTCACAAAACAATTGAACAGCATCCTTACTTATGTGGAAAAACTGAATGAGCTGGATACAAAAGATATAGAGCCGACCTCCCATGTCTTGCCAATCCAGAATATCTTTAAGGAAGATAAAATAAAGGAATCATTACCGAGGGAAAAGGCCCTTTCAAATGCCCCTGACAGGACAGAGGAGTTTTACAGGGTGCCGAAGATAATAGAATGAAAAAAGTTCAAAGTTCAAAGTTCAGAGTTCAAAGTTTTAAATCTATTAAAACTGTTCACTATTCACTGTTCACGGAGAAATGTTATGTTAAGGCTCATGCTCAGGTCAAAGATACATAAGGCTACAGTAACAGAGGCTAACCTCGAATACGAGGGTAGCCTCACAGTTGATGAGAAGATTCTCAATGAGGCAGGGATACTCCCCTACGAGCAGGTGATGGTCTCAAATATCAACAATGGTGAAAGATTCGAGACATATGTGATACCTGGCAAAAAGGGCTCGGGGGTAATCTGCCTGAACGGTCCAACAGCGAGGAAGGGTGTTATTGGAGATAAGGTTATCGTATTTTGCTACGAGGCTTTTACAGAAGAAGAACTGAGTAAAGGCTTCTCACCCAGGATAGTAAAGCTGGATGAAAAAAACAGGGTCATCCGATAGAGGTCTCCATAAACTTACAATACATCAGGCCTCAGAACTCCTTGCGGGAGGTGAGATCTCATCAAGAGAACTCACAGAATCAGTCTTCTCGAGGATAGATAAGGCAGAAGGGAAGATCAGTGCCTATATCACAATCACCCGTGATACAGCACTGAAGGAATCTGAAGAAGCTGACAGGATGCTTAAGACAGGGGTCATGTGGCAAGGGTCAAGTTCAATTCTTGGAGTCCCTCTTGCAATAAAGGATAATATCTGCACTGATGGAATCAGAACAACCTGTTCCTCAAATATCCTCGGAAATTTTGTCCCTCCCTATGAGAGTACAGTAACAAGGCGGCTTAAAGATGCAGGTTATATCCTTCTGGGAAAAACAAATATGGACGAGTTTGCAATGGGGTCTTCTACGGAGAACTCTGTCCTGGGGCCTACAAGGAATCCCTGGAACCTCGATAGAATACCAGGAGGAAGCAGCGGCGGCTCTGCTGCAGCAGTTGCCTCGGATGAGTGTATAGCCGCGCTTGGCTCTGACACAGGTGGCTCCATAAGACAGCCTGCCGCATGCTGCGGGGTAGTAGGGTTGAAGCCTACTTATGGAAGGGTCTCACGATACGGACTCGTGGCCTTTGCCTCATCCCTTGACCAGATAGGACCCATCACAAAGGATGTGGAAGACT
>CAKKRL010000037.1 GCA_919902655.1 Thermodesulfovibrionia bacterium
TTGGCGCCTTCATAGTTCTTAAGGCGATGTGGAAGGGAATCAAGACAGAAAAAATAGCCACAAAAGAAGCTCTCGGTCATGGGAAGATATAAGAAGATACTTGTTGCGATTGACGGTTCAGAGACAAGCCTCCATGCACTTAGGGAATCTCTTAAACTTGCCACAAATGAGAAGAGCTGGATTACCGTGGTCTCGGTTGTCCCTCATTATACAGGTGATTTGGATTTACTCGCGGTCGGAAATATTATTGCCTCCATGAGGAAGCCTTATGAAGATGCCCTCTCAAAAGCTAAGGAGATTGCTGAGATCGAACGGGGTTTAATAAAGACTGTATGTGAGGAAGGCGAACCTTATGAAAGGATTATTGATCTTGCAAATGCAGAAAATTGTGACCTCATTGTCATGGGGAGAAGGGGCCTCCGCCGCCTTGAGAGGGTGCTTGTTGGAAATGTAACTGCTACGGTTATCGGCTACAGTAATACCGATGTCCTTGTCGTTCCGAGGGACACATCAATAGGATGGCAGAGGATCCTCCTTACGACAGATGGGTCGAAATACAGTATCGCTGCTACAAGAAGGGCTATTGACTTTGCCAAATCATACGGAGGAGAGCTGAAGGTGATATCTGTTGTTGATGTCCCTGCCGAGTTTTATGGAGAGGCCCCGCAGGTCGTGGATGATATGATAAAGAAGGCAAAGGGTTATGTGGAGGATGTAAAAAAACAGGCAGAGTCTGTAGAGATAAAAACAGAGACCTTTGTTAGAGAAGGTGAGTCCTATCTGGCAATAACAGACCTCGCAAGGAAACAGGATATAAATACAATTGTCATGGGCTCTCATGGGAGAACTGGACTCAAGAGGCTCCTCATGGGAAGCGTCACTGAAAAAGTCATCGGACACTCTCCATGCCCTGTGCTTGTGGTGAAGACGTAATCAATAATAATATAGCCGCACTCTGTGTGCGGTAGATTAGAATAAAGCCCCAAAGTCCTGAATTTGATTCAGGATGAGGGGTTTTTTTTATTCAATAAAGATCTCATACGGTGTATAATTATTAAAATCCTTTCCCATAAATAATGAACAAAGAGGAGGTTATCATGTCTGACCCTGGATTGATAGAAATGGATAAAGAGAAGAAAACTGTAAAGATTCGCAACCGCCGTGTTCACATGGCGAATGAGAGGACATTCCTTGCATGGATAAGGACGAGCATCGGGATAATGGCATTCGGTTTTGTTGTCGAGAGATTTTCAATCTTTGTTAAGCAGGTATCCTATTTCTTGGGCAAGGAGGTTTCACTTCCTTCCCGAGGCTATTCAGCCGCACTCGGCATATCCCTTGTTGCCCTTGGCGCGCTGATGGGAGTGCTTTCGTTCATCAGATACAAGAAGGTAGAAAAGCAGATAGACGAAGATACCTATCGGTCATCCTTAATACTCGACATATTACTCACCATCTCTGTTCTTGCAATTGGAATCTTTCTCGTAATATATCTGGTTCACAGCATCTAAAGATTCTGATATAACCCATGGACAGTATTTCAGCTATTACAGGGCATTTCCCCTACATAGGACTTTTTATACTTCTTATCCTTGGAGGCATTGGATTACCTTTTCCCGCGGATGCTATTCTTATGTTGTGCGGATTTTTAATCTCTACAAAAGTTGCAAAACCTTTATCTTAAGTCTAGGCATAATAAAACGTTTATGTAAAGTTCGACGAGAAAATATTATAATATCGAGTTTTTGAAAGTTTCTTATTGCAGATATACCTAAATCATGCTTGAGAAAGACTCACCTGTAAAAGGAATAATAAAGTCCCTCGGACTTGTCTTCGGAGACATCGGGACGAGTCCCATATACACCCTTACCGTCATATTTCTTCTTACAAAGCCAACTCCAGAGCATGTGATGGGTGTCCTCTCACTCATTGTCTGGACATTAATAATACTTGTAACTGTTGAGTATGCATGGCTTGCCATGAGTCTCGGGGAAAAGGGCGAGGGAGGAACTATCGTCTTAAGAGAAATACTTATTCCCCTTCTTAAATCAGGCAGGCAGGTGGCATTCGTTACCCTGCTCTCTTTTATAGGCATAGCCCTTTTCATAGGCGATGGTGTAATCACCCCTGCCATAAGCATACTCAGTGCTGTTGAGGGATTCCTTCTGATTCCTGGATTTGAGACAACAAGGCAGGAGATCCTCATTCTTATTTCAGGTATAATTGCAATAGCCCTGTTTGTCTTTCAGAAAAAGGGGACAGAGAGAGTTTCAGGTGCATTTGGGCCTTTGATGGTTTTGTGGTTTTTATCCCTGGCAGTTTCAGGGATCGTTTCAATACTTCAAATCCCCTCTGTAATGATGGCTGTTAATCCCTATTATGCCTTTAAGTTCCTCTATGAGAATGGTATTGCCGGGTTCTTTGTGCTTTCTGAGGTTATCCTCTGTGCAACAGGTGGAGAGGCATTATATGCTGATATGGGACATCTGGGCAGAAAGCCTATTGTCAGGGCATGGTACTTTGTATTTATCGCCCTTTTATTGAATTACCTCGGGCAGGGTGCATTTGTCATCCAGCACCCTGATGCAAAGAATGTGCTTTTTGAGATGGTATTCCATCACGCAACGATTCTTTATATTCCATTTCTTATTCTGAGCATTACTGCCACAGTTATAGCATCGCAGGCAATGATAAGTGGTATGTTCTCCATTGTCTATCAGGGTATAAATGCCAGAATTATGCCCTTATTTAAGGTCGAATATACATCTACCGAAATGAGGTCTCAGATATACTTAGGTTTTGTCAACTGGTTTCTGTTGATCTCTGTCCTTTACATTATGTTTGAATTCAGGGAATCCCACCGTCTCGCTGCTGCCTATGGCCTTGCTGTTACAGGAACAATGACCCTGACAGGAATTATGATGACATGGATATTCTATCTCAGGAAGAAACCGATACTCTCGATCATTTCCCTCATTGTTACATCTGTTGATATAGCATATCTTACTGCGAACCTATATAAGATACCTCATGGTGGATACTGGTCATTAATACTTGCCCTCATTCCCTTTGTGATCATAATGCTTTATACCCGTGGGCAGAAGAGGCTTTACAGGATGATGAAGTTTATCTCGCTGGAAGAGTTCCTTCATAAATTCAACAGGGCCTACGCCACTACAGGAACGATCAAAGGGACCGCCCTTTTCCTTTTAAAGGACATTAATGAGATACCCTTCTACATTACACAGACGATGTTCTATCACAGTATCATCTATGAAGACAATATTTTTGTATCAATAGTCAAGCGTCCGGATCCTTTTGGTGTTACAGGTTTCTTTAAAGAAGAGATTGCAAAGGGTCTCAGGAACTTTGAGATACAGTTTGGATATATGGAGGTCGTTGATGTCGAGGATATATTGAGAGAGGCAGGGATTGAGGAAAAGACAATATTCTATGGCATTGAGGACATTGTTACAAGAAGACTGAGATGGAAAATATTTTCGATACTGAAAAAGGTAACCCCTCCATTCGTCCAATTTTATAAACTACCGTCCCGTAAGCTCCATGGTGTTGTTACCCGTGTCGAGATGTGAAAAGTATTTTGTTGGAGTTATGATAATTTAACCCGAATTACGCAAGGGTATAGTAAAAAAGGTTCTAAAGTGGAGGAATCATGAGGGCAAGGACTACCTGTATACAATCGTTATTGCCAGAATCAGTGATAGACCTATCATAACAATAACCGTCCCCCATGCAACATAGTTATATGTCTTCGAATTTACATGCTCTCCCATAATGCTCCTTTTATTTACGAGGAGGACTGCAAAGATAAGGATAAAGGGGAGAATAATTCCATTTAGTACCGATGATAGAATCATAAGGAGTACGAGCGGTGCCCTGGGAATAAGAATAATCAATGCAGAAATGAGTATCAGGGCCGTATAGATCCCCATGAACTGCGGTGCCTCTTTAAAGGTCTTGTTCACGCCTGCCTCCCATCCCATGGCCTCACAGATATAATAGGCTGTTGCTAAGGGCACTATGATCGCCCCTAAGATGGATGCATTCGCAAGACTTACTGCAAAAAGGGTAGAGGCATAATCTCCTGCTAATGGCTTTAGTGCTATGGCGGCCTCGGAGGCATCGTTTATCTTTATCCCGAGCGGGAAGAGGGTTGTTGCACAGGTAACTATAATAAAAAAGGCTATAATATTAGTCATTGAACATCCTATGATAACATCGAGCCTCGATGTCTTATATTGCTCCTTCTTTATACCCTTCTCAGCTATAGATGACTGGAGATAGAACTGCATCCAGGGGGTTATGGTTGTGCCAATGATCGCTATCGTCAGCATTATAAAATCCCTGTCCCATTTGAATGTTGGTATAAATGTATGTGTTGCTACCTTTAACCAGTCAGGTCTCGAAAGGAATCCCGATATGATATAACCCATGTAAAGAAGACATGCTACAAGGAGTACCCTTTCGACAATTCTGAAACTGCCCTTTATTACGAGGAACCATATGGACAGGGCCATGAAAGGGACTGTTATATACCTTGTCATTCCAAAAACCTCCATACTTGCGGCCCATCCGGCAAATTCTGCTATCGTAGTTCCGAAGTTTGCAACAAGAAGGGCAAGCATTATAAAGAAGGCAGACTTAACCCCGTACTCCTCCCTTATAAGTTCTGACAGACCCTTCCCTGTTACAACCCCCATCCTTGCCACCATCTCCTGGATAACGATAAGGGCGATCGTCGTAGGGATCAATACCCAGAGGAGGCTGTATCCGAACCTTGCCCCTGCAACTGAATAGGTTGCAATACCACCGGCATCATTATCAACATTTGCTGTAATGATTCCAGGGCCGATTACCGCAAGGAAGAGTAATATTCTTCTTCTTTCAAACATCTCACACCCTCGGTTTTTTCCTTTTAGG